>PMCK01000302.1 GCA_003154095.1 Myxococcales bacterium | reverse complement strand
CTACACAAGGAGGTTTGGTTGCCTTAGCCGCCTGGAGTGATCCCAAGCAGAAGGCGATGGCGATTGAGGTCGTAGAGCGCCAGGTGTCCTCGCTGCAACGCTGGGTGGATCGGCACCTGGATGAGGTTGTTTCTGAGCCGCTGCGCCCCTATATTGATGCCATTACACAGGTGCGCGATCAGGACCTTGAGACATCCCAGAGTGGGTCAACTCAGATTCGCATTGGGGTCGCTCCCGACCGTCGCATCTCGATTCAAGACGCTGAAATGCGACACGGCCGCAAGAGCAAAGCCAAACGCTTTGACGGCTACAAGGAGCACATCGCTCGCGACCTCGACTTTCACGCCATTGTCGCTTGCGCCGTTACGCCCGCCAATAGGCCTGAGGAAGAAGCTGTCGTGCCCATCGCCGAAGACATTCGACACCAGAAGCTACGTCTTGTCGAATTGCATATCGACCGCGGCTACGTTAACAGTCCCGTCGTCGACGAGGTGTTCGCGGCTGGCGGCAACGTGCTGGCGAAACCCTGGGCACAACTCGCTCATCGTCCCGGTCTATTCACAAAACGAGACTTCAATATCGATCTGCGTTCCCAAACGATCACATGCCCGGCAGGGGAAACAGAGCCATTCGAGCCGGGTGAAACCGTCCTTTTCGATCCAGAAGCCTGCGGGCTACGCGCCCTGCGCTCCAAGTGCACGCAAGCTGCCTCGGGCAAAGGTAGGACCGTTTCGATTGCCGTTGACGAAAACCGCCAGAAGATGTTTCGTAAGCTCCAGGAAACCAAGCCAGGTCGCGCTGTCTTACGCCAAAGAACCTACGTCGAACATGCGCTCGCCCACATCGCAGCCCGCAAGGGCTATCGCGCTCGGTATGTAGGCGTTCGCAGAAACCTCTTCGACCTGCGCCGTGCGGCTGCCATTCAGAACCTCGAAGGCATTCACTTCATCCTTCGGCATGCCGCGTAACTCGCAGCATTCAAAGCGGTTTCATTATGTTCGGTGCTCTAGGCTATGCGCCTGGTGCCTGATCTGTTAGCCTGAATTGTGTATTCTGACCATGATTGACCCGAGATTCGCCCTGTGCCCCGTTAGCCTTTGCGTAGCATGTGCAGTAGCCTGTTTTGGCGGATGTAGGTTCACTCGGCAATCCGATGCCCCGTCGGAGTCCAGCGCCGCCCCATCGGGGTCCAGTTCGCAGGTTCGTCTTGCCCGCGCGCAGACGTCTTTAGGCGAGCTGGACGCTGGGCAGATTGATCCATTCGAGATCTCGATGCCCACGATTGCCGGGACGCTCACCATCAAGGCGGAAAAGACTGACTGCGCGTACGTGATAGTTGTCGGCGGCAAGACCGTGTTGTCGACAAACTGTAACGATAGTGCAGACCCTAACAGCACCTTTCCGATTCCCAAAGTGCTGAATCGCTTCGAGGGCGGACCTGCTCCTTTCGACCAGGTTCTCGTCGTTCAGCAAACGATGCTGGGCAACGCCTGCAACGGTGGCCCAATCTGGTTTCTCGGGTTGCGTCGAGATGGCAGTCACGTTGCTTATAGGCAGATCGACTTCTGTGGCGGGCCTGATCCAGTCATCCATGCTGAGCCCGGCAGGATTGTCGTGCTTGCTCCAGGCGGGCCAGTCAATCATGGCACAGGCTACGTTCCGGCGGAAACGTGGGTTTTTGACGGCCGAGCCGTGCACCGAACCTCGACCACTGCACATCCCTAACTGCAGTTGCGCTCGGTCTCGAATTCGCGCGTGCAGCAAAGGGAGCTTACGCGAAATTGCGGTTGCAGTCGAATACGTGACCCTGAGTGACGCGGCTCAGAAGGGCTCGCGGGCATCCACATTTGCCACCGCAATCAACAAATTCATTTCACGTTCTATTTGCCGTACTGGATATTAAATTGGATGACTGTCGCGCCTCCTATACACACGTAACCGTCAACGGCGCTGAGACTCCCTCGATGAGTAACTATATGGACGGTGCCAGCCGGCAAGGCGCCTCCACGGGGTGACTCTACGGACGGAGGCAGCCGGCAAGGTCCGTCGGAATGGGTGCTGCATGGACGGGGCGATTGGAACCTGCAACGGCTTAGCAACCCGGTGGAAGGAGCACTTGCGTGCGTATTCTCACAAAATGTTCAAGTGAGTGGGCCTTTAGGGTGGGCCAACATGCTCGCTGCGAACAACTCCAACAGGATAATACGTTTAATTCCAGGGCGCCCGCTCGGCCGGCCCATCCTTTCCGTTTCGTTCGACGTGGGCCAACGATGCAACCGGCGGCATCATTGGAGCCGAACCGGTAAGTTTGACACTTCAATAGCTCACGGTCATACTTCGATTAGCCATGAATTCGCCGCTGAATAAGAAGAGAACATCGTAGATCCGCAGCAAGCAATTTGCTCGGTGATGACTACGAGTCTCGTGGCTTCCACTTTACAGCTAGCACGGATTGCGCAGCAACGTTTTCAACGGTCAGATTCCAGGCCTGATCCGAAGTCTTAGCCCAGTTTGCGGCAGGGATTTCTACGTCCGTCTGCCCTGGCCTTTGGAGCCTTGCGACAGGATCCAACACGGTAAGGTGCTGGAGTCCAGATATCGTCACGCTAACGTCTTCCCAGTAGTGGACGGCCTCGTACTCCCAAACATCATATTGGTCGTTAGGATCGGGGTAGCGTCGTCTGAATTCGGCCATGTTTAGCGCCCAAGCATTAGGTTCAGTCGAATGCTTAATCGTGAAAGTAAAGGGTGGTTGCAAGTGATCCGCAAAGCTAACCGTGGCAGTGTGGACAGTAGCGCCCTTCGTAAAGTTTGGCGCCGCTGAGCATTGATCTATCTTTTCTCCAGTTACGTTGCAGTCCCGCAATTTGGGCGCATCTGTGGCCAGTCCCGCGATGCTGTAGTCCAACCTAAAAGGGTACCTCTTGTTGGAGCACGTTACCCCGCCGTAAGTCCACACCTCCTCCGCGGCGCCGTCCCTATCGATACTAACATTCACCTTCAGGGACTTTCCCCGAATGAACGAGTACGGCCCTAAGTATTTATTCGCGGCGCGGGAATATAGGACTAGAAAAAGCGCAATGAACACAATTGCGCTAGCTGTCCAGGAGAGAGCAGCCGAGGGTTGCGCTTTGATAGTGACGAAACAATTTTTTGTGCCGTGTTCGCACGGTGGTGTCGCTGACAACCTCAGCACACCACGTGTCGAATCGACTTCCCAGAATTGCTGTTTTCCCCAATTGCCAACCACAGCTTCCTGACTAACGCTAATGACTAGGTGATTGGCTATCTGGTCCGATACAAACCGACTAATGCCTTCAATTTTTGCGATGCCACCGCCACTCGCAACGGATAAGCAGATTGTAATTGTGCTTTTGATCAGAATCGACTGTCGGTTCCAAAACTTCTGAATCCCGTTCCACATTTAGCAATCCCCCAGTTAATTCGACGCTCTGGGACCACAAATCGCACGATTCTGACGATAATTGAAGCAAGAATAACCCCAATCGGAGACTTTCCCGCGACCGACCCGGGTCCCGGTCGCGTACTTAAAGCTGGCGTCCTTGAAATTGCCCCGACCCACACACCGCCGGGGCTGGCACTTGAACTGCACCTATTTGTAGCCGCCAGCGGCACAGCCGCGGTGTGGCGGTTCGAAGACGGTCGGGCGCTATTTCGGCCGGAAGTTGGCAAGGCGCCGGGCGTCGGTTGTCGCAGTACTATTGGAAACCCCCAATTCTTCTTTCGAGATTTTGGATCTCTTTCGTCTCTCGATCGATTTGTCCCTGCAAACCGTCAATTTCCTTGTCGAGGGCTATACGAATACCCGGATAGACGGCAGCGCCATCTCTTCCAGTTTCCTTCGCAACGACAAGCTGAGCAATTGCTGACTGAAGCGAACACGAAGTTGACCAATGCTGGGCAAGCTCTATCTCAAGTGAGCGCTTTGTACCTTCCTTAGCTATCAAAATAGACGCTTGCTGAGCTTTGATGGCAAGTTCGCTTAAAGTATTCGCGCGTTCTTGTGCGGTAACTGTTTCGACTTGGGCTTTGGCCAGCATCTCATGGGCATCTGCGCTGCGCGTGAATTGCGTGCGCTGCTCTTCCAGTAATGCTTGCTGTTCATCCAGACGCCTTGATTGCGCCTGCAGCTCACGACGTTGCAACTCCATTGACCACAGGGCCGCGAGCACAGTCGCAAGAGAAAACAAAGCAGAAATCGGCCCAAACGAGTTCCCAAGCTCACCGTGTTCTAGCATGATCATGTGATTGCCGCCGTGGGAGTAGCGAAGCGCGGCGTACCAGAAAATGGTGACGATCAGGCCTCCCACACCCACCGACCAGAGCCACAGCGGCGGCCTATTG
>PMCK01000041.1 GCA_003154095.1 Myxococcales bacterium | reverse complement strand
CTCGTCTCTGCGCCATCGGTTTCGTTGCTGGCTCTTGCATCAATGTTTGCCAAGCCAACCAGACAGATCCGCCTATTCGAACAGCGGCATTGGCCGCCTCAGCTGAGCCACCGACTAGCGCCGAAACCGCTGTGACAAGAGGAGCGGCGTAACTCCACCGGATTGCTTCTAAATCCTCTGCGGCGGGCCACAAGTAAGCGCTGGAAATCCTTCCGTAGTAAATGCCGAGGCGAATCTGAAGTCGAAATTCTACGATCCACTGCCAAAGAACTTCGGGAACGATGACCGCTGTGCTGCTTCTAACGGGAATTGGTTGTGCCATGACTAAAGCTCCTGTGCGCCTCGTAGGACGCGGTTTGGGTTGGGGCGGGTGTCTAGGGCGTCGGTGGGTCTGAAAGCTCGTTAGGGCGAGGACTAGGTGGGAACGTGGCCGCGGGCTCGCCGCACCGCTGGCGGCAGCAGACAACCCGTACTTCGGCGGCCGTGTGAGTACTAAGCAAACTCACTCGATGGATCGAATTCAATCCAACGCGCAGTCCTGTCCCCCCCCATAGTCTCAAAATGATCGAATTGGGACGCTGGCATTCCACGGCCCCAACCCAACATTCACCGCTGCGCAGGAGTACCGCGATCGTCAGCTCAAAGATGTCGATCGAGTCTTCGCCGCTGGCAAACATATCGACGCCAAAGTGCGAGTGGTCGTGGATTCGCAGCCACTGCTCGGGTGGTCTGGGCGGTTTCACCGGTTCATCGGGCAGCGACGTACTCGAGTGTCCTAATTTAGATTGCAGCCAGCGACACGACTCTTCGAAGCTTTCCTCGGCCTCGAGTTGGAACCTGTGGGCGCGTTCTCGTGTCATGCTCGATTCACGGTATCGGAATGCGGGTGGTCGCCATCGGCCAGGCGGCGAGCAAAAGCGGGGCGCCGCGATAAACCGAATCGGGGGTTGGCGACATGACGGCAGCCGAGCATCCAATGCGCACGGCAATGCCCGCCATCGCATCATGAGCCGTTTGCCCAGCCGTCTTGGCTGCGCCAGGGGCCGTCGCATCGATGGCCGTCTGATATGCCGCCAATCGAACCGGAAGCGTTTGGCGAGCCGTCATGCACTGCGCTAGGTGCTGCCTGCCAAACGTGTCGTAAAGTTCCTGCAATTGTTGACTGATGTAATCGGCGTGCGCCGTGTCGCGCACGGCCAACCGCGCATCTTGGTTACTATCGGGGTGCGTGCTGACGAACTGAGCACGGGCTCGGACTGCCGCTGCCGTCGCGGTTTCCGACCAGAAGCCCGAGTGTGAACCGACCTCGAATCCTAATTCTTGGACGACTGCTGTGATGATTTCCGAAACCGAACTCAGCAAGTCCAGGCACGCCTGACCAGCTGCAAGCAGCCCGCCCGTTGCACTCAGATCGACCGCGGCAATGTCGGGCCTAACGTCGTCCGCGATGCAGATTTCGAAGTGGGTTTGAGGTAGTAATACGATTGTGGACATGGAGATCTCCTTATGGGTCGAGTTTCGCTGAAAGTGTGGCTCGGACTCGTGGATCAACTTGTGGCAATGCGAGCCGCATCGGCCAATTGCTGTCGACGTATTGCTCGGACAACTTGAGCCCGCCCTTCCAGTTCTTGCTGTACTCACTGAATTGCTGAGCGTTCAGCTGCCGCACGTCGACGCCAAGCGTTAGACGCGTCAACGCCTGAACTTGCGGCTGCAGCGTCTCATCCCAAACTCCAACGTCGGGATCTATTTTGGACTGAATGATCGCGTCGATCCGACTGCGGAACAATCGGGCCTTGGCTTGCTCATCCGACCAATAATTAGTTCTCTGCGCCCCTGCCGTCTTTCGCGTCTGCGCCCTGGTGTATTCGTCAGAGGCCCGCTCGCGCATGATCTTGTAAACGATAGGCAGCAGTCGCTGGAATTTGGTGTTGTCCAACCTTTGCTCACTCCAAAACAACTTCTCAATGTCGGGCGTCCCCATGCCCTCCAAATCCGCTTCCAAATGGCTGCGGGCGAGCAGTTCTTCAAGTGTTTGACCGCCACGAAGCGAACTAGGTTCGATCGTCGCCAGGCGCATCCGATCGAGAATGGCCTCAATGCCGCTCATGCTGTCGACGAATTTCTGCACCAAACCATCGGCCTTCCCACGGGCACCGTTGAGAATTCTCGCTGCCAGCTTGCCAGTCCACTCCTGCCTAAATTGCTGCGCCGCAACCTGACGACTACGGGTGTAATCCTGCTGTTGCAACCCGCTCGGGTTAGTTTTGGCGTCAACGACGGCCTTTTCAGCATCGGCCGTCACTTTGCCCCCCTGCATTAGTTGCGCGCTGTAGATCAGCTTCGATCGCGACATCAGGGAGATGCAGTCGTCGAGAATCGACAACAGTCCAGGCTTGGCAACGATGGCCGCCATCAATTCGCCGGTCGGCGTGAGCAGCTGTCGCGATTGGTTTCGAACACTTTCGACCATGGTGGTCAATTCTTGGCTTGAAGGCATCGAACTTTTCCTTTCCTAAATCATCGGACGTTTCTGTTCAAAGAGCGATCGATTGCCTCGACAGTCGGAGCAATCGGGAATTCTTCGGGCAACTCGACAAGCTCGTACTCAGCCGCGGCCTGCTCGCTGGCTTCGCGAAGGGTCTGCTCGATGACGTCGTCCAAAGAGTCGCCGTATTCGTCCAGATCTTGGCGAGTCGTCGTACCTTGGCGCCATCGTTCGAGTTGCCGCGTGCGGTATTCGACAGCGTCCCTCGGCGTCTCGCACCAAATCAATTCACCCCGAGGTCCGAGCCGGTAGAACTTCGACGCCGTCGACCCAACCGGTTTACCATCGGCCCATTGGATGCGCCCCGGCGTCTTGTGCACGCCAGCCGAGCCCGCAACCTTCACCAGTGATTTGCGATCAATTGCGAGCAACAGAGTGTCGAGCACGTCGTCTTTCATGCCCGATGCGCCCGCGGTCAAAACGAACTGGTCGCCACGGGCTCGCAATGCCGCACCTCGTGTCTGCTTCACAAGATCATCCTGGTCCAGCAGATCGACCGCACCGCTCGCAACCATCGCGCACAGATGCGAACTGCGCTTGGCCTGCGCCGACAAAGTCATGTCAGCCTGATCGACCGTGATACCGGACTGGGCCAGCGTCGGTTTGAGCGCGCCGAGCAGATGGAGATCAGCAAATGTCCTGGTGCAGTGATACTCGCGGCACACATCGACGATCGAACTCACAACGCTTTCGAACTTCACAGATTTCAGGAAGCTCCGCCGAAGGACCTTCACCGCGTCGACCACCAAACACTCAATGACCGCCCGGCCCCGGTCTTGTTGTCGGTACTCATAGTGAAAGATACCAATCGCCGTTTCCGACTTGCCCGACTGCGACATTCCACCCGCGTCGTACGTGCACAGGTATTGAATGCTCGGATCGTACGGTCTCACTTTGACGCCGTGGGAAATGTACGCTTCGTGATCGGCCGGGTCAAATGCTTGTTGGACCGATGCTTGGACTTGTGCGCCGAATTCCCTTTCGAAGATCCTGATGTCGCCACGCGATTT
>PMCK01000621.1 GCA_003154095.1 Myxococcales bacterium | reverse complement strand
AATGAACTTCTGTGGACCCGCAGCGCAATGCCATGGTACCGACCCGTACCAGTATCTGAAGGATTTTTTCGCGGCTTGTACGAATTGCAAAGTCGATTACGTCGCGGTACACTGGTACAATTGCGACCTGCCTTCTTTGCGCGATTACCTCGAGCCCGGAGGCAATCTCGAAGGGTTCGAGCAATTCGGCAAGCCCATTTGGCTGACCGAGTTCTCTTGCGACGGCAACGCCAGCGTCGCGCAGCAGGAAGCCTACATGCGAGCGGCGATTCCGTACCTCGAAGGCAACACACACGTGTTTCGCTACTCGTGGTTCAGCGCGGGGCCGATCCCGAACGCTCAGCTCATGAACAGTGACGGCACTCCGACTGCGCTCGGCCAGGTGTATATCAGCCTCGCGCGAAATTAAGGGATTCCCTTCTAACCTGTGATGCCCCTCAATGCCGATGGATTCTTAGCTCCGATTCGATGGTTCGCTCGGTGGTCGTCAGTCTGGCGCTCACACGATCGAGTGGGTGGATCGCGCGGCCACTTTCCACCGTTGGGCTCAGGTGCGCTGGCTGTCTTGCGCGTCCTGGACGTCCATGCACCGAACAAGTGGCTCCACCTTCGAGTGGATCGAAACGGTAGCTACCTCCTTCAGGACAATGCGCGGCGTAGCCGAAATGTGCACGCGCTAAGTCGTCATTGTTAGCTTGCTCGGCGCCATACGCCTGACGTAACGAATCGAACACCTGCAAGTGCTCATTGCATGCGCGACGTAGCCGCTCTTGCCAAGCCGTTTCCACCGTATCGCGCGCCCGTTGAAAGGCATCTGGATATACGTCGAACACCGACTGCGCCTCGGCATCATCGCCAGCTTTGCGACTCGTGGACGCGTCGAGGTAGTAGTCGATGACCTTCAAAATGATGCTCTTGCGGGGACTCCACACGAACTCCTTGCCGAGCAACGCGTGATAGATGTGCAGCTCGATCGGCCCTGTGTGCACGGTGAAGACGTGAACATCGATCCCGCGGTATGGGAGTAGATCGTACGTTTCACGCTTCACGCTAAAGAAGGGCATGCTCGTCACTTCTTGGCCGAGCACCATGTCCATGGCACGACCTGCGAGTTCACGATCCTTCAACGTCACCGTGCCGTAGAACGGCATGGTGAGCGCGGCTCCGAGTGCATTTAGTGCGATCGGGTTGGTCATGCTTTTCAGAAAATCGAGATCCTCGAATGAAAATGTTACCGCGGGCTCGCCGTCTTGAAAGAAGAAACCAACCTGCCCGGTCAACCATCGGTTAACCGCATAGGGCCCCGTCGCTCGCAGACGAGGCTCAACTGCGAGCAGACCACCGACAGCAGTCGGGCCTTCTTGCTCAGGCGAGGCATCATCGAGGTTCAGGTTGAGCGATAGCGCTGCGAGCGTGCTAGGAATCGGAGGCAGTGTCGCGAGTTTCGTCGGCCATGGTCCGAACGAGTGACGATACACTTGAAACCCTGCGGAGGTCGGATCGGCGAGCATGTGCCCGGCCGCGACCAACTCAGCCCCCACTTCGAGATCGATGCGAACGGGTAACACCTGCCCTGTGTGTTTGAGTGCCCGATAATGCTCGAGATACTCATCGCGCTCGTGCGGTTTAATTCTCCCCGGCAAGTGCTCGATGACCGGGTTGAGCGTGCCCAGCGAGCCGTGCACCGAACAGGCGGGGGCACCATTGCTGAGCGCGATTGTCCCCCCGTCAGGGCAATGTAGATCGTCATCGCGAAGATAATGCGCAGACTGCAAGTCGGTTAGATTGGGAAGCATGCCGCGATCGCGCTTGTAGGCCAGTGCTGCACCCGACAAGAGCTGCATCTGTGCCGTACACAAGAGACGACGTCGATGGGCGACGTTGCGAGCTGGACCGACCTCAGCATCGAGGAATGCCTGGCCGGCATAGATCACGCCGTCAGCTTGCTTGCCGATCGTTGCGAGATATAGGTAGTCGGGCTCATTGGCGAGAGACTGCCGATGACCGTCGTGTGTCGCGAGCACTCGCTCCAAGGCAATCCTGGAGTTGGAAAACAGCGACCAATCTCCATCGAAAATTGCATACGAACGCAACCGATGGTTTGCAGCCTCACGAACAGCCACCGTGTGCCCGGCAATGTTCAGAGAGTCGGCGCGCACACCGCTTCGCTTGGCCGCGTCCTCCAACATTTCGACCAATTGCTGCCGAGCTGAATTCGAAGCCCGCTGGTGCAGGATCAGCGAAATGTCGGTTCCGTCGCGGAGGTTTCCGTCATGTGTCAAAAGAGCGATATCATCGAACATGCCCTTGGCGGCAAGCGCCTTCAGCCCATGCAAATCCAGACCCAGCTGTGCGGTATAGCGAGCCCGCAGCGCGTGATCGCGTGCGTCGCGCCAGAGTCCCATCACGAGCCCTGAACCAAGCTCATCCCCACGTTCGAGCAGCTCGAGCAGCTTGTCGAGATTCTGAAATCGGATCACTGCTGCATCGCGCGGCACCCATCGTGAGACTATTTCTGGTACCGGAGGGACTCGCCCGTGAAGCCAGCGCGCGATGGGAAGCTTGCTGGGTTCGAGTGCCACCACGGAATCCGTGACCACCGAGGCCGGTTCGTCGGGGTCGAGTTCGCGTGCAAAGGCATGAAACCCCACCGTTTTCGGCAGATCCGCGGCGCCCGCAAAGACGTCGTAGAGCGCATTGTCGTCGACGATGCCGGTCTCGCCGTGTCGTGAATCTGTTCCATACACGGCTGGTGCACGGAATGCCGCGAATGACGCGACTGCTTGGGATTGGCGCCTATCTTGGTCGGCGGGTGCGCTCTCGACGAGCAAGTCACCCAGTAACTTCAATACAGACGGGTCGGCTATGGGTTCTGGCAAGGTCATCGGCAGCCGCCCGACTAGCTTTCCGGGGTTAGAGGAGGTCGACGGGACACGCGCGAACATGAAAGTGACAGGGCCTGCGGAGTTCAGAGCTCCCGCAAGCGTCGTGCAATGCAAGTCGGTGTCCCGATGCGACGGCGGACTGTCGTCATCTGCAGTGGAAGTTTCCTCGTCCGAATTCGGGGGCGGACTGTTGCTGGCCATTGAAGCAGCTTCCTCGAACCAAAGAGCCCCAGAAGTCTGGACGATCCACGGCGGCTGGGTCCCAGGTTGCCGCTCGAGGTAAGCGTAGAGCTCACCGAGCAGAATCGGACTCTGTCGCTCGGTGCAAACGGTCACGACGAACGCCGTGCGCTGCCCAATGCGTGTGGTGGCGGACCGTGTTCGCGTGGATGCGGACAAATCCAAAGGCTTGGCGACAACTTGCGCGTGACCACTCGGTTTGGGCGTTACTGGCTTCGGCGCGCCGCAGCTGCCAAGGACCAGAAGGAACGAACCGAGGAAAAGCCACTTTTGCACGGGGCGGAGAGTAGCCTTCTTGACGCTGGAAAAAAACTCCAAAGTGGCTGCGCCCCCTATGGTACGTTAGTTCGGGCTCCATGCAAGCAGAACGAATGCAAATAGCATGACGACCATATTCAATCGATGTCTTCGTCTTGCTCTCGTGGTGGCGGGAGCCATCCTCCCAAGCGTGTGCCATGCGGCACCTGCATTTCCGTGGCGTTGGCAGTCGGTTCAGCCGTTCACGTCTCTTACGGCTGCCGGGCGGCTGGGAGACGCCTACCTGGTGGTTGGAGCCGACGGGCTAATCGGCACGATCCGTGGAGGAACGCTCAGCATCGAGACCAGCCCGTTCCGCGCGCGTTTCCAATGCGTGTGGGTCGCACCGAGCGGGCGGGCGTTCATCGGAGCCGACGGGGGAATCGTGCTCTCGCGTTCGCCAACCGGCGAGCTTTCGATTTTACCGGCAAGCGACGGCATCTGCCGCGGCTGCAGTGGCACTCAGATCGTTGGCAAATCCGAGACTGACTTTTACACAGTGGGACCAAACGGGATAGCCCATTTTACGGGCCATTCGTGGGAGAAAGTCGATGGCCTTGGCAAGGACAACTACTCTGCCTCACTGGTCTCGGCGGGCTCGTCGTTCTACGCAGTTGCCGACGAGACTGTATGGAAGCTCATCGGCAGTGCAGCGCAAGAGGTGCATGAACTCAAGGGGTTCCAATCGTTCTGGGCTGACCGTCAAGGGCTAGCCTTCGGAATCCGTGACAGAAGGCTCCACCGCTTCGACGGCAAGCGTGCCGTCGACCTCAAGCTTGAGGTGCCATGGAACTCGAAGTTCTTGGCCAATGCTTTGGTGCCACTTCTGCTCTCTGACAATCAGGTCTCAAAGGTCGTCGCCAATCGAGTGGTTCCGCTCGGACCGCGAGATGGCACCGAGCCATTAGTCGCGGCGATACCCGAGAATCAAGGCGCACGCGTACTCACTCAGTCGGGGATTGAATTATTGCTCGAACGAGGCACCGTGAAGCAGCTCCGCACTTCGGCGCTCTCGGCGGGTAGTTGGGGGCTCGAGCATCGAATTGGCGGTCCTTTCCCCGATAAATGTGCCGAGAAGGCAGAGCGCCGGCAAGAAGTCGTCGTTCCAAGCCGAGCGGGTATCACTATCGTGTCTCGGTTGTCACGTGCAGGCCTTACGTATGCAATTACCAATTCACCCAAGGGCACTGCGGTAGAGCAATATGACGGACAAAAATGGTCAACGTTACTCGAGCCGTCCGACATTGCACAATGGCAAAGCGCTCCTTTATGCATCGGCGGCATCGACGATGGCAAGGATGAACTGTGGGTCGCCGCCGGAACATTTGCCGTGCTCTTGAGTGGCAAGTACTATAAACGCTATTCCCTTGGGTGGTCAGGTGGCCACAACTTCTTCTCGGTGGGGCGCGACCTCTTTCTTTACGGCGAATCGGCGTCGCTACACTGGGACGGCTACCGTTGGAATCGTGAACCGACCTTTGCTCAGAGTATCACGGCGTTCTGTGAGCAGTCTGGCAATGCGTATCTCGTGGATACTCGCAACGGCTATCGACAACTGCGCGTCAGGCGTAAGGCTGGCTATTTTGCCGGCGCCACGAGCGATGGCAGCCTAGCGGCGTCGTTGGCTGGTGACGAGTTCGGTGTCGTGCACGGCGCGGCAGGCTCGAGATTGGCCGCCTTCATCGGGACAAGAAGCGACGCATCGGATGAAGGGATAGCACCGGGGCAGGTTGCCTTCCATGGCAGCCATGGTTGGTCGTGGCTCACAACGGACAGTGGACTTGGCATAGGTTCAATCGCGGCCCGTGGAAAGTCATTCATTGGAGCTGGCGCGGATGGATTTCTCTATCGCGGAGTGGTCTCGCAAGAGGGGAACGTTACTCTGACACGTGATGTGCGCTTAGCGGCGACGGCGATCGACTTTACCAGTCCAAGCGAAGCACGCATCGCAACCTCAACTGCGATCTTGAAATGGGATGGCAACAAGTTTACCACCGAGTTCGAACTGGGGGCTGCAGCGCGTCCATCGCACGGCTGGTCAGATTTGAACATCAGGACTTTTGGCACCTATCGAGACAAAACGTACGCGTTCGGAGCCAATGGCGAGACATTGGTCTTGGGCACTCACGGCCATTGGGAGCACGCGAATCTTGACGATCCGGTCACAGGGTTCCGCAAGCTCGGTGGTGTTCCCAGTCGAAATACCTTTGACGAGTACGGTGAGTTCAGTGGGGCGCAGAGTTTCGAGCCCTGCGCAGCGCTTGCACCTACGCGTGACACGCTCGCGCTCGTTTCATGCGATAGTGGCTGGGTTGCGGTTCTAAAAGGTGACCACTGGCACGCCTATCCAGTGCCGGTCCAGTCGCCACTACTAAGCGCAACCTGTATCGAAGACGACGCGTGCTATTTGTTTGCCAAGATGGGAGCCTTTCGTGCAAATCCGGCAGACCTGTAACGCGTCTCGCAAGCTTTGCGTGCCAGTTGCGCTAGCAATAATTGCCGCTTGCGCTCCGGTAAAGACCAATGCGCAGGGCGGTGGTCGAATCGACAAGCCAACCCCAGTGGCGACTTCGTGTCCGAAATCGTCGATGTTCGTCCGTCGCGGAACACTCAGCATCGGTTCGGACGACGGTTCACTGGGAGCCAATCCGCCCCACTTGGCGAGCATTGCAGACTTCTGCATTCAAAAGGCCGAGGTAACGGTCGCCGACTATCAAGCTTGCGTGGATGCACGTGCGTGCCTGGGAGGGTTCCGTGATGTCGCCGACGACTCGACAGCACCCTCGGCTCGCGGCGAACTCTGCAACACGCGCCACCCGGAACGCTCCGATTCCCCGATGAATTGCGTCGACTGGCGCATGGCCGATCAATACTGTCGATGGGTCGGCGGGCGTTTGCCGACGGAGCAAGAATGGGAGTATGCGGCACGGGGTACCGACGGTCGCGACTATCCCTGGGGCAACGCGATTCCCGATGAACGTCACGTCAATGGTTGCTTTGGGGCATGCGTCGATCGCATGCAGCGGTTGGGCCCACTGCGAGACAGTCTAGTGCCGGGGCTGGATCCGGTGGTAGAAGGTGTACAATTCGTCGCAAGCCCCCCGGTGGGGAAACTATCGGAGGGCGCTTCGCCGTTCGGTGTACTAAACATGGCCGACGGCGTCAGTGAATGGACTTCCACGCTCTGGTGCAAGTACGACGGAACGGATTGCATGGCAGACCGCGCGGTGCTTCGCGGAGGTTGTTGGGCAAGCCTACGTCCAAGTGAATTCATGTCAGCCAAGCGCGCGGGGGTACCAGTTACCTTTCACGGCCATTGTGCGGGCATTCGCTGCGCTTTTTCGGCTGAACGGTGACCGCCCGGCGGGTGCCCGCGCCTGCCTCTGCCAACCCGTGAAGCCCTAAGCGGGTTTCACGAGCACGTGCTTCTTCTTTCCGCTCGACAGTTTCACGACGCCGTTGGACGTCGCGTCAGCGGCAGTGACAACGAGTTTTGGATCACTGACGCTAACATCGTTGATTCGGAGCCCATTGTTGGCAATTAGCCGGCGCACCTCTGAATTCGACGTCGCAAGCCCGCAGGCCACGGCAAGATTGAGAATCCCGTCCGGTAGCTTTGCCGTAATGGTGGGTAACCCTTCGGCACGCGCGCCTTCCTCAAACGTACGGCGCGCCGTTTCAGCCGCGGCCATGGCAGCTTCGCGGCCGTGCATCAGCGCCGTCGCCTCCGTGGCGAGAATCTTCTTCGCGTCGTTTAGTTCGGCGCCTCGCAGCGCTTCGAGGCGCATAATCTCGGAACCGGGCAAATCGGTAAACAGGCGCATGAACCTTCCAACATCGCCGTCCTCCGTGTTGCGCCAAAACTGCCAGTAGTCGTAGACGCTGAGCATGTCCTTATTCAGCCACACGGCGCCCGTCACGCTCTTGCCCATCTTGGCGCCTGACGCGAGCGTGATCAGCGGCGTAGTGAGTCCGAATAGCTGACCTTGTGCCATGCGGCGACCGAGATCGATGCCGGAAACTACGTTGCCCCACTGATCGCTGCCGCAGGATTGCAGCCGACAGCCATAACGCTTGTACAGCTCGACATAGTCGTAGGCCTGCATGATGGAGTAATTGAACTCGAGGAACGACATGGGCTGCTCGCGATCGAGGCGAAGTTTGACGCTCTCCATCGTCAGCATGCGATTGACCGAAAAATGNNTTGTCGACCATGATCGCGTCGGTCGGGCCGTCGCCGAACGTGAGGAGGTGCCTCACGCCGCTCAGCATGCCTTGCTTGTTCGCTTCGATCTGTTCGGGGGTGAGGATCAGTCGGGTCTCGTCCTTTCCGGACGGATCGCCTGCCTTGGTCGTGCCGCCGCCCATCAGCAGAATTGGCCTATGACCGGCCTGCTGCAGCCGGCGCAACGTCATTAGCTGAACCAGATTGCCGATATGCATGCTCTTGGCCGTGCAATCGAATCCAATATAAGCGGTCACCCGCTCCGTGAGAAAAAGGGCGTCGAGATCGTCGGGCGCCGAGCAGTCGTAATAGGCGCCGCGCTCCACGAAGGTGCGGAGGAAGTCGGAACGGAACTGGGGTGCGGCAGGCATTGTATGATTTCGAGCCGAAAAGGGGCCGGACGTGTAGCACGGGATTGCGTTCAGGTCATAGTCGCGGCAAAATTGCCGGCATGCGGACTTTACCCTTACCTTTGAGTCTCGCGTGCATCGTTTGCTGTGCGGCATGCGGGGGGAGAACTAGCCCGGACCTAACCGACGCCATAGGCGCTGAGGGAGGGGGTGGCAGCAGTGCAACCACTGGCGTCAACTCGGGCGGCAACAGTCCAACCACCAGCGCAACGGGCGGGACGGCAGACAGCGGTGCAACCACTGGCGTCAACTCGGGCGGCAGCGGCGCAGCCATTGGCGCCACGGGTGGGAAGAGCGGCGTGGCCACCAGCCCAACGGGCGGGAAGAGCAACGTAACCACCAGTGCAACGGGTGGGAAGGGCGGCAGCGGCGCCACCACCAGCGCAACAGGTGGGAAGGGCAGCGGCGGCGCCACCACCAGTGCAACGGGAGGCGCAGGTGGCAGCGGCGCAAAGAGTTCGACGGGGGGCACCACCAGCGCAACCACGGGCGGCAGCAGCGCCTCGGGTGGGACTGCTGGCAGCGGGGGAACGTCAAGCACGGTCATCACGACCTGCAACGACAGCTTTCCCTTCCTCGGCACTTGGGAGGGAAACATCCTCGATTTCTACTTCGAGCCCCAAGAGGCGCTCAAACTCGTGCTTAGCGCGGACGCCTCCGGTGTGATCACCGGCAAGCTTACCTGGGGCGACGGCGCGCCGCCTCCGGCGCCGCAGGGCGCGGACATTCCCTATCCGCCTGGCTACTGGGAGCAGCACAGTGGCACTCACTATCTGGGATCGCCGGATCCTTGGCCAGGGTTTGCGTACACAATCGTGCGCGGCGCGGGATGCGATACGACCTTCCGCTTCGGGGTTTCGACCTCGGAACTCTGGCAGGATTGGTGCGCACTTCAGACTCCCATCGATTCAGGCAGCTTCGGCTGGGGTTGCACGTTGCTGGGTGGCAGTGGAAGTTCCAACGGCACGACCTGCACGATATATGGCCAGAACGGGCAGACACAGACCTACCCAATATGGAAGTGCAATGCCTGCGGGTCCTTTGGTATGAACGGCGTGTGCGCGTGTGACCAGAGCGGCTGTTTCGCAAACACGACCGCGACTGAAACGTTCAACCTCACCTACTCCGTCTCTGGCAGTACGGAGATTCTGAGCGGCCCAGATCCGAGCTGCAGCGACTGCACGGTGCGGCTCGAGCGCAAGAATTGAGGGACAGCTGCTCCCTTGGGTCTGCAACGGGTCGGCACCAAAAGACCCGCTGATGTCGATTACCAAGCTTTTGGGGGGCGCTTGTTAAGCGCAAGGCAGGTTGTGCCGGACGCGATCGACGAGGGCCTTCACTTTGGCCGGCACTGTATACATTGTTTCCTCCCCTTCGATTTTCACTTGTTCGCCACCGGCTCCGCCGAACACCAAGTTCAAGTAGTCCACTCGTTTGCTCTTTGGAATGCTTTTGCAGAAGACCTTCAAGTAGGCTGGTGCGTTCGTTGTGTTGTTCGGCTGGTCAGGCTCAGATATGTAGCCAGCCTCGGTGAGGGCCTGAGTTACCGCAGCCACCAAACCTTGCAGGGACTCGTCAATCATCGTGCACTCATAGCTGTAACTCGCGTTGCTAACGTCCGATCAGACTCAGTAGCGTTGTGATTTCTGGAACATGACTGCCGAACATCTCTGCGATGCCACCCATCAATAGTTTCAAAACGGGCTCGTTGTGCTTCGGTTCGTGGAGATGTCTCTCGACCTCACCAATGATCTCATCGAAATCTTTGCGCATCGCCGGCGGAAGCGAATCGGCTTTGCTACGTAGCTCTCCGAGCGCCTTCGCGACCTCAGTCGGGGTTCTAGCGGCGTTCGTGCTCAGTTCGTCTTCGGCCATACGTCAACACTTTGCCTGCGGCCCCCCCCCGTCCAGGGCAAAAACTACGGCCCGTCTGTTGGGCTAGATTCCGCCCCTCGCCACGCCCCTCGGGGCTTCTGCCTCGGCAGTCAAGTGGCTCACAAGCGCCCCTTGCCCGCCGGCGGCGTTACGCTCCCCACCCCCAACCGACCACTCGCCACACGTCCTGCAACCCACGCCACGCTGATGCTGCACCCTGCATCTCTGAACCCTGACCTCGGTTCGAGGCCCCAGGCCTGCGTTCCCTTTTCGTATTGGTACGAGGCGTCATGCAGCCTTTTCCGTGCCGTCATGCCATCCCGTACCCAACCATGGCCGCGACCCGGCGTCGCGACCTGCTATGCTTGGCGACAATGGAACTGCGCTTGTTCGATATTGCCGATATTCCCGTTCGGGTAAGCCTTTGGTACGGCCTGCTGCTTCTTTATTGGTTCCAAGGAAACGGCGGTGACGCACGAGGCACACTTCTATGGGTGATTATCGTCACATTGAGTATTTTGGTACATGAGCTCGGGCACGCTCTGGTTGCGCGCTACTATGGGTTGAGGCCAAGTATTTTGCTTCACGGGCTTGGTGGGCTGTGCAACCACGACCGCGCCAAGCGAGATCGAGACGACGTGTTTATCATTGCAGCGGGTCCAGGCGCGGGCTTGCTGCTCGGCCTCGTCACGTGGGTTGTCTCACTGAAAGCACCGCTCACATGGATGCTAAACCCGTGGTTTGGTCCCGTTGTTTCGATGTCGCTTTACGTGAATATCGGTTGGTCTGTTGTCAACCTCCTTCCCATCTGGCCACTCGACGGCGGGCAGCTGTATCGATTGTTGATGCTGCGGCTTGTCAAGCCTGCGCGTGCCGAGAAAGTCACTCACTACACGGCACTCGTGCTGCTCGCCCTGGCCCTCGTGTTTGGTGGTGTTAGAGGGACGTCACTGCTATTGATGCTAGTGCTTTGGACCGCCTGGTCCAATGTCACGGCTCTGCGTGGTAACGGGTCATCTGGGCCGATACGCTCGGTGAACAAGGGAGCAAAACAGCTTCTCTTGGAAGCCCAACGAGCCTACGCCGAGCAAGACTTCAAAGAAGCAGCGCGTCTGGGTCAGCTGCTACGCCGCGAAAGCAACGTGAGCGATAGCGTTGCACGCGAGGGGCTGTTGGTCTTGGGTCTCAGTAGCGCGCGCATCGGGGACCACGAAGAAGCGTTGCGCTATCTACGCGCACAGCCAGAGACGCCCGACGTGGTGGAGGCACTCATCGAATGCTTCCACGTCCTCGGCCGCGACAGTGAGCTCAATCAGATGCTAGGCACGGAGAGTTTTCACAAGCTACCGCCTGAGCGACAAAAGGAAATTTTGGACATCGTGCGCCCCGATCCCTCACCACGCTGACGCTACACTCTGCACCCTGCACTCTGATCTCCTCAGGCCGTGCGGCGGCAATTCGACTAGCAAGTGGGGCACGAACAATAGAGGTTCGTCGAATCGGGTTCCGAGCACACAGAACTTTCGCAGACGGCCATGCAAGAGCATGTGGGGTTCTGCGCGCACTCGGTTGGCGTGGATACGCAGTGAATATCCGGATTCTGCAAGGGATTCAACGATAGTATTTCATTGGTGACGCACGCGAGCCCGACAGACTTGCAAGTATCGCAGGATGACACGCCAGCGCAGTTCCCGATCGGAAGGCAAGGCCCATAACAGTTGCCGTCAACGCTGGGTACTTGCCCGGTTGGGCATTGAGGCGGCACCGATGGGCAGGTTACCGCTTGCGTGTTGCAGCTGCGCGCGAACACGCAACGCCCAGCAACGCAGGCCACCTCACTTGCCGCAATGCCAAGCTTTTCGCACTTATTTTGAATGCAATCCATCGAACAACCGCCGGAAGGATCGTTGATTGTGAAGACGTCACAATCGCAGCAGGTGCTTACCATTTTGCAATCACTCGCAGTGCGGCAGGGACCACCGGGAATCGGGAGAGTGTTGATATAGGTACTGCCGCCAGTCGGCTGTGCACCACCCACACCCGCAGCGCCACCACTGAATCCAATGCCACCTGTATCGTTTGCTCCACCGATCGTTGGACTGCCACCCGTGACAACGTTGCCTCCGGCACTAGGGCCACCAGTGCTCGTTTGCCCACCTGTGCTTCCCGTTCCAGCCGAATTCGACCCGCCGGGGTCAGATACAGAGCCCCCGCAAGCGACAACGAAAGCGACAAGGCCAATGAAACTCCTGCTAATCTTAATACACCACCCAAGCATTGTCGAAGTCTGACAAAGGATAGAGAATTCGCAAGAGGCCTCCATGCTCGCTCCATAGTGCGATTGGCGACCCTCGCCAGCGGCGGGGCCACGCGGTCTCCGTACGTGTACCCCTCACCCCTCCGCTACTACTCGATTGCGCCCGCCGGTTTTGGCCAGATATAAGCGACGGTCGGCGACGCGGAGGAGTTCCGCAGGGTTGACCGGTGTTGCGCAGCAGGTCATGGAGGCGCAGCCGGCGCTGAGCGTGACGCAAATTGTCTTGCCGTCTGACGAGATCGGCGTTTCCGCGAGTGCTAGGCGTAGACGCTCGGCGAGCCGGTGAGCGCCGGCGAGATTCACTCCGCGCATGATGACGGCGAACTCCTCACCACCAAAGCGGGCAAATACGTCTTCGGTGCGCAGTAAGCGTTGCACTACGGAGACGAGCTCCTTTAGCACCACGTCGCCCGACTGGTGCCCATACTCGTCGTTAACCTGTTTGAAGTGATCGATGTCGATCATGACGAGTGATGTTTCGGCGGCATGCCGCGATGCGAATGCGATTTCCGTGCGCAGTCGTTCGTCGAAGTGGGAGCGGTTGTACGCGCCGGTTAACGCATCCCGTGTGCTCGATTCATAGAGGCGGCGTAGCAGCCGCTCCTCGTGCGAGTCGGAAACGTTGAAGTGAAATGCCACTTTTGCCCCAAGGCTGAGCCCTTCACCATATTTCAGGCGATGACGTGTGATGCGCTTGCCGCCCACGAACGTGCCGTTTCGTGACTGCAGGTCCTCTAGGCAAAAGCCCTGTTCGTCGCGCGTAATCCGCGCGTGGAAGCGGCTGATGCTGTCTTCGTCTATTTGCAGAGTGTTGCCGGCGTGACGCCCCATTGTGTACGGTAGTTGATCCACAGCGAACACAGCGCCGGCGTGAACTCCATCCATGCGCATCAGCAGAGTGCGGGGCGGCTGATTGGAAGCGGCTGCCAAGGTCGACTCGCCGAATCGGATGGAGATATCCATGGTCTTCGTATCGTCCACGAACGTGGGCAGCTGCTCGTGAAAGTTTGGCGAGTCGGGTGGCCCTACGCGTCCGGACATGTCTGCCTTTCATAGCGACGCGCGTAGAGCATTTCTTCAGTACCCCTCACTACCGTGGCCGCTAACCTATTGAAATTACTTATATTAATACCTCTTGGCGTCGAAATTGGGCCCGTCGAACGCGCTGGAAGCGCATTAACGACCGGCGTTCTTTGGCCGTCCGAATGGCGTGCGCAGGTTCCGGATAGGGCAAGTGATTCGGTTGACAAAGCCGGCGATACTTCGAGGTGTTTTGCTGGCTTCACTGTCGTTGCCACTAGCACCTGGCGCACAGGCTCAGACCTCGCGTCGTCTGGCACCCGCGCTAGCATCTGCGCCTGCAGCGGCCCCCAGCGCCAGCAATGCCGCCCCCGCTGAACAACCTTCGCCCCCATCACCCTTCAATGGCTCGACTGCGGGTAATCTCGACGACAAGGCTCGATCTCGAGCACGAAGCCTGTATGACCAAGGGGTTCAGGCATACAACGAAAGCCGGTACTATCAAGCAGCCGCACACTTCTCAGACGCATACAGCGTGTTTCCGACACCGCAGCTTCTCTTCAACGTGGCAAAGGCCTACGACAAGCTGGGGGTGCCATCGAGTGCACTCTCATTTTACCGCGACTATTTGCGCAAACTTCCGGACGCGTCAGACGCGGTCGATGTCGGCAACCGCGTGCGTGAACTCGAGGCAACGCTGGCGCAGCGCGGAGTGCAGCAGCTGAGCGTCTTGTCCATTCCTCCTCGAGCGCTGCTCGCCGTGGACGGCACGCCGGTCGGGATCACCCCCTGGACAGGCGAGACTTGGCCAGGTGAACATCGTCTCACGGTCACACTCGACGGGCACAAGGCGCTGACGAAGTTCGTCACGGTTGACGCGTTGCGAGCCGAAGACTTCTCGTTCGACCTCAAGCGAGCTGAACCCGTTGGCACGGCAGGGAATGGTGCGTCTGCTTCGTCCAAATCATCGGGTCAAGTGAGCGCACTCACGTGGATTGTTCTCGGGACTGCAACCGCCGCACTTGGAGGCACTTTGGTGGCTGAAATGGCCGCAAAGAACAGCAGCGGGCTGACGCGCACGGGCGCGTTTTTCGGGGGCGTGGGCATCACGGCATCGGTGCTCGGCGGGGTGCTCTTGTATTTGGATCTCTACGAACCCGACGCTACACCGACACAGAAACGGCGCGCCTTCGTGGCGGGTGTTAGCGGTCGGTTCTGAGAATGCCCCGACCGCGGAGCATCGACAGCCCTGAGTGGCGGGCGACCCCCAGGTGGGCGAGCGTTCGCACTTATTTGCGCTCAGATACAGAGGTCGTTGGTGTAGCCCCCAGCCGAACTGTCAGTCCAGAGCTCATAGTACGAAGACCGCTTCACGAGCCAGCCGTTCCAGATCCCGTAGCCCGAGGTTACTGGAGCCACCGTTCCTCCAGTAATGTCCAGCCAAGCTAGGATCATGTTCGTTCCGCATCCCGTGTCCATGCAGGTCGTCTCGATGCAGAGATTGCTATTACCTATTTGCGGGTTGAAGCAACTGGAGCTGCAGTTGAAGCTCGGAATTTGTGCGGCGAGCCCAATGCGCACGCCCTCGAGCGTGGAGGCGTAGACGGTACTTGTGCGAACTTCGGGTATATTATAGGCAATGACCGCGCCGGTTCCCCAGATGTAGCTCGACCGCGCAAGCTCGAGGCTCTGTCCATTCATCGAGACCGTTCCGGTAACCGTCACGGGGGCCCCTTCTGCCCTGGCAGTCTGAGTTGTAAGCGCCCGCGTTAGGATGCCTGCATTCAAGACGGGGCTACCAGCGATATCACTCGGTGCGTCGACGACCAAACTCGCTGCCGGGCCCGCCTCCTGAACGAAGATCACCTGTTGCCCGCCTTGCGACCCGAAACCCGTCACTCTGACGTTGGTGGTGACGGTGACCAGATTGTCAGTGAGGGTCCCCAGCGTTCGTATGTTCTTGATTGTAGTCGTCTGTGGTGCGACTGACCAACTGCGCGTTGCATCCGGACCCGCGATTCCCTGACTGTTCAGGGCGTGTACCGTTAGGGTCTGGCCGCCAGCGGAAAGCTGACTGAGGGACAATCCACCGGTACAGTCCGTGAATGTGGTTGCTGCGTTGAACTTGCACAGGTAACTCGAAGCCGCCCCCGCAGGGTTCGAGCCGAATCCAAATGTAGCGGTGGTGAGACTGGTCGATGCTCCCTCATTTACCGTCGCCACGATGAATACGACACTAGGGCCCGCGATTGCACTAGTGCCACCCGTTGCAGCGCCGCCCGTAGCCGGTGCTCCACCCGTACTCTTCGCTCCACCGGTGGGCGCGACTCCGCCAGTAGCCGGTGCCGTCCCGCCGGTACCCGCTGGCGCTCCGCCGGTGCTCTTGGTTCCACCTGTCAGAGGTGCACCACCATTAGCCGAGGTTCCACCTGTACCGCTTCTTCCGCCCGTCACAGGCGCACCGCCGATCGCGATGGTTCCGATAGTCGAAGTTCCACCCGTCACGCTTGTGCCCGCGCTAACTCCACCGGTTGCTTTTGCTCCTCCGGTTGGGGGGTTACCGCCCACGTTGGTAACGCCGCCCACAGCATTGGTGTTGCTGGTACTAGTACTAGTGGAGCCGCCCAGCGGAGTTGCGCCGCCTGTCCCTTGAGCGCCTCCCACATTGGTGACGCCACCCGCCGCTTTCGTGCCTCCTTGTGTCGTCGCGGTGCCGCCCACGGACGTGTTGCCGCCAACCGAAGACTTGCTCCCTCCGTTGGTTGCTCCGCCAACGGTCGCGCTGCCTCCAGGCGTTCCGCTGCGGCCACCGACCGACGACCTACCCGCAGCGCCGCCCGCTTCACTCGCCACCAGATGACCCTCTTGATTGTCGAGGATCGCATTGCACCCGACGAGCCCGGCCGCGGCTGCCAACACGCACTTCACTTGCAGACTCAGAAATTTTGTTCGCATCGCGCAGCTCCCATCCAAATCCGTTGCCCGCCAGCAGGGATCACCAGGACCCCTTCACGAGTATACTTCCAGGTCCGACGGCAACCTGGGCGCCCGGCTGTGACTCAGCCTTGGGCGTGCTGATCCAGAGCGTTACACCGGTTGCCAACCCCGCCGCGCCCACGATGAACGCGACCGTCGATATGTTGCCCCAAAGGCGAGCGTCGGAGCGCAGGCTCACGCCTTGCGAGTCATTGCAATTCGAGCCGCTACAGTGGTCGTCCGCATTGTCGTGCTTCGACTTCGACACCAAACCTGCGACGCTACCTACAGCGACACCAACCACGCCAACCCCACCGACGACCAGCGCCACCGTGCGTTGCGAGTTCGATTTTGATTTGTTGGCTTGCTCTTCACGTGGAAGTTGCGTTGCTTCTCTTGCTGGTGCCGCGAGCGCTACTGCTGGCAAGGCCTCAAGAGTCGGCACATCGACTTGTACAGTTTCGCCCTTGCTCTTAATCTCGACCGTAGTTTCCCAAGTCTTGTGTCCGGGCATGCTGGCCGTCACTTTGTGCACGCCGGGGTCAGCCGGAATCGGCACGCCGAACTGCACTTGACCCACGGCGACACCGTCGCGAGTTATTGCAATGTTGGTGCTCTTGTCCGCGGCTGCGACATTGATCACGATCTTGGGCAGGGACGGCGCCAGCGCACTGGCGCGCGCTCGAGCTTCTGCTTCTCGGTCCGCATTGCCGATTCGGTTCGCCGCAGCNNGTGTAATTGCCCTGAGACATGAGCTGCCGGCCCTGGTCGAAAAGTGCCTGAGCCGCGGCGCTATCAACGCTCGATGGTTCGGCTGCGGCGGTTAGCGAGACGGTTGAGATCGCAGCGCAAATAAACAAAGCGCTGCAGACGCGCGTCAATTTACTGGGTGTCGGCATGGCTTCACTCATTGCATGTCGTCATAAACGCCGCTCTTGACGGCGGCGCGGGTGGTTGACTTTGAAGGCGTTGAAACTGTCGTCTCTTTGGCTCCCGTCGGGGGACCGCTGGCCGACGGCTTCGCGGTGGCGGTCTTCGGTTCCGACGGCTTGCCATTCAATTTGGCCGCGACCGCCTTCGGCGGCGCCTGGGCGCCCGGTGTAACAGTCGCTGAACTCGCTTGGACTGCATTCAAAGCGCTCGCGGCAGGCTCAACAATCGGTGAAGTGGGGGGTGCCGCTGCCAATGGCTTTTCGGCAACCCCAGGCGGCGCGGCGGCATTCGACAAAGACTGAGGAACGGATGCCGCTTGTGCGACGGCGGAAGCGGCGACTACGGGCCGAGAGCTAGAAGCGCGCCGAGCCAACATAAATACCGCCAAGCCGACGCATAAGAGTGTACCGAAGACCCCAACCATGAGCCACGCTTTCTTTTCGAGCCTCGGGCCCGCAGTGTGTCCCCACGACACCTCCGTCGATACCACCGGGGCGGGCAAACTGGGCGCATCGGGCGCGGGGACTGACAATGAACGCGCTGATAAACCGGCACTCCGAATGATTCCTGTAATGCGCTCGACCGACGACCGCGCGCGGCTTGGTCCGAATGGAGCTAACGCAATTGCCAGCTCGGCAACGTTTGCAAAGCGATCATTGCGGTCCTTCTGCAGGCATCTATTGATGACTTGCTCGAGAGCAACGGGGACATCCGGTCGAACATTTCGAATCGAAGGTGTGGGCGAGCCCACTATTGCCATGCACAACGCGGGAAGGGAATCACCGGTATGCGGAAACTGCTTCGTCAAGAGTTCATAGAGGATTACCCCGAGCGACCAGATATCCGTTCGCAGGTCAACATCGCGCGAGGACTTCAACTGCTCGGGAGACATGTAAAATGGCGAACCCATCACCGAAGTGGTTTTGGTCATCGCCATGTCCGGGCCAGATATTTGAGAGCCGGTCGTCTTGGAGATCCCAAAATCGAGAACCTTGATCGAGAGCACGCCGTCTGATCGTCGAATGCAATACAGATTGGCGGGCTTGAGATCGCGATGCACGATACCGAGCCCATGCGCGTCGGCAATGGCCTCGCAGGCCTGCAGCACGAACTCCACCGCTTGCTCGATTGGAAGCGCCCCGTTCTTCTCCAACCACGCGCTCAGATCGCGGCCATCCAAGTATTCCATTACCATGTAAGGAGCGCCATTTTCGAGCGCACCTACATCGATAACGCGAGCCACATGCTCGCTCTTGATCTTGACCGCCGCGCGTGCTTCGCGCGCGAAACGCCCCATTATCTCGGTGTTGCCAAGTACTTCGGGTAACAGAAACTTAATGGCTACGCGTTCGTCGAGGTGCAAGTGATGCGCCGCTACCACTACCCCCATCCCACCGATTCCCAGGATCTTCTCGATGCGGTACTTGCCGGCTAGCACATCGCCTTCGCGCACACCGCTGGCAGGTTGTGAGTCTGATATCATGAGGCCCGGTACTCTACCCCCCGCGCGCATAAGACGGCCAGAGGCAGCAGAACTTCAATCTTTCGCT
>PMCK01000343.1 GCA_003154095.1 Myxococcales bacterium | reverse complement strand
AATCAGCAATCAGCAACCAGCTTTCAGCCAACAGCTTTCGGCTCTCAGCAGGAGATTATTAGTCGGTTGTTCGCCGCCGGCTGACAGCTGACGGCTGATAGCTGAGGGCTAGCACATCAGGCACTCGCGTTAACGACGCCAACGCTCTCAGCTAACTTGACGACGCCGGCACTATCTCGTTGCTTGACCGCAGCTTGCACGAAGCGAGAAAACAGCGGATGCGGGGACCGAGGGCGGCTCTTGAATTCGGGGTGAAATTGGCAGCCGATGAAATAGGGATGTTCGGGGAGTTCGACCATCTCGACGAGTCGTTCATCGGGGCTCGTTCCACAGAGAACCATGCCGGCCTTAGCGAGAATATCCCGATAGTCATTGTTGACTTCGAAGCGATGTCGATGCCGCTCTTGAATGTCCTCGCGACCGTAAATATTGGCAGCCAAAGTCCCAGGACGGATCCGGCAAGGATAAGCTCCAAGCCGCATCGTCCCGCCCTTGTCCTTTACGTTTTTTTGATCAGCCATCAGCGCTATTAACGGGTGGGGACCGTCTTTCAGGAACTCCGCCGAGTTTGCACCTTTGAGCCCGCACACGTTGCGCGCGTATTCAATCACGGCCAGCTGCATCCCGAGGCAAATGCCAAAATAGGGAATTTTGTTTTCCCGCGCGTGGCGAATCGCAGAAATCTTTCCCTCAACACCCCGATCGCCAAAGCCACCCGGCACTAATATCGCGTGTAGGCCCGCCAATAGCGTTGCAGGCCCCTGAGATTCGATATCCTCGGAATCAATGTACTTCAATTCGACGCGCACTTGCGACTTTAGGCCTCCATGAACTAGGGCCTCGTGCAGTGATTTGTAGCTATCCTTCAAGTTAACATATTTGCCCACGATGCCAATTAGAACGACTCCATCACCGGGACGCTTGAACTCTTCAACCACCCGCTTCCAGGGCTCGAGATCGGGTTGCCGCGACCAGATATTCAAGCGCTCGCATATTTCGGAGTCCAATCCCTCAGCATGCAAGACGAGCGGTAACTCATAAATGCACGCCACATCCAGCGCGGAAATAACGGCATTGACCGGCACATTCGAAAACAGCGCAATCTTTTCCTTCAGGCCGCGGCCAATCGGGCGGTCGCAGCGGCAAATAAGAATGTCCGGCTGTATGCCAATCTCTCTCATCTCTCGCACTGAATGCTGAGTCGGTTTGGTCTTCAACTCACCGGCGGTTGCAATATGCGGGACAAGCGTCACGTGGACGCTCACTGCATTCTGGGCCCCGACATCGAGCCGAATTTGCCGAATCGCTTCGAGAAACGGCAATGATTCGATNNGGAATTACCTGCACGGTCGCCCCGAGGTACTCGCCGCGACGCTCCTTGTTAATCACCGCCTCGTAAATTCGCCCGGTCGTTACGTTGGCTTGGCGCGACAACTGACAGCTAGTAAATCGCTCGTAATGCCCGAGGTCGAGATCGGTTTCAGCGCCGTCCTCGGTGACGAAAACTTCGCCATGCTGGTAAGGAGACATGGTGCCTGGATCGACATTGATGTACGGATCCAGCTTCATGTGCGTGACCTTGAGCCCTCTCGCTTCGAGTAGCGCCCCGAGCGAGGCCGCTGCAAGACCTTTGCCAATCGAAGATACGACGCCACCAGTTACGAACACGAATTTCGTACGACGGTTCATGGCAATACCTCGCTAGGCATAGGGGAAAGAGTACGGGCACGTTTCAACATGACCATTACTCGATAAGCGAACGAAAAGAATGTTTCAGAACTGGCCGACTAAACTCAATCCGCCGCCGCCGGTCGTTGACCAAGGGACGGGGAGCAAACTGATTCGCGGTGCGGCGGAATGAAGGGACGCAGTAGCCGCCGCATCGGAGCGAGAAGCTGTCGGTGTAAATAGCCCATCGAGAGCAACTGCCAAGCCACCAACTTGACCGAGCCCGTCGACAATCACCGCCACGGTTCGCAAAACCAGGCCGAATTTTCCGCAGTTGGTGTCGTTGCTCGGGCAACCGGTCTTATACATATCCATCCAAGGCCCGACGATTGGATACCGAAGATCCTTGGCTCCCGGCGAATAGTACCATGCCCACTCGCGCAGTCCCCATGCGCCCGCGTACCACACGCCCGTAAAGCCCAGGCCGAGACCAACGGTTTTCCAACGTGATTCTGGAGGGGGTAACTCGTAGGTCCGGGTTTTTGTTTTTGTTTTGGCCGTCGCGGAATCACCAGATTGCGCGACGCTCGCATCGTCTTGTGCGAGGGCGACTCCGGAATGAAGCGCAACCACCAGGGGCAGCGCGGCAACGATCCAATTGTAATGGGCGTGCCGAAGGACGCGGAGAAGCACGCCCCCTTTTGGTCGCGTTGGAGAAGGAATGCAAGCGTTGTCAGAATGTTATTTTTGGAGACTTGAAAGGCAACAAGTCCCGCCGGCCGGCTCACTTGGTTGTTGGTTGATCGTCGTCGATGCGAGTGACAACCAGTGTCCCTCGGCGCTAGGTCTGAAACCGTGTACACGTGCCGCTGCGACAGCAATTTGATCTTCGTGCCAAAGAGGGATCACCGGCATATCGGCCAGCATTAGTTGCGCGAGCTGCGCGTAGAGCGACTGACGTGCTCCGCGGTCGAAACTGCGGGCGGCCGCATCGAACAACTCGGCGGCTCGGGGATTTCGGTAGCGCGCGCGATTTCTTCCATCATGCCCTTCGCCGGGTATGCCGTTTGGGTGGAAGAACCAAGACAGCACATGGGGCTCCGTCAATTCCGGTATTTGAAGAATTGCGAGCGAAAAATCACCGGCATCCAGACGAGCGAGCATGAGACCCAAATCCAAGGGCAATACTCGAGTCTCGAGGCCTGCGTCGCTCAGCATCTGCGCAATGGCTCGTGCAATTATGACGCGCGAACGATCGGGGCTAGTGAGCAGCGTGACCTTACCGGATTTTGCTAGAACACTCCTAGCGGCAATTGGATCGAAAGCGAGCGGTTGCAGGCCGTGAGGTGTAGCCCAATGCGTTTCGGGCAGCAGCCACTTGGCCTCCACTGCGTAGCCATTGAGGAGATTTTTCACGATTGCATGGCGATCAATGGCCAGAGAAATAGCCCGCCTAGTTGCGGCATCTCTAAATGGCTCCCGATCATTTTGCACGAGCAAATAGGTAATATTTGCCCCGGGGCGCGTCGTAAGCGAAAGATTGGAATACGAACTGAGCTTCGAAAGCAGCATGGGTGAAACTGCATTGGTCGCGATATCGGCCTCTCCAGCGAGCAACCGCAAAACACGAGCATTCTCGTCCCTCACGGTACGAATCACTACCCCTTGTTTGGGTCGACCCATTACCGAGTCATTGGCAGGCAACAAACGGAGTTCGTTGTCCAATTGTTTGGCAACGGAAAAGGGGCCGAGGCCGTCCAAAACGAGGCTTGAGTTACTTCGCGGCAAACGCGCTTGATCGCTGCGAAGGATCGGTATTTCGAGATCAGTCATCCAGGTGGCGCGCGAATAGGCAAGTCCCAACCTGATGCGCCCTGGGCCCAACTCGGCGCAAGTCGAGAAAGCCGAAACGATTGTACGGTGTGGGCTTTCGAGCTGAGGATCTTTGAGGGCCTCAAGCGTCGCGCACACGTCACGCGCTTCGAGCAGACGCCCGCTGTGGAAGCGCACGTTGGGTTTGAGCTGAATGATTATCGTACGATCGTCGAGTAGCTGCAGCGAATCAGCCAGACGCGGTCGCGGCAATAGTGTCTCGGGGTCGAGATCAACGAGTCCGGCGTGCACCAGCCGCGAGGCCTTTACGTCGAGAGCCCGGGTGGCGTATCGCGGGTCTAGTTCCACGATCTCGATCGGGACCAGCATTTCGAGTTCACGGGAATGGGCACGCGATCGATGCCCACAACCAGCGCTCAGCATAGACAATGAAAGGCCTACGACGCCGCAAAGCACCCGAGCGCTTTTCAGAGGCCGCAAAGCGCGGTAGTTGAAGGTCATCCCAATGTCCATAACCCGGAGATCACTGATTGTCCTGTGGGTCGGTAGCTTGGGTGTCGGCTCGGTGCAATCCCCTGCCCCCGCCTGGGCAATTGGCAGCGCTAGTGCCCAGGTTAGCGGGGAGGGGGCAAAAGAGCGGGTGCGCACGGCTGCGAACGAGCTTTATCGTTGGGTTAGCCAAAATCGCGGTCAACTTTCGCTTCACGTGGGTTCCGTAAACCTGGGTAAGACCGTAATCGATATCAACGGAAAGCGGCCACTCAATCCCGCGTCCAATACCAAATTGCTCACGATGGTGGCGGTCCTCAGCGAACTCGGACCACAGTGGCGATTCACGACACGCCTGTACGGGCGGGCACGGGGCAACACAGTCGACAGACTGGTTATGTGGAGTAATGGTGACCCGACGCTCGATCGGCCAGCATTGCTGGATCTTGCTTTTCAATTGGTGCAGCAAGGAATCAAACATATCGGTCAATTGCTCGTAGATCAGAGTTTTTACGACGACAAATTCGTACCGCCTGGCTTCGAACAACAACCCAATGAATGGGCAGCCTTTCGCGCACCCGTGAGTGCGGTGGCACTTGACGCCAATACACTATCCATTTCCGTCTACCCGACGCAGCCGGGTCAACCCGCAAGTGTGAAAGCCTTCCCTCCTTCATTCGTGAGCGTGGTAAACGAGGCGAAAACAACGCGTTCTGGAAGCAAGCAGACAATAACAGTGGCAGCCGTGGCGGAGCGATTCGGACTCAAAGTCACTGTCAAAGGTGGCCTGGGGCCGGAATCCTCGCCGGCATTGTTCGTTCGTCGCGTCGATGATCCCCGCCTGCTGCCGGGATACGCGCTGGCAGATGTCCTCAGAATGCTTGGAGTCATGGTGCCAAACGCGGTCGAGCTGGGCGCCGCCGAGAAGGAAAACGTACTCGCCCAGCGCTCATCACAGGAGCTCTCGACTCTGGTTCAGCGGTTAGGCAAAGATAGCGACAACTTTACCGCGGAGATGTTGGTGAAAGCATTGGGTGCTCACGCAACGTCACACCCTGGCTCCTCAGAAGAAGGAGTTGCGGTAATTCGTCGGTACGCCGAGCAAATTCACCCACTTTCTCCCGAGTCACGTCTAATTAATGGCTCGGGACTATATGATTCAAATCGACTGAGCGCGGAATTCCTAACGGAGCTGTTGCGGCACATCCGTCATGATCAACGTTTAGGTCCAGAATATTTGGCAAGTCTTGCAGTAGCTGGCCGCGACGGCACCCTGCGGACACGACTGAGTAAGATTGTTTCAACGGCAACAGTCAGGGGCAAAACGGGCACGCTCAATCAGGCAGTCAGCCTCAGTGGCTACCTTGACGTCGAGTCTGCCGCTGAACCCTGGGTATTTTCGATAATCGTAAATGGCATCGAGAAGGTGGATTTAGTCAGGCAAAAGATTGACGAATTCGTGTCGAGGTTGAGCGACGCGATGGGAGCGCAGTAGCGCGGCCATCAGCTTTCAGCTTTCAGCAGTCAGCGGTCAGGGTTTCTGAACCAGAGCTGACAGCTGAGGGCTGACAGCTGACAGCTAATTCATTTATTCGACTGAGCCAACTTCGACCGCTGATGCCACTCTTGCAGACTGCGAACCGAGGCGGATTCTTTGCCCATCAACGTGCGCACTTCGAGGGCATCCACAATGGCAAGCCCTGCCGCAATGGTCGTAAAATACGGAATGCTCGCCAGAAGCGCACTGCGCCGAATCGAGTAACTGTCCCGAATGGCCTGCGATTCTTGTGTCGTGTTGATGACGAGCTGGACAGTACCCTCACGTATCGCGTCGACTACGTGCGGAGAGCCCTCGAGCACCTTGTTAATTCGATCAACTGGAATACGCGCCTTCTCGAGTACGTGCGCGGTCCCGCCGGTTGCAACCAGCGTGTAGCCCAGATTCCGCAGACGGCGCGCCACTTGACAGGCCAATGGCTTATCGTCGTCCTTTACACTGATGAACGCGCGACCGTGGGTTGGCAACTTGAAGCCTGACGCGGTTTGCGACTTACTAAATGCAAGGGCTGCCGTGGTTGCGACTCCCATCACCTCGCCGGTGGAGCGCATTTCAGGCCCGAGTATCGTGTCGACGCCTGCAAACTTGGAAAAGGGAAGCACCGACTCCTTTACCGACATGTGAGTCGGTTGCGGTTCATCGAATATTCCTAAATCGTCAAGGCTCTTTCCCGCCATGACTTTGGCTGCGATTTTCGCCAATGGACGCCCCGTAGCCTTGGAGACGAAGGGCACGGTTCGCGACGCGCGCGGGTTGACTTCGAGGACGAACACGACGCCATCTTTTACGGCAAATTGGACGTTCATCAGGCCAATCACGCCCAATTCCAGTGCCAAGGCGCGCGCCTGATTTTCAATCGTCAAAACGGTGTCGGCCTCCAGCGTGTGGGGGGGCAGCACACTCGTCGAATCACCGGAGTGCACGCCAGCCTCTTCGATATGCTGCATGACGCCGCCAATTACGGCACGCCGGCTATCGGACACCAAGTCCACGTCGACTTCCGTTGCGTGTTCCAGAAAGTGATCGATTAGAAGCGTCGGCTCCACACTGTCGTCACGGGCGGCTTGAATGGCGAGGCCCACGTAAGCGTCCAGCTCCTCATCACTCCAGCAACCCATCATTGCACGACCCCCGAGCACATAGGAAGGTCTGACCAAGACGGGATACCCAATGCGCTTTGCGATCTTTTGCGCCTCTTCCAAGGTCCGCGCGATGCCGGCATCCGGTCGGCGCAAACCGAGCTTATTGAGCAATTCGTCGAACCGGCGTCGATCTTCAGCCCGGTCGATGGCGTCCGCCGATGTCCCCAGTAATTTCACACCGGCCTTCTCGAGGGGCACCGCCAACTTTAGCGGAGTCTGACCACCGAACTGGGGAATCACTCCCAAGAGCTCGCCACGCTGGGCCTCTTCGGTGCAGATGTTGAGGACATCCTCCAATGTCAATGGCTCGAAGTACAAGCGGTCCGAGGTGTCATAGTCAGTTGAAACCGTTTCCGGATTGCAATTGACCATGATCGTTTCGATGCCCAGCTCTCGCAAAGCGTAGACCGCGTGACAGCAACAGTAGTCGAATTCAATACCTTGACCAATTCGATTGGGGCCCCCGCCTAGAATGATGATCTTGCGCCGGTCCGAAACGTCCGCTTCGCTCGAAGTTTCATAAGTCGAGTAAAGGTAGGGCGTTTTTGCGACGAATTCAGCCGCGCACGTATCAACTCGACCGAACACGGCTCTTACGCCCAATTGTTGGCGCAGGGCGCGAATCGTGTCTTCATCGGTCCCGCGCAGTTTAGCAATTTGGCGGTCGCTGAATCCGAGTTGCTTGCTCGATAGTAGTAACTCGGAGCTCAGTGCCGCTGCATCAACAATAAGCCGTTCATGCTCGATGATTCTGGCCAATTGAGCTAGATACCAAGGATCAATCGCGGTGCGCTCGTAAAGTTCCTCGAGCGACACTCCCAGTCGAATTGCATCGGCAACATAGAACAGCCGATCAGCCGTTGCTATGCCCACCACCTTGCGAACTGACTCCAAGATGTCGGAATCACTCCCAGGCGGCATCGGCGGAGGCGCCAGGGACATGGGGGGCGCATCATTGACCATGTCACGATTCAACGACGGGACGAAGTCTAACGCTCGGTACTCGATTCGATCGAGCAGGCTGACCAATCCCTCGCGCCCCGTCTCCAGCGATCGAGCCGCTTTCTGGAGAGCCTCGGGAAACGTGCGCCCAATACTCATGGCTTCGCCGACGCTCTTCATTTGCGTGCCGAGACGCCGATCGGCTCCGGGGAATTTCTCGAATGCGAAGCGTGGCCACTTCACGACCACGTAATCTATCGTAGGTTCGAATGCGGCACTGGTACCGGTAATGTCGTTCTGAAGCTCGTCGAGTGTGTAACCGACAGCAAGCTTGGCCGCTATTTTTGCGATTGGATAGCCCGTGGCCTTGGACGCAAGGGCACTCGAGCGCGAAACGCGCGGATTCATTTCGATTACGAGCACGCGACCGGTTCTTGGACACACGGCAAATTGAACATTGGATCCCCCGGTTTCCACGCCTATCTCGTGCATCACTAGGCGCGATGCATCACGAAGCCGCTGATACTCTCGATCAGTCAGCGTCATCGCGGGCGCAACCGTAATCGAGTCGCCCGTGTGCACGCCCATTGGGTCGATATTCTCGATCGTGCAAACGACGATGAAGTTGTCGGCCTTGTCCCGTATGACTTCTAATTCATACTCTTTGTATCCGATTACACTTTCTTCGACTAGAACCTCGTGCACCGGAGATTCTTGAATGGCCCAAGCCACCTTTTCATCGAGTTCGGCTTCCGTTTCGACTACGGCACCGCCAGCGCCTCCAAGCGTAAAACTGGGCCGTAAAATGGCGGGATAACCCGTCATCTTTACGACTTCTCGAGCCTGCTCGACACTTCGCGCATAGCCGGATCGCGGGCACTCGAGGCCCACCTTTCGCATGGCCTCCTTGAACAAGAGGCGATCTTCTGCTTTCTTGATGGCCTCTACCGACGCGCCGATGAGCTGCACTTTGTGTTTCGACAACACCCCGGATGCATGCAGCTCCAACGCCAGATTCAGTGCAGTCTGCCCGCCCAGCGTCGGAAGCAGTGCATCGGGTCGATCGCGCTCGATGATGGCCGCGAGCGTATCGTGATCGAGAGGTTCAACGTAGGTCCGGCGAACCAATTCCGGGTCCGTCATTATCGTCGCGGGATTGGAGTTTACGAGGACGACGTCGTAACCCAGGCTGGTCAGCGCCTTGGCTCCCTGCGTGCCCGAATAATCGAATTCGCAAGCCTGCCCGATAACGATAGGTCCTGAGCCGATTAGCAGAATCTTGTGAAGGTCTTCTCGTCGCGGCATCTTCGGCGGTTTCCTCACCAACGTGCGAGAATTTCGCACCTGTGCGATTGCGGCTCGCCTCTAGCATAGTGGCCCCGTCACACCTCCGAAAAGCAATTCGGCCTGTGAGTCGCTCGCGCGCCACTCTTAGTACCACCGAATTCGCCCCCGAACGCCGGACCAACCTTGACGAGTTCGCCTACTTCTGTCAAAAGCTGGCCTCCCGGCGGTGGCATTTCGCCGAGGGGTCGCGATATCGTGTCGCTACCCAGTTTCACTAGCTTGAGAGCCAGCCATGCCGAAGATGAAAAGCAATCGCGCCGCNNTGCAAGCGCTTCAAGATCACGGGTACCGGGCGTATTCGTCGTGCCAAGTGCGGTGCGCAGCACATGTTCATCGGCAAGTCGCGCAAACGCCGTCGTCGCCTGCGCAACGCTGCCATGGTGGACCCAGCCATGGAAAAGCGGGTCAAGCTGATGTTGCCCTACGGGTGATGTCTTCATAGTAGTTTTATAAGGAGTCTGCAGTCATGCCGCGCGTCAAGAGAGGCCCTCAGCCCCGTCGTCGTCACAAGCGAGTACTTTCCCAGTGCGAGGGTTTCTGGGGTGGCCGCAAAAATCACATCCGTCAGGCCATGCACGTCCTTTGGAAGTCGTGGCAATACGCCTACGTCGGCCGCAAGCTCCGCAAGCGTGATTTCCGTCGACTTTGGATCACTCGAATCAATGCAGCCTGCCGTGAGAATGGTTTGAGCTATTCGAAATTCATGGGCGTGCTCATCGCCAAAGGGATCGAGCTCGACCGCAAGGTCCTTGCCGACATGGCCGTTCGCGATCCAGCCGCGTTCAAGCAGCTCACTCAGCTAGTTAACGCCGGCTAGTGACCTGAAGACGAAAACGTCGTCGGTTTTGAGTCAAAGGAGCCCTTTTCCGCTCTGAACCGCTCTTTTTTTGTTATACCGGCACGGAAGCGCGCGTTGCGCTTGCGAGCCCTTATGAGCCCCGATCCGATTCAAGAAATAGAAGCAGGCCTATTAGCGATCGGCGATGAATACCGTCAGCGCTTCGCCACAGCGCTCACCGAGCACGAGCTTCGAAATGTGCGTGCCGACATTCTGGGCAAGAAGGGGGCACTGACCCGCGTGCTGCGCGCCATGGGCGCCGTACCCTCGGACCGCAAGCGCGAGATGGGCGAACGCGTCAACGCTGCTCGCGCTGAAGTGGAATCCGCCTTCGAGACGCGCCTGGTCGAGCTCCGCCAAGCATTGCGGCAGGCCGAGTTGAGCGCGACACCCTTCGACCTGAGCTTACCCGGGCGCTCGCCGGCACCACGCGGGCATCGGCATCCAATCAGCCTGGTGCGTCAGGAAATATTGGAGATCTTCAAGTCATTGGGGTTCGAGACAGCCTGGGGCCCTGAAGTCGAGCATGAAGTGAACAACTTCACGAAGCTTGCGTTTCCTCCGGACCATCCGGCAACGGACCTTCAAGACACATTCTGGGTGAGAGTCCTCGGTGGGGCGCCCGAAGCGCGCGTCTTGCTTCGGACTCAAACCAGCACGGTTCAAGTGCGTGAGATGACCCGGCATTCGGCACCGCTAGCCATTGTCAGTGGGGGCTCGGTGTACCGCCGAGATGATGACGTAACCCATTCGCCCATGTTTCACCAGATTGAAGGGCTCCTGGTCAACGAGAACGTAAGCTTTGCCGAACTCAAGGGCGTGCTTACACAATTCGTCCATCGGCTCTATGGCGAGCGGGCGGTTCGCTTTCGTCCCAGCTATTTTCCGTTCGTGGAACCCGGTGCCGAACTCGATGTGGCCTGCGTTTTCTGCGAAGCCGACCTCTCCACACGAGCCAGTTGTCGAATTTGCAAAGGCACTGGATGGCTCGAAATTCTCGGCTGCGGAATGGTTCATCCCAGCGTCCTCGAGCATTGCGGCATCGACGCCGAGCGCTTCACGGGTTTTGCATTTGGCCTGGGCGTGGAGCGTGTGGCCATGCTCCGATACGGGATTCCAGATATCCGGATCTTGTTTGAGAATGATCCGAGATTTCTTGCTGAGTTCTGAGGATTGTCTAATCCGCTCGCACAACCTCAAAGTTTCTCCTGTCGAAATACTCATTGGCCTCCGCGCCTTTCTGGGATTTCCTTTTCGTGTTGGCGCGCAGGGGCCCGACCCTGCGCGCTTGCTTTTAGTTAGGTATTTTCTAATATTCAGCGTGAGGAGGACGGCTCGCAAGAACGTGCCTCGGCAGATTGGATTCTTGACTGCGAGTCGGTGATTTTCGTGTTGGCGCGCAGGGGCCCGGCCCTGCGCGCTCGCTTCTGGTTGGTTCTTCTCCAAAATTCAGCGTGGGGAGAAGAGCAGATTCTCGACTGCGAGTCGATTTTCGTGTTGGTGTGCCCGGCCCTACGCGCTCACTCCCAGCAGGGTCATTGCCGAGAAAATCAGCCCTTCCTAGTTGTCGCGTGGCCGGCATTGGACACCGGTCAGTGCAGCGCGAGGAAATGAAGTCACCAACGGCAGGTCGATGTTGTGCCGCAATGGGTTTTGAGCCACATGACAGGACGATCAGGGTTGCCACTTGCACACCGACCCCAGTTGACACGCCGAATAGGATGTGTCGGTGGAATCAAACTGGTAGACTAGGTGTTGACCCGAGCGAAACCCGTTGACAAAGACGGGCAACTGCACCAAGAGAGCGAGCTCCTCCAGCAGAGAAACCGACCCGCACACCGACTAGTGTGCACTAGAGCGACTGACCGGCCCCCTTATTGGGGGGCAACATTTCGCGCGGTTCAGCGTCTTTTTTGTGACGCGCAAGTGGAAACTCTTCCGCGAAAGCGGCGTTTGTAGTAGAGAGGGCGCTAGTCTAAGGCGCCTACATTCACCCCTCAAAACGCACTCAAATCAAGACACTGCTAGCCGTCGAGCCGAATGCCCTGCAAAGCAACACAGTATTTCAGGTATGCAACTTGGATTGCCTCCGTGCAACCGGAATCGTAGCCAGCAACGGCATCGGGTGTTGAAAACTCAATAATACTTTAGGGAACATGAATTGCATTACTCGCAGCTGGTTGCCAAATTAACTCGTAAGCCGAATATTGTTCGAAGCCGAGCAGCCAGATACTTCTCAAATTACCATATTTCAGTGGTGCGGTAAGTCAGAGCCCAGCCCGGAGCAAATCGAGAGATTCCCTGACGGGCTAAATAAACCGTTTCCTTTGACCATCTAATCAAGTTCAAGCCATGCAGGAAAAGATCACGCCACCCGGGGAGCAGTTCAATAACCCGACCGACTACAGCGCACCCCCAAGCGCTATAGGCGACTCGGGTAAGCCTGATGCCCGCCCCAATGAGGGGCCGACGGCGGCGGATCTGCGCCAGGCCGATGCGACGCTCGATGCCTATTCAAGCGAGAGCTTCGAGCCTCGTGATCTAGGTCCATTGGATGGCACAACCGATTCGATGTTGTCTCGATATTTCCGCGACATGGCCACCCACCAAGTCATGGGGCCAGACGAGGAATTGGAATGTGCCCAGGCTGTAGAAGAAGCTGAAATCGAACATTGGGTAGCGTTGCTATCTTATGTGCCCGTCGCGGAACCCATTCTGGAACGCTTGGAGCAAGACATAGCGGAGGCAAGCGAGGCCGATCGTCCCGACGTGCCCCAGGTCGAAGAGCTCCGTAAGTTGATTCGAGTATATCGAAAGCAACGATCCAAGCTGAATGCGGAACAACAGCGGCAATGGAATGAATTATCCATCGAGCTATCGCGTTGTGTCAGGCTTCCTGACTCTGATCGCATTTGGATGACGAACGCACTCATCGTCGCCAAAGACGTAGTGGAGCCGACATCGGGAAGCGAAGATAGGCCCGCCGTCGCCGAGACTTCCGCGTACAAGCGATACGTAGATCGGGCTCGCAGGACTGATTTTCGCCAGCGCGAAGCCAAGAACCGTTTCGTAAAGGCCAATCTGCGGCTCGTGGTGAGCATTGCTCGGCGCTACAATCGCGGCCGGTTGCCCCTGATTGACCTGATTCAGGAGGGCAATATCGGCCTGATGAAGGCCGTCGAACGCTTCGACCACACTCGTGGATATCGGTTCTCGACGTACGCCTCGTGGTGGATTCGGCATGCAATAAGCCGGGCACTTGCGGACAAGGGCCGAGCCGTGCGCATTCCGGTGCACATGCTCGACACGTACAACCGTGTTTCCAGGGCAACTCAAACGATTATCGCCCGCACGGGGCGCGAGCCGACACTGGACGAGCTTGAAAAAGAGACCGGCGTTCCGAAGGAAAAGCTCGACAAGGTCCGCGATCTCTACGCGGATACTCCGTTCTCTCTTGATCGCCCGGTCGGTGACGAAGACGGTCGTCGCTTTATCGACTTTTTAGTCGAAGAGAATTCTCTTTCGCCCTTTGATTGCCTCGCCAATCAAAAATGGGCGGAAGAAGTGCAGCGTCTGCTCGGCACTTTGACACCTATCGAATCGCGAATAATCCGCTGGCGCTTCGGTCTCGACAATGAAGATGAGCTAACGCTCAAGGAAATTGGCGATAAGTACAACCTCTCAAGGGAACGGATCCGGCAGCTGCAAGAGCAAGCCATCGGCAAAATCCGTAAACAAGTCCGCGACGTTTGGCTGTAAAGCCCTTCGAATATCGTAGGATTTGGACAATATGAGATCTGCGTTGTGGGCGAACCAAGGGGTTGCAGCGCTGTTTTCCTCTCGGCCGATTAACGATATTGGAACCGAAGCGAGAAATGCGTTACGACTTTACTCATGACCGAGCTACAGAAGCTTTCGCCAGATGAACTAGCCAATCTCCGCTCACAATTACAAGCCGAATACGAGGGCTATAAGTCGCGCAATCTGAAGCTGGACATGACGCGCGGTAAACCCGCGTCGAGTCAATTGGACCTGGCAAACGACCTCAGCGTCATATTGGACGCCAAAGATTTTACGTCCACGGACGGCACCGACGTCCGCAACTATGGCGGACTTGATGGGCTCCCCGAGATGAAGGTCCTATTTGCTGAAATTCTCAGCGCACCGCCCAAGAGCGTTGTAGTCGGCGGAAATTCCAGTCTCCAAATTATGCATGACACAGTAGTGCGAGCGCTGTTGCATGGTGTGCCGGGTAGCGCTGCACCTTGGCAGACACAGAAGCCAAAATTCCTTTGCCCAGTTCCTGGCTATGATCGCCATTTCGCAATCTGCCAACACCATGGCATCGAGATGATCAACGTCGAAATGAACGACGAGGGCCCCGACATGACGGCCGTGGAGTCGTTGGTTGCAGGAGACGCCTCAGTTAAGGGGATCTGGTGCGTGCCCAAGTATTCCAATCCTACCGGCGTCACCTATAGTGATGGCGTTGTTCAGAGACTGTCACGAATGCCAACGGCCGCGCCAGATTTCCGAATATTTTGGGACAATGCCTATGTCGTACATGACCTCTACGACACTTCGAGCCCCCTGCAGAATATCCTCGATGCCTGCCGGGATACCGGCAATGAAAATCGTCCGCTGGTGTTTGGCTCGACGTCAAAGATATCATTCGCGGGCGCTGGTGTTGCCGCAATGGCATCAAGCGATGCTAACGTTGCCGATTGTAAGCGCCATCTGTCGATTCAGACGATCGGTCCAGATAAGACAAGCCAGCTTAGACACCTGCGTTTCTTCAAAGACATCGCGGGCATCAAGAACCATATGAAAAAACATGCTGCCGTAATTCGCCCGAAATTCGAGGCAGTATCCGCGATCTTCAAGGAACAATTGGGAGGGCTTGGAATTGCAAGCTGGACAACACCGCGCGGGGGCTACTTCGTAAGCCTGGATACGCTGCAAGGCTGTGCCGCGCGGGTCGTTAGACTCGCCGAAGACGCAGGGGTAAAGCTCACCTCGGCTGGAGCGACATTCCCTTATGGAAAGGACCCGAGCGATCGAAATATCCGCATTGCACCCACCCTTCCACCCCTGCAGCAGGTGGAGCTGGCAATGCAGGTAGTAACCGTATGCGTAAAGCTTGCGAGCGTGGACAAGCTTTCACACCGTACATAGACCACAGACAACTTCCCCCTCGGTTTGCAACGAAGCCGAGGGGGATTCTGTTGACCGAACAGGTGCCTCTTACTTACCAATCGATAGTGAAGCCTTGGCATCCACGGCGGCGGGCGCTGCCACCGCAGGAGCAGGCGCCCCAGGAGCTCCGCCAACCTGGAAGTTCCAGGTAAAGGTGGCCAGTCCTTCTTGGTCATCAGGGGGTGCCAACTTCAAGCCTTGTATGGACGTCACTACACACTGACTCAACGCTTCGGGCGCGGTCGTGCCAGCCGCGTCCACCTTGATGTCCGTCAAATCACCGGTATCTGGTTTGACCGTGAACTTGACGGTCACGGTACCGGCAACCTTCGCGTCTGTCTTCAGTGCCTGATCATAACAAGTCTTGATCGCGTCATTTCGCGATTCAAGAACCTTTTGCGTATCTTGTGCATACATATTGGCATCACGCGCTGCAACTGAACAGCCTACCGCACCAACGG
>PMCK01000149.1 GCA_003154095.1 Myxococcales bacterium | reverse complement strand
GTTCCCAAGCCCGTGCCGCAGCCCGCACCGCCGCCGCGCCTCTTGCCAGCCGCGCCGCCGCAACCGATTTGGCAACTTGAATTCGGTGCGGGCCCAACACTTGTCGCGCCCGACGTCACTCCAGGCGTTCTTTTGTTTTTGGCGGCACGGAAGAGCGCCTGGAGCGGTCGCCTCACCGCGGGCACGAGCGCCTGGCACCAGACGCCGCTGGGTCCCGGCACCGCAAAATGGGCCCGTACTTACGCGGGCTTGGGTCTTGGTTATGGCTGGCGCTGGCGCCGTTTCTTGCTCGAGCTCAACGGCGACGTGCTCGCCGCAGTACTTTGGGCGTCATCCGACGGCTACCGTCCCGGCTGGTCCATGAGAAGCCAAGTAACCGACGACGCCGGGCTCGGGGCTGGTGTGCGGCTTTCCGGACCTCTGCCAAGCCGCCTGCGCGGCTGGGCAGCACTCGACACAATGATTTGGCCCAGAGAACACACGCTAAGGGTCGCGGATCGGAGCGGGGCCAGCCTCGAGAGCACGAATTTGCCCCACTTCGAGCTGTTGCTGTCGCTAGGCTTGAGCTTCACCGTTCCCATGTAAGGTTCTAGTGGCCGCCAACACGATATTGCTGATGGATGCCGTGCACGCACTAAGCGCCCAGTCAACCGGGCAGGTCAAGCCCGCCGAATTGCCAAGCATCGAGGCTCTGTTTTCGCGCCATGCGGACTCCGTGGCACGTTGGGCAGCCCGCCTTGGCGGTCCGTCAATCGACGCAGACGATGTCGTTCAAGATGTCTTTTTGATCGCGCAGAGGCGCTTGCCGGAATTCCGAGGCGAAAGCAGCGACAGAACATGGCTTTATCGTATCACGGAGCGAGTGGTCTGGAACCGTTGCCGGCGGGAACGCATTCGCCGGTGGTGGCGGGGAAACGATGCTGACATCGACGCAGTCGCATCACAGCGAAGAAGCCAGCTCGAAGAGCTCGAGGCCAAGGAGGCGTCCACGCTCTTCTATCGCGTCCTCGACTGCCTTAGCGATCGCTACCGCAGTGTCATCGTTCTCTTTGAGCTCGAAGGACTTTCGGGCCAGGAGGTCGCCGATCTGAAGGGCGTGCCGATTGGAACGATATGGGTCTGGCTGCACCGCGCGCGGGCGCAACTCATGAGCGAATGGATCAGACTTGAAGGGAGGACGCCGTGACAGACCCCATTGTGAGACATCTCGGCGAGTATGAACCAAACGACGGCGTCGAGGGGCGGCTTGGGCAAGTCATTCGCAGGATGGATCGCCCCCCGGAGTTGTCGTTGGCGCGGCGCATGGCAATTCTGGAGGCGCTGCGACGGCAAACAGGCGGACGCTGGATTTTGCGCTGGCAGAGCCGCGCGCTCGCCGCCGCAGTCCCAGTCGTGGTGGTGCTGCTCGTTGGGGCAGGTGTGGTTCTGGCTCGCGTGCTGGCTCACCGTCACGGCGCTCATGCTGTTTCGCTCCCAGCGGTTTCGGTTTCTTTTCGTGAGCCTGCCCGAGCAGAGCCTGCCACCTCGCTCTTGCCGACGCCGACGGCCGAGGCCAGCGAAGCACCCATGCCATCGGCGTCACCGGCAAGCGATCGCGCTAAATCCGGTCTGACACGGCGGCAAGCGGAGGTCGAGACCGACAATGGTGTTTCGCCGATTGCGCAAGAGTCGCAGCTGCTAGCGAGTGCGCTGCAGAAGCTTCGCCAGGAGCATGACGCGCAAGGTGCGCTGGCCGTCATCCGCGATTATCAGGTGCGCTTCCCCAACGGCGCACTCAAGACCGAAGCCGCTCTGGTGCGTTTGGACGCACTGATGGCAAGCGGCGGCAAGAGCCAAGCGTTGGCTGCTCTGGACGAATTCGACATCGCGGGGCCGCGCGCTGCGGAGCTATGGACAACTCGGGGCGAGTTGCGCGCCAACGCAGGCCGGTGTCCGGAAGCAATCGCGGATTTCGATCGGGCGCTCGCCCGCAGCGCCAAGGGGCGGCTCGAGGAACGCGCCCTGTACTGGCGCGCCTCGTGTCAGTCGCGCCTGGGGCAGCGAACCCTGGCACAGGCCAGCTTCGAGCAGTATCTAGCGCGTTATCCTGCGGGGATGTTTTCGGTGAGTGCTCGGCGAGAGCTTGGGCAGTGAAAACCCGGTCGTACGGCACACTGCTGCGCGTGATGGCCGTGTGCTCGGTTGCGACAGCATGTGGACCGAACGTGCTTACAGTGGCCGTCGACGAATCGAATAGCCCCGTTCTGAAGATCGCTGCTGGCTTGGATTTCTCTTGTGCATTGATGAGCACGAACGAGCTCACGTGCTGGGGCGACAATTATGTCGGCGAGCTCGGCCTGGGCGACACAAACAACCGCGGCGATAAACCCGGAGAGATGGGCGACAACCTGGGCTCGGTTGATCTAGGCAAGGGACGCCATGCCGTTGCGGTCGCAGCCACCGGAAGATACATAGGCCCCGACGCTCACGGCTGCGCGATTCTCGACGACGGGCATATCAAATGTTGGGGTTGCAATGAATTCGGACAACTTGGGCTTGGTGACACGAACAACCGCGGCGACCAGCCCGGTGAGATGGGCGACAACCTGCCGGCGGTCGATCTGGGAACGGGCGCCGTCGAACAGATAGCCGTAGGTACTGATAGTGCGTGTGCACAGCTGGATAGTCATCAGGTCAAGTGTTGGGGCTACAACGGAGGCGGCGAACTCGGCCTCGGCAATACGAGCAATCATGGTGACAGCCCAGGACAAATGGGTGACAATCTACCGACCATCGATCTCGGAACCGGGCGTAGCGCCGCTGCGATCACCGCCGGCGTCGATTATGCTTGCGTCCTTCTGGACACGGGGCAGCTCAAGTGTTGGGGCTCCAACTACGCAGGCGTCCTCGGCCTCGGTGACACGAACAATCGCGGGGACGAACCCGGTGAGATGGGTGACAACCTGCCGACCGTTGATCTGGGCAGCAATCGCACGGCAGTCGCAATAGCCGCAGGGTCTTTTCACACGTGCGCCCTCTTGGACAACGGCCAGGTCAAGTGTTGGGGCTATAATGAATACGGCGCGCTCGGCCTGGGCGACACGAACAGTCGTGGGGACGAACCCGGTGAGATGGGCGATAACCTGCCCGCTGTCGACCTGGGCGCGGGTCGCAGAGCCGTCGCCATTGCCGCGAGCGACCACACGTGCGCTTTGCTCGACGATGGCAGTCTGAAGTGTTGGGGATACAACCCTGCGGGTGAACTTGGCCTCGGTGACACGAACAGTCGCGGGGACGAACCCGGTGAGATGGGCGACAACCTGCCCGCTGTCGACTTGGGCACCAATCTACGCGCGATCGCCGTTGCCTGCGGTGCATCCCACACCTGTGCCCTGCTCGCTGACGGCGGGGTCAAGTGCTGGGGCAGTAATTACGCCGGAGCGCTCGGTCTCGGCGATACGAGAAATCGCGGTGACGCGTCAGGTCAGATGGGCAACGCGCTGCCTCGCGTCGAGCTGGGTCCGTAGTCTATCGTGCCGGGCGTCACCATCGTGGGTGAGGGGCCGACATTTTTGCCAGGACCAAACTCGCCGATGAAGATGGGAAGGCCCGTGGCCTGCATTTGATCGAAGCCTTGGGTGAGATCCGTCTGCCAACTCTGCTCGCCCGGCAATGAGGTCACCATCAATGCTAGCTGGACGGGAGCACTACTTTAGCGTCCGCGGCGATCGTACATCCATATCACCGGGACTCCCTCGTACGTGCCGACCGCGGACGGAGTCGAGGTTCCGTAGGCGGCCCAGGTTTGATACTCGACTCGTCCCATGTGTGGCTCGTAGTGGTAAAGGGCCAAATCCGAGTCTACGACTGAGTTCGTTGCGTACAGTGACTTGTTCCAAACCCCGTCGCGTTCGTGCATTGCCCATGCGGAATACGTCATGTCGTGAAGGAACACACGCGCCGGCGCCCGGGCGTTGAGCTCGGGCGCGAGGGCAATCGTCGTATATCCCCAAAATGTCCGATTCAAACCCAACGTCGCGGCGCCGGGCGCGCCCCCGACGATGGGCATGTACGCGCTCAGGCCCCAGGGACCCATGTCCTTCACCGTGACTAGGCCTGGCAAGAGAACCAACGCGGCGCACGCAGCCGTCGCCCAGGGGCCGTTCGCAACCGGGCGCCCGCGCAGCGCACCGTGTAACGACTGACGGATCGTTTCAAAGCCGCGTGCCGCAAACAGGCACAAGAACGGATAAGCCGAAAACCAATGCTTGGTTCCGCCGAAAATCGGGGTGTCGGTCGACAGCCAAGGTGAATAAAAGATGACTAGACAGATAGCCCACAGAAGAACATCGGAGGCGTTTTTCGACTGAGAGTCATCCTTGAAATGCGCGCTTACGCGCGCAATCAGGGTGGAGATGACGTCGCGCGTGCCGCAAAAACCCCCAATCAAAAACAAGATCAGCGTCGTCAAAGGCACTGTGGCCAAAGTCATCACCAGTGCATAGGACCTGGGCATCGGCGGCTTCCAATACGTGAAGCCGAGAAACTCCATGTTGTAGTATTCGTGCTTCAGGTGAAACTGCACCCAGTAAGTCAGGCGTTCCCGGGTTTCGAACCATAGCCACGGCCACAGCGCAAAAAGCACGAGCGGACCCAGAACGAGCAGTGACACGGCGGGCATAAGAAGCCTCAGGCGTTTGAGCCAGCCACTTCGAATGAACGTGCCACTCTTGACGCACACACCGTGAAGGAAAAATGCCGGAGGCAGCAGCCAGGCATTGTGTTTGGTGGCAAGCGTGAGCCCGTAAACGAGTCCTAACGCCAGCGACCAGCGCAGCTTGCCGGACTCGAGCGCGCGCGACCAGAGGTATGCCGAGCTCAGGCACATGCAGGCAACGGGCACGTCGAAGCAAGCCAGATGTGCGTGGTGAAATACCCTTGGCAATAACGCGAAGGAAAGCCCTACGACGATCCCTGCCGCGGGTGATATCGCGCGAGTCCCCCACAGAACCAACACGGCCACTCCCGCTGCCGCCATCAGCATCGCGGGAAAGCGGTACGAGATGCCCGGTTGGCTGAACCACTTGTACTGATCGTAAAGCATATCGTGTGAGAGGCCGAACAGGAGCTTCATCAGCGGCGGGTGCTCGTGATTCGTCGCAAAGTGCGAGTCGATTATGCCGCGAGAAAGGGCTGACTCATGATTCTTGAATAGGAGCTTGACCCATTCGAAGTAACGACCAGCAGCATCGAAGTAGAAACTTTCATCACGCGAATAGCCAATATTTCGCGACGTAACGAGCAGTGCTACTGCGTAACCAAGGGCAAGTCCCCAAGCGACCCACGGAGTTTTGCCACCAATGACTTCCTGCAGTCGCCCGAGCACAGAAGCGCCGACGCGCGGGTTACCCTTTGACTGCCGACGCGCCGCGGCCGATAAAGATTGATTTCCCGTAGTCATTGCGACTCCAAAGTGAAGCAGAAGCGCTGCTCGCCATGGCCCGTCCCAACAATTGTCAATTGCAGGTCAGAAGTCGTGTTTTCTAGGGCCTGTGTGTCCCATTCGAAGCGAATCCAACCGCCGGTGTCCTTGGCCGCGAAAGAGCCCAATTTCCCCAGATTATTGGCAATCGAAAGCGAGATCGGAGGGCCCACGCCATCGCGAACCATCAACCAGGGCGCACCCGCGTGGCCGATTAATTTCTTGCCGAGCGGCACTTGTCGAAATCGAAGGTTCACCGGTCCCGCCGCATTGGGGGGCGCCCAGATGCAGCGCCGGGGCCTGTATTGCTCGTCGTCGATAATCGTCGCTCCCACCCAACGAAAGGATCCGCCCGGGCAACTAAACCGGACCTTGGGTGATGTCGGATCGCCCCCGAGATTGCCCGCCGACATCGGTGCCGATTCGGAATAGGGGCAGGCCTCGTCAATACCATTGCGCGAAACCGAAACCGAGAGCGATGTTGCATCCACATGATCGATAAAATTGTAACGAGACGCTTGCCAATTCGGATTGTTCAGAATCGAAACACTAAACGGACCCAACTTCTCTCGACGCGCCTCAGGCCAGCGTGAGAGTTCCTCGCTCCGTTGACCTATGAAGCTGATCTGGATGGCCCTTGGGAAATCAGCGTCGTCAGCTCGCGCTACCATCGAGAGCGGCATCATCGCGTCGCCCAGCGCCTGTCGCGCCAACGGCTCGCCCCAACCGGGCACCACTGCAACGAGATCCCCGCTTTTGTAAAGCGGAGCCAGCTGTGATTTCAACGCCAGCCAATCATGAGCGCTCGGCGCTTCATTCTTATAGACGAAGTGGGCAATAGTTTCACCGAGAGCGATGAGACACACAGTAAGAATTAGCCATCGCTTTTCCGAGAGTAACCACTTGGCTCGACTTGCACCAAGTGGCCTGCTCAAGTGATGCTGCTGAATGTCTTCCGTCACTTCTGAGCTCTTCCTCGGAAACTTTTGTTAACGTGACTCCTTCTTGCCGGTGGAGTCCATCTCACACATCAAACCTACTAAGTCGGTGACCTGTACCTTAGATTTTCGTGCGCTACCTGTTCGTCCGTCGCGACGTTTTGATCGTGTTGGTGTTCCGGGACCCGGCCCGGAACACGCCTTTTCCAAACCCTGACTCAAACGCACGAAGGCTTACGCCAAAAGTACGCCAAGTTTGCGACCGGCAGGGGGCGGATTACCTTATCGCCGGTCCCCCCTGGGGATATGTAGTCTGGGGTGGGCGAGCAACGGACCTCCGTGAAGTTGCTGCCAAATATTGCAAACAGGAAAGCAGTCAAATTTCATATGTGAAACAAATGTCATGGTTTCGTCATCATAACTCATTGGATCACGGCGTTTTCTGTCTCGGCACGGGGCATGCCTGCTAAGCAGCCGGCGGTAGTCGAAAGCTGCAATGCACTGTCGTCTACTGCCGGGTTCTTCCACACGGCGACTCATCGTGCCCCCCCTCCACACGAGTCGCCGTGTTTCCTTTTAAGCCATCGGGATTCTTCTTGGGGTCCCCAAGACCAAAATTGGCGTCTTCTGGGAAGGCGCGGTTCGACGGATTTCGAGGGACCCGACGCGGCTCGATGGGCTGAGACGTCAATTGACGTCTTTCAGGAAGGCGCGCCTCGACGGGAATCTCGACGGGGCTCGACTGATTTAGAAGGGGCCGAGGCATGCCTCGGCCCCTGCTGGATGCGACGCGGCTCGATGGGCTGAGACGTCAATTGACGTTATTGCAGCTCTAATAGCTTTCGAACGGGTTCGCTCGGGATTCGTCGAGTGTCCGCCCCCTGAGCATAGGCCCAAGCGCCTTCGAATTCCTCGAGCCCTGGGCGCTTGCGAATTTCGCTAATGCTGACGTAGATCATTCCAGCCTTCCACAGCGACGGCGGAATCGTGAAACGCAGCGATTGACTCTTCGTCGTGTCGTCAGGCATCACGAGCGAGAAGCGGGCGCCTCGCTTGACATTGGACCAAATCGAATAGGTTAGGCCTGGGTCCAAGGGGCCGGGCGCGAGAAAGTACAGCTCGAGATGTGGCAGCACACCTGCTGTCAGGCGCTGCCCTACCAGGCGAGATCCGTTCGGGAATGCTTCGTCGAAGGTTCGATCGAGGCTATGTTCGAGTAGTTCACGGTACTTCTTGGCAGCCTCTTTGTCGCCGAGGACCACCGCGAGATTATAGTAAACGCGCATTTGATCGAGGCCCTGAGGACGAACATCTGGCTCGGGATTCGGAGTTTGCCCGTAGTGCAAGCGCAGCTCCCAAGTTGCAAATGGATCCGCTTCGATTCTTTGCATTGGATCATGCGCCTGCAGAAAGAGCCGTTCCCACAATTTGGGCTCGCGATCGACGAACCGATACGCGGTCATTGGGGTTCGATCCTTATCACCATCGATCAGCCAATAGGGCCCGACGACGGTGACCGGACTTTGCCCCGCAATCTGCGTCAAGGTGCCGGCATGGGAAAAGCGCGAGTCTAAGATCCGATACCTTTCGCCGCCTTTGCCCGCATTTTGCAGGCTAACCTCGGTGGTTGGATGCTGCAGCGCGAATTCTTGCGACCAATTGAATCGCATCGACGTATCCAGCGCAACCCTAGATTGAGCCGGAATACCTGTGGCAAACAACCTCAAAGCCAACGTCTTATCTACGTCCTGCAAGATCAACCGACCATGCTCGTTGAAGCGCCCACCGCTATTTCGCGAGAAATTGAGGCCACGCAGACCATCGGGCAATACGAGCAGAGCCGCGAGTCCGAGCACGCCCAAAACCACCAACCCGCTTTGATAGTTCGTGTCATAGCCGTCACTCGTGGAATCATCGCTGTGAAAGACGCTCAACAGGCCCGCGCCAATTGCCCCGAGTGACAGTGCGAAATGGGCGGCAAATGGTAATGGCCAATAGATGTGGATATCGGCCGCGTTCTTGAAATAGAAGTAGTGTACGGACGTCACGAACAATAGCAGCAGCGGCAACCACTCCTCGAAGCGTCGCGTCAGCAGGAGGCGCAGCAACATGACGCAGGCACCTAGCAGCATCACGACGATGCCCAGCTTGGTAAACATGGTTTCAAGCCAGAAGCGACGACCGAGCAGCACCTGCTTGAAAGGCAGCTCATGACCCGTGGAGCGGAACTCTGCTGAACGCAGCCACTCTTGAGTAAGGCCCAGTTTATCGAACGCCCTAATATAGAATAGCAGGCACAGCAGCACCGCCATCACGCCGAGCACCCAGAATCGAAGTGCACGCCTCGGCGGAACATCCTGCAGGCTCCTTGGAGGCGCAAATGCAAGTAGCAGCACGGCCAGGCCACACACGAGGAAGATGTAAAGTGACGCAGTCCAATCCGTATGCGCCGCGAATACGATGCCCAGGATCGCCAATANNGACAGCGTAATTGGAAGCACGGCCCACCCGAGCGCGCAGAGTGCGCCGGGGATAGTGCCCCACACTGATCGGCCGAACACGAAGAGCAGACCGGGCATCAAAGTACTCATCACCACGGGGTAGATGCGCGGGATCCAATCATGCCTGCCGAACAAGTACCGACAAGCGCCGAGTATCCAGAATGTACCCCAGGGGTGGTGCGCGTATACGTCAGTCCCCTGCGGAGCCGTGAACGAATACGACCGCACCGGGGACATGATATTCCACGTCAAAAAATTATCCGCAATGATGCCCCGGGCACCGACGACTGCAAAGTGACCACCGAGGACTGGGCCTGCAAACTCCCATAGCCCAACAGCCAACATGATGAAGGTAGCCGCCGCTACGACGATTTTGGCGACTTTTTCGCGGTGCAGGTCTGAATGCTGATTCATGGTCAGTTCACATTCGGGTCACAAAACTCGGGGTCCTCAGCTGGTTTCTTGACGGCGTGAATCCGCTGATAAATGCGCCAAGTTTCCTGAGTCTCCAGCAGGGCGTACTCAGCCGGCGCGCGCGAGGGGACATCCGTTGACTTGCCCGAATCCGGCGCCTGTTCTGCGACTACCAGGACTTCCGGTTCGGTGCGGGACAACCCCAATTCAGCCGACAACTTGAGCCGGGGCGCAACGCGTGCAAACGCCGGAGGAATGGGCCTGAGAAATCGACCCTTGGGTACGTTGTCGAGCAACCACGCCAGTTGCGGATCGTCACCATCGAACCAGACGTCGCGATTGGACAATGATCGCTCACGCAGAGTCGCGGCAAGACTTCGACTGGCCGTCAGGCTGTAATCTTTCGAGTTGTATAGCTCGCTCTCCAACATTTCCCTGGAGCGGTAAGGGGCAAGGTTGGCGAGGTACAAGAGCCGCACCTTGCTTCGCCGCAGGAATCGCCCTGGTGGATAATTGACTGGCGAACACATTTGAAATAGTAAAATTGCCGTAATGCTAAAGGCCACGGTGCCTGCAGCACCTAACGTCAACATCCTCCGCCACGCCTTGTATATGCCAATGCCGGCGATTGTCGACGTAATTGGCAAAACTGCGGCCAGCGCCCCAGGCGCATCGTCCCGCTGGGCGACGAGTCCAATCATTACGAATGCTGCAATCGAGAGCAAAAGTCGCCGGCCCGACCGCTCGTGTTCGTGAATCGTGCCGAGCGTAAAAGTGGCCAATAATCCGGCGGACAGCAGCGCAGATTGACGAAGAACGGCGTCGACAGTGAGTTTGTAGAACAGTGACGCCCACTCGATCACCGACGCCGATAGCCCGAGTCGTGCGGTGGGTAGAAACCAGTCGTATAGGAATGCCGGCCCTATTCTGCGCGCCATGATCCAGATCGCCAAACCGACTAGCGGCACCACGAATCCCGATACGATGCAGCTTCCGAGAACCCAAGGGGCAATCACGCGTTGTGATACCGACTTTCCGCGCCGCAGTAACCACCAAGAAAATGGAAATAGTGTCACCCAGAGGCTAGGCACCAACAGCACGGTCAGACCGAGGAATAGCCCCAATAGGTTGGCGGTGAGTTTGGATGAGCGCGGCGAGGGATCTCGCGAACAGAGCGCGAGGGCGTGCAGTAGCAGAACACCGGCGAAGAACTCGGGACGCCCCGTTTGGTCGATCTCGAGTTGAACGTAGGTCAGAACGAAGACGGTGCCGCCGAGCAGGCCCGCGCGCTCGAGGCCCACCCAGCGTTTGGTGATTCGAGTCGCGGCCAGCACGGTGCCGACGACGGCAATCGTCTCGACTGCGCGAAAGGCCATCATCGACCGTCCGAGCGTCAATTGAATTGCCGCGTGCAAGAGGCCAATGCCCGGCGCATCCGCAACCCAGGCATCGCGGACCGGCATGTATCCCGCGACGATGGCGCGACCGAGCAAGGCGTGAGCGGCCTGAGTCCGGCCAAATGGGAAGATGAGGAGTTGGATGCCGCAGACGAACAGCAACAGGAACGCCACCACGAGCAACCAGTAGTCTGGGTCGCGGACAGCCTGGCGCGGCAGTGCGTCGATGGCAGGTGGCGGAACCGAAGTGCTCGGCATGCGACGCACCGTAGCGGAAGGGCCGGCCAAAAGCCAGATCGCGCGCTTGACGCCGCCAGAGTAAGCATCTATTACGCCGCGGAGCGCGGCAAACACGGCCGCACGCGCCCGTAGCTCAGCTGGATAGAGCATCGGCCTTCGAAGCCGGTGGTCGCAGGTTCGAATCCTGCCGGGCGCGCAACTTTGGGACGATTCCCGGGGACGATTCGTCCGCTACAAGAGCCAAATTCAAGGGTAACAGAGACCCAAGTTCAAGCTCTTGCACCTGCCGCGCCTGGCGTCGGTACTTGTTGATCATGGTCGACGATCGGTGTCCCGTTCGATCTGCGACCCATGACTCGGTTCGGCCATTGGCCAGGGCCAAAGTGACAAATGTTGCCCGCAAATCGTGGATGCGGATCGGGCGACGGTTCTTACTGCGTTCGTGTAGCTCGGCTCTATCGACGCCAGCGGTAGTCAAGTCAGTCCTGAACCTTTTCGCGCAATGGTCTCCATTGATTGTCTGAAACACTAGATCGGCCGAATCGGCATCATCGGAGCGATACGCTTTCAACACTTCGGCCACGCCTGGCGACATAACCCAAGCGCGCGGATCGTCTGTCTTGTTCGCATCGAGTCTCACCGATCCGCGTTCGAGATCCAGGTCACACCAACGAAGGGCCAGCGCTTCCCCTAGCCGGCAACCCTCGCGAGCAAGGAACGCGTACAGCAGCCGGCGATCGTAGGGCACCCTTTGACAGGCCAGCAACGTTGAATCCTCGCTTGGGTACAAGTATCCGAAGGCTATGGTCGATCGAACACACGGTAGGAAGCCAAGCGGCAAAGGGCTGCGTTCGATCAGCTTGCAGGGGTACACCGCGAGCCGGAGCACCTTGGCGATGGTCTGACCGTAGTGTCGCCGCGTCTGCGGGGTTCGATCTTGGGGCAGTGAGGCCATTGCCTTTTCAGCGTCGGTGATTGTGAAGCGTTCGATCGGAACGTCACCAATCGATTTGTACAGCTTGCCCAGTCTGAGTTCATCGTTGGCGGTGTCACGCTTCAGTTTGACGTGATCGGGCCACTGCTTGTGGAGTTTTCCCGATACCCAATCCTCGGCCAGATCCTTGAAGGTGACAGCCGTAGTGGACGAGGTGGCGTCAGCCTTACCGTTACGTGGCACCGCCCCAAGCCCCTTCTCTCGTACCCGCTCAGACATAGCCGCGCCGGCGTCCTGGGCACGTGCCTTGCCCTGGGGGGAATTGGGCCAGGTTCCCTTTAGCTGCAGCCAAACCCGGCTGTGGTCGGTGCAGGTAACCCTCACCTCCCAGCGCCCAGGTTGATCACCCTTCGGTGGAATGTATCGAACGCTACCGGTTGGCGCTCTAGGCATCGTCCAACCTTTCGATCTTTCGCACCCAAGCCCAAAACTCAGTGCGTTGGGTGTCTGACAACTCTAGGTAGAATTTAGCGAAGGGTTTGCGCCGGATCTGTGCAATGCGTTGGTAATATTGCTTTGCTCCGAATAGCGGATCTGTGCTCGGCTTGTGGTCGAGCTTGCGTTGTGTGGGCGTCGGTTTGGGAGGCTTGGGTGTCCGTTGCTTGGCCTCACGTAGTGCAGCCTTGAGCGATTTCTTGCCTTGTGCGACTTGCTGCAATTGTGCCGGATCGGCCTTTTCGACGGCCAAAGCACGGGCAGCGGTGCTCGGTGATACGTCCACCAGTTTGGCGATATGGTCTCGGACGCGGTTGGTTGGCTTGGGAACTGGGCGTGTGTCATTTGACACAAGCCGATTGACCAAGCCTTGATTCTGCTTGATTCGGTCTCGGAACTCCGCCGATGCGTTGTAGAACTTGACCGCCAAAGCAGCGCGCTGGCCCTGGTCTAGGTGGCGCCTGCGCCCGTTGAGAGCCCACACGTAATCCCATGGGTTGGCGACGTTCTGGGTGGTAGTGATCGGTTCAATTCCCAGGGCTTCGCAAGCAGCCAATCGATTGACCCCGTCGAGCACCTGCCCATCAAACATGGTGATGGGCACCAATTGCCCATTTTTCTCAATGTCGGCCACCAATTCGCCAAATTCATCTTCGGCGAGTCGTGGCATTAGCAATGCAGCCGGATGTATTGGCAGCTTTGCTTCGCTGACTGCATCGGCTGTGGGTTCGTCAGTCGCACCGCTTCTGGGTGTTCTAGGCATTTTCGCACTTCTTTCTGGCGTCACACTTCGCCCCAGGATCGCAACCGATGGGTCACGGCCTAGGGGCGAAGTGCGAAATCACCGGTCTGAAAATGGCGCGGTCGAATTGGGTAAATCGGAAAATCCGAACAGGTTCGGCCTAACGATAAGAATGTGTTATTTGTGGTTCACAGATCTGGCAAAAACCCGCACTAGATTCACAAACGTGTTCCCGTCTCCCGTCAGGACCGCGGGACTGGAGACCACCGGTGGCCGCAATGGGTACACTGGAAAATGCAGGAATCGGGCGGCGGCATGCATCCAAGGTGCTCTGTAGGCGGATCGGGTGCCTCCCAATCGGAGGACGGTTCGCCGTGCGTGAAAAACTTCGGCGGTCGGTGGCTGCACTGGGGGCAGGGCGGGCGTTGCCAGTTTCGCCAAAATGGGTGCTCCGAATTGGGCGGGCCCCCCTCCGGCGAATACTCACAATCATCGAAATCGAAGTCGTCATCTGGTGCGGTCATCGGGTTTCCTGCTTTGGGGACTCCGGTTTCATCAATGGTTTCCCAGATCGATTGGTTCAGATCGGCCCATTCGATATCAACGGCTACCGCGGACCAGTGGGCTCGGCGGTATTGGTAACGGCCGTCAGAACCCTTCCACCGCTCGTAAACGTAATCGCCGTCGGTAGCGTACTCAGTCCCAGGGGTGTGGCGAATCGACGGATCTGGCCGAAGCCAGGTCATCGCCAGGGGTGGGCGTGGGTTATTTGGCCGCGGGGGTTTCCCTGCAGTATTTTCACTCATGTGAACCTCAGCTTGTTTGGGGTTTGCCAAGGCCCTCGGACTGCTAGAACAGTCGCGGGGGCCGCTTTATTGGCGTTACTTACGGGGTTTTGCTTTGGGTTTGGGTGCTCCGAACAATTCGGCGTGCCGATGCCGGATAAATTGCCTCACAACATCCGAGGAACTTAGGCCTTCACTTTCGGCAATTTCTTTGAGCTTTTGGCCCTCGTCCTCGGTAATTCGTAGGTGAAGGCGTTGTTCGTAATTACCCATGCCCAAACATCGTGCACCCAACGTGCACCCAGGTCAAGGGCAAATCGTTAGGGCTGACGGGACAGGGTGCAAGATGCACCATTAGGTCTGGACGGGGCTCGGGGCTGGGGGCAGCGTTGACTCGAAAGGGGTGACGCATGGCCGCAACGGAACTGAGCAGCAGGGCGCTTGCTCTGCTCACTTACATACACGAAAAGGTAAACGGGGAAGACTGCTCAACGGGTTTGAATCCGGCATTGGATGGCCCGTGGTTATGGGATGACTTAGTCGAACTCACGCAAGAGCTTCAAGACGGGGCGTTCGTTTTGATTGAAAGCAAGGGTCCGAGGCAACTGCAAGTTCGTGTGACCCCATTGGGCAGAGAAAAGCTTTGGACCAGTAGCATCGAACGGTAAAACATTTCGAATTACCCCGATCAATAATCCCGCACAATCACAGCCGTGGCTGTTGACCCATGGCGCAAGATACACCACGAACTGGCTCAAATATAGGGGTTTTAGTAACTTCCGAAATTTGACAATCGGTGGCATTTCGGCGCCATCTTAGTTGGCAAATGCCACGAGTACTTCGACACCCAAATGTCAGTAGGTGCGATCGTCTGCTGGATCTAGCCATCTCGAAAGGTCTGACCTGCAACGTTACCGAGCTGGCACGACTGGCCGGGATATCGGGACGGGAATTGTATCGATACCTCAACGGCGAAAACAAACCGCGGCCCGTGCAGCGCGCAAAACTGGCGCAGCTATTGGGCGTATCTGCCTCGGTAATCTCGGCGGTACTGGAGTCGGAGCCGTGAGACTCGTACTCGAGCTGGACGATGCGACGCTGGACGCACTTGCCGACCGTCTCGCGTTGCGATTGACGGGACACGCTTCACCAGTCGGCGATCCACTCGTCGGACCAGCGGATCTCAACGTACCCGTCCGAACTTGGCGCCGAGCAATCAAATCAGGCGCACTCAAGGCCCACAAGGTCGGCAGGCAACTGCTCGCACGTAGAAGCGACGCGACGGCTTGGCTGGGGCAATTGGAGCAGCCAGTGCGGTTGGTGCAAGCCGCAAATGACGACTCTGGGGACGATACGGACGAGGAAATTCAGGCGCTTCTGCAGGCCGGAAAATTGCGAAGGGTGAAATGAGATTACAACGTGCACCGGCTAAGCCGGCATCGACACCACCTGCCCCAAAGCAATCAGTGACGCGCTCAGTCCCGGCCGTTGTGAAGGCTGTAGGACGACCAGAAACCCAATTCATTGATTTGGGGGAACACCTCGATTCAACGTCCGAACGTGATTGGTTTGCCGAAGGTGCCATTGAAGACAATCCGGTCGTGTTGTTCACAGGACCTGAGAAATCGGGCAAATCGTGGATACTTGCGGATTTGGCGGTTGCAACGATCGCCGAACAAAAGTGGTTGGGGCGGTTTCCCATACGTCGACCGGGTCCAGTTTTGGTGCTCGATGGTGAATACGGTCCTCATGAATTTGCACGTAGGTTGACGCGTATCTCCCGGGGGCGGGGACTGGACCCGCGCAGCATCACTCGCGATTTGCTTTACGTCTATTCAGTCGGATTGTACCTAACGAAGGAATCCGAGCGATTTATCTCGCTTGCAAAGGATCTACAAGCTCATCGCATCGAGCCGACGTTGATCATTGTGGACCCGCTGCGAAATCATCTCGACGGCGATGAAAACAGCGCAGGGGACGTACTGGACGCATTTCGGTGTTTGAACGGGATGAAGATACAAGGCGAATGCCCNNGGCAGCATGAGTGGATCTCGAGCATTGCTCGGTCGTGTCGATCAAGCGTTCACTGGCTCGGATGAGGATCAGCCCTGGTACTCATGCATAGGACGCACAATCCGCAGGACTGACCCCATTGCCCAACGCTGGACGGCACGGATCGACCACGAGCACGACGATAACGACAGTATTGCCCGAACGGTGCTCACTTCACGATTTGCCACCGAAGCAAAGGGAACGAGTGAGCTGTCGAAATTGGCCCGTACCGTATGCGACGTTCTGCAAAACGGCTCTAAAACTGGGAGTTCCCTCAAAGCCGCGATCAAACGCAACTACAAAGACGTAATGCGGGCCCTGAACGAACTGCAGACTGCAGGCCGTGTCACAAAACATGGTGATGTTTGGGAGGTATCCACCGAAGCGTTTTTCGATGAAGTCGTGGGAGGATCAAATGACACGGTCTAAGCCCACTAGGACGAACCAGGACGTCGGTACTCCCGATCTAACGTCCCACGTCCCGTTGAGTCCCACTTTTCNNAAGGACGTTACCCCAGGACGGGACGGGACAGGACGAACGGGACGCCCCCCCTATAGGGGCGGCCATCGCGTCCTACGTCCCACCGTTCCCAAGATCCCGATCGAAGAACTCTTCCCACCCAGCAGAAGGACTGCCATGTCGCGAATGAAAGATCCCCCAGAGCAAGCGCAGCCCATCACTTCACCTCAGCCTGCGGAGCAAAGTCCAAGGGAACGCAAATCCCGTCTCGTTCGCTTTCACGGCCACGTACAGGCCTTAGCAGTCGCAAGAATGTTCGTTCGCTGGCAATGCGAAAAAACTGAACATCTTCAGCGCCTGCAAACAGCCGAGGTAATTGCTGATGCTGCTCGAAATTGGGCAGTGGCGAATTCAATGCCTGCATTCGTTACGACACTCGTCATGAGGGCGGCTTTGCAGATCGAAGACGTGCGCGAATTCAACGATGGTTTCAGAAGCCCTTGGTACGCAATCATAATTCGACGGGAGA
>PMCK01000585.1 GCA_003154095.1 Myxococcales bacterium | reverse complement strand
CGCATCCAGTACTTACGCAAGGAAAATGGTGGCCCGGCATCCGCTCGAAACTTAGGGCTCGATCATGCAACGGGGGATTGGGTAACGTTCGTGGACGCGGACGATTGCGTCGGTCGTGGCTATTTTGCGGCCGTCGATGAGTTCTTGTCGTCCACGGACGATGATCCTTGCTTGATATGCGGCAACGTTCGCTTTTATTATGAGCGTTCACGACGAGTAATAGACGCACACCCGTTGAGGTTCCGTTTCAAGTTGGGCCGATGCGTAGTCGATGTGTTTCGCTCGCCAACATTTCTGCACTTAGCGGCGGCACAGGGATTCTACAAGCGCTCGTTGATTGAATCGCAGCAACTTCGATTTAGCGAACAAGTTGTCCCCATTTTCGAGGATGCCCATTTTACAGCGAAGTATTTATGTCGGTGCGCCAAAAGACAGGCGGCCTTTCTGCCGAACGCCCATTACTACTACACGAAACGTCGGGATCAGTCGTCACTCGTTGCGAGCGCCTGGCAAAAACCCAGCCGTTATGACGAGCTGCTTCAGCATGGATATCTGGATATCTTGACCTATGCCCGGGACACCTGCGGGGCTGTCCCCAGATACGTTCAGAATCTTGTCATGTATGACTTGAGTTGGATGTTCTTGCGTTTGGTTGACCATGATGACCAATTGGAAAGACTTGGAGCGGACGGAACCGAGCATTTCATCGATTTGCTTCGGAGCATCCTGCAATTCATAGATATTGATGCGGTACTTGATTTCAACATCGCAGAACTTCCCGACTATTGCAAATGTGGAATCATCGAAACACTGAAGGGTCAGAGCCTTCCGCGTCCGTTGGTTAGAGTGGAATCCGGTAACTTCAAATCGGGCTGGGCACGAGTATCACATTCATTTACCACTGATACTTCCGAGTCGATCCTTGTCGACGGCTTGCGAATTTGCGCCCTTACGGAGAAGACGCAAACACACACCTTTGCCGGGCGATTCTTTGCTCATGAAAGGCATCTGGGGTTTCGGTTCCCGAGCGGCAGCAGTCTACAAATACGCGTCGGCGCGGCGCCAACGGCGATTGGCCTGGGACTTTCGCGTTTGCCTCAAGTATCATCCAACGAAATATTAGAACAAGATGAGCTATCCGTGAGGCAAGCGCTCGCCAGTTACGCGCCAAAGTGGGTCCGGCTTTGGAGAAAGATTGCCCGAGTGCCAGCCGCTCGCTGCAAATTCAAGGGTAGTTGGCTACTAATGGACCGCGACGTTCAGGCTGACGACAACGCAGAACACCTTTACCGTTACTTGCTTCGGAAGCATCCGGAAATAGCTGCCTACTTCGTGCTGCGACGCAATTCACATGATTGGCGACGGTTGAAGCAGGAAGGGTTCAAGTTGATTGCGTTTGGCTCATTCAGCCATAAGCTCGCGTTCTTGAATTGCCAAGTACTCGCGTCATCCCATGTTGACGGATACATCGTCAATTTTCTTCCAAGAAAGTGGTTTGGTAACCTAATTTTGCATCGCTTCGTATTCTTACAACATGGGGTTACGCAAGGCGATATCTCGACTTGGATCAATCAAAAACATCTCGATTGCATGATCACCGCGGGCACATTGGAACGGGAATCAATCGTGGCAGACAAGAGCCACTATCGGTATTCGCAAAAGGAGGTGCACCTCACCGGCTTTCCGCGATTCGACGCCCTCGTTGAATTCAATGATTCACCGCAAAACACCATTGTATTCATGCCGACCTGGCGCAAATACATCGTTGGCGAGGTCATGGGCAAGTCGAACCGGCGGCTGCACCGACAAGGTTTTGCCGACACCGAATACGCCCGGAACTGGCAACGGCTGCTCAATAGTGAAGTGCTTCATGAGCTAGCGATGCGATTTGGACTCGGCCTAGTATTTTTCCCGCATGCCAATATGTACCCGTACCTTGGAGAGTTCGACCTTGCGCCTGTCATCAAATTGATATCTCACAGCGAAGGCAGCATTCAATGTGTGCTCGCAAGCGCTAGAATATTGGTAACTGACTATTCTTCGATTGCGTTCGACGCGGCTTTTTTGCAGCGAGCTGTTCTTTATTATCAATTCGATAATAAAGAATTCCATTCAGGCGAACATATTCATTCAGGAGGTTACTTTGACCATTCACGGAATGGCTTTGGGCCTTGCTGCACGGATGCGGAACNNAGAATTGCGACCGGGTGTTCGATGTCGTCACTCGCTTGATCGATGACGTGCGGTCGGAGTGACGGTGTCGAAAACTTCGCCGTGCAACTGAAGGTCAGTCGCGCTTGCGGATTCAAACCAGAGCGGATTGCGCCGAATGACTGGCATTTTCGGCCGCTTTTCCGTCCTTGGTAATTTAGGGGAGTACCGGTTTGACGACGTTGGCCCCAGGGGTAGTAGTGACCCTCGGGGGCAACACATGCCGACAATTTCAAATGCCTCGAAAATGCAGATTCGACGCGCTCAGGAACGTGGCCATGCTGACCATGGTTGGCTGCGGACATACCATACATTTTCGTTCGCCAATTACTACGACCCGCGTTTCATGGGATTTCGATCACTGCGCGTAATCAACGAAGATTCAGTGCAGCCCGGACAAGGCTTTGGAACTCACGGGCACGAGAACATGGAAATACTGACGTACGTTCTGGACGGGGCCCTAGAACACAAGGACAGCATGGGTAACGGCTCGATTATACGTCCCGGAGAAGTCCAGCGAATGAGCGCCGGTACCGGCGTGACCCACAGCGAGTTCAATGCTTCGAAAACTGAGTTGGTCCATTTTCTTCAGATTTGGATTTTGCCGAACCAGGTTGGCATTGCCCCCAGCTACGAGCAAAAGTCCTTTGAACTCGATAGTTCCTCCGACACGTGGACGTTATTGGCCTCGAACGACGGTCGAAATGACTCAGTGACAATTCATCAGGACGCCACGATGCTGGTTGGGCGGATTGGCGAGTCGCACCGCCTGACTTACAGCCCGCCGCCAAAACGTAACGTCTTCGTCCATGTTGCGCGCGGTGCTGTGCGCGTCGGCAACGACAGGTTGCGCGCAGGCGACGCACTCTGGAGTGGCGACCCGAGTCCGATTGGTGTCGAAGCTATCGAATCCTCGGAAGTTTTGCTGTTCGATCTCGCGTAGAGCGCTGGCCGTCGGTCCTGAGTTGCGTTCAATAGCCGATACTTCGCGACTTTCAGTGGCTGCCCCAGCAAGCGCTTGCAGCGTCTTATGGGCCGGCACATACTCCGTACCCCTCACGAAGGAACCAACGAATTTATGGCCCGTGTTACCGTCGAAGATTGTCTCGAGCAGGAAGAAAATCGCTTTGCTTTGGTAGTTTTGGCCGCGGCCCGAACGCGCAGTTTGATGAAGGGTATTCGCCCGCTTGTGAGTGCCAAGAACAAGGCCGCTGTAATATCGTTGCGTGAAATCGCGAAGGGCAAGGTTCGATTTCACCGTGACACCAACGAAGTTGTCATGGAATACATCGAAGAGTTAGCTGCCTCAGCACGCGCGTGACGGAGCGACGAAGCAAGGCTAGTCAGTCGAAAGCCGAGCCAAGGCCCGCCGACGAGATCGATATCTCGCTGCAGTCACTGGGTCAATGTGGTGACTTTGGTGCGCTTGCCCACTACGCCGACCCCGCCTATTACTCACAGTGTTATCGGTCGCGCAAACAGGACGTGAACTACTACGTGCGGCTGGCGCGTAAGCAAACGGGCAATATACTCGAGTACGGCTGCGGCAACGGTCGAGTCACGATTGCGATGGCCCAAGCCGGTGCTCGTGTATGGGGCATCGACCTGTCCAAGCCAATGCTCAATGACCTAGAACAATACCTAAGCCAGGCTTACCCGAAATTGGGTGAACGCATCACGCTGTTGCATGGGGATATGCGTTTGCTCGAATTGGAACAGCGCTTTTCACTGATCTTGGCTCCATTCAATGTAATGTTGCACTTATATACTAGGCAAGATATCGAACTCTTTCTGCAGAATGTTAAGCGCCACCTGTTGCCCGGGGGACAATTCGTCTGTGACGTGTCGGTGCCGCAAATCTCGGACTTGGCGCGCAGTCCTCACAAGCATTACAAGGCTCCAAGTTTTCTACACCCGGTAACTTTGCAGAAAATCGGTTATGCCGAGCGGTTTGAGTACGACCCGATACGGCAGCTACTGCTGGTATGGATGGAATTCCAGCCCGAAGACGGCAGTCAACCTTGGACTGTCCCACTAACGCATCGGCAGTATTTTCCTTGCGAACTGGAGGCCTATTTCGGACATGCGGGGTTTGCGTCCGTCGAGTGGACGGCTGACTTTTCCGACAATCCCCCAGATGCTGCCACCGACTCGCTCGTCATAACATGTCGAGTTTAGACGCCCTTAGTTTTCCGCTCCCACGCGTGGCAGCACAACGACGAATCGAGCCCCCTTGGTGTAGCCGACATCAAGGTCAATTGTACCGCCGTGGGCCTCGATAATGCCGCGGGCTATTGCCAGTCCCAGGCCGGCGCCGCTGCGATTATTGTTGTGAGTCGCCGTTCCTCGGAAGAATGGCTGGAAAACGTGAGGTTGGTCTTCGGCAGGAATACCCTGACCACTATCGCTCATCGCCAAGGTTACCGTGTTCGCATTCGATGATATCTCGAGAGTCACGGCCTCACCGTCTGGACTGTGGGCGACGGCATTTTCGAGTAAATTTCTCACTACTCGAGTAAGGTCAGGACGCCTGCCGGCTACGACCAAACTGTCATCGTTGTCCTTTACCAAGATGTCGATCGAGCGCATTTGGGCAATGCCGTTCACCACTCGAACCGCGTCTTGCACGATCTCCGATACTTGTGACTCCGGGGGCGTGCCGGCCGTGCCCTGCACCCGCGCGAGTGTCAGCAAGTCTTCGGCCAGACTTATCAGCCCCTCCACGTCTTCGAGTACCGAGGCCAAGACTTGTTCGTAGTCGTCAACCGACCTTTGACGGCGCAGGGCCAATTGCAGCTCGCCTCGCAGGGCTGCCAAGGGAGAGCGCAGCTCGTGCGCCGCGTAGGATGCAAATACCTTGTGCGCAGAAACCAGTTCAGCCAATTTTGCAATCATGTGGT
>PMCK01000648.1:2853-7305 GCA_003154095.1 Myxococcales bacterium | reverse complement strand
TCGAAGACGATAACTTGAACGTGATCTGCCTAGGCGGTCTTGTTGTCAGTCACGCGGTTGCGTGGGAGCTCGTCAGGACATTTCTAGCCGCGAGATTCAGCGGCGAAGAACGTCACCGACGTCGCCTGGCCAAGATTGCGGCCCTCGAGAACCAGCAGTGAACGCGAATGTTCAAGGTGAGGTCGTTGGCATACGGGTGAAGCCAACGCATCAACAGTATCTAACCAATCCGAATGCCCAGACTACGACCAACGTAAATGCAAGAGCTTGCAACATGGCTTCCGCATCTCTAAAGCAGTAACTAGACCAGCATCACGGAGCAGAATTGTTCCCGAGATATCACGGCAAATCAAAGCTGAATCGCGGGTTGTTTGGATTGATCCAATTTGCAATTTGCAATGTGGGGAAGGTAAATTGCAAATTGCGAACACCCGGAACATTCACCACCGGAGCAAAGAGGCAATGGCCCAAAGATTGCACCGGGGTCATGTGAATTGGCGCTCGACCAACGAGACCCAATTCCACCTGTAATAACGGGCCAGAACGGGACACATCATGTTGCGAAGCCTGAAGGAACTCGAGCAATTCACGGTGAACGCTACGGACGGCGACATCGGAAGTGTGGTGAACTTCTTACTAGATGACACACATTGGATAGTTCGCTACCTCATCGTAAAGACTCACGCCTCGTTGGATGGGCGGCAAGTACTCATCACTCCTATCTCCTTTCGTCAAGTTGACTGGTCGAAGAAGCAATTTCACTTGGCATTGACGCAGGCCAAAGTAAAGAATAGCCCGAGCATCGACGTCGCTAAGCCCGTGTCCCGCCAACACGAATTCGATTATTACGCTTACTACGAATATCCCTATTACTGGGGTTCTTCGGGGTTCTGGGGCGCAAGTGCCTATCCCGGCCTGCTTGCAGACGGAAGTTGGAAGCACCTGACGGATAAGTGCGCGCGCAAATCTGGCGATATCCATTTGCGAAGCGCCGCTGAACTGCGTGGCTACAGCATTCAAGGGAGCGATGAGCCAATCGGTCATGTCGAGGACTTCATCGTCGACGATCTGACCTGGGAAATACGCTATCTCGTGATTGACACGAGCAACTGGTGGTTCGGTAAGAAAGTGCTAATTGCGCCCCACTGGGCGAACCGCGTCAGCTGGCAGGAGAGGCTTGTCCACGTTGGCATGAGTCGCCAAGCGATCAGGAATAGTCCCGAGTGGAAAAACTCAGAGGCCATCAACCGTGAATACGAAGCAAGTTTGCATGCTCACTACGGGCGTAAGGCGTATTGGGACGACGGCGCGCGACGAGTATGGGTACCGCCGCTGCAGCAATACCCTGAGTGACGCATGCTTTCCGCAATTCGTAGGGCATGAAATAGTGTGCCACAAACGTCGCGATACCCCACAAACCACTTGGATTCTTCAGGTCATCCAAGAGGTGTGAATAGCGTTTGCAACGTGCAAAAAAGCGTCAGGCAATTTGCGATCAGCATTCCTTGTGCGTCTGCAATCCACAAGTTAATTGGGACGCAATCGGCCGTTCCGGCTGTAAATCCAACGGTTCCCGTTGCGGCACGTGGATTGCACCTCAATTCCGCAACCGCATGCCAATCATCGTCGCAAAGTTTGTGGATTTCATGATTTGCAGCTCGCGCCCGTTCCAGTTTGGCCAAACAGGCGCAATCGCCATTTGTGGGCCAATTCCCGATTTTGATCGGGGGCAACAAGACACACGATTCATGCGGGTCTCCGGAGGACGTTATGTTTAAGAGAGCCAACCACAAGGTCGCCGTTTTGGGTAGTCATCTTCCTCGTCAATGCGGGATTGCTACGTTCACCAGCGACTTGAGCGAAGCATTGCAGAATTCCGAGGTAAACTGCTTTGTTGTAGCCGTCAACGACGCGGAGCGACGCTACATTTACGAAGACAAAGTTCGCTTCGAAATATCCGAATGCGATATTGCATCCTATCGCCGCGCCGCGAGTTTTTTGAACGTAAATTCGGTCGATGTTCTATCGTTGCAACACGAATATGGAATATTCGGAGGAGTTGCGGGCGCACATGTGCTCGCATTATTGCGCGAACTACGCATGCCCATCGTTACGACGCTTCACACAATCTTGGCTGAGCCCACGGTTTCCCAACGCGTCGTGATGGACGAACTGACCAAACTGTCAGAGCGCATCGTCGTCATGAGCCAACACGGAGTCGACCTGCTTTCCCGCGTGTATCGGGTTCCAGTTACCAAAATCGATTTCATTCCGCACGGCATCGACGCCGTGTCTTCAACTGGGAAAAGCAAGGAATTACTGGGGATGGAAGGACAATCCGTGATCCTCACTTTTGGGCTACTCTCTCCTGACAAGGGAATTGAGTACATGATCGACGCCCTTCCTGCAATTCTAGCGCGATTCCCGAATACCGTTTATAACGTGCTTGGCGCGACACACCCCCATGTAAAGGAATGTGACGGCGAAGTCTATCGCAATATGCTCAAGAACCGAGCGAAGCAGCTGGGTGTCGAGTCTCAGGTCAAATTTCACAATCGATTCGTGACTCGGGCCGAACTGCGCGAGTTTCTGGCGGCCGCTGATATCTACGTTACCCCGTATCTCAAGCCGGAGCAGATCACGTCGGGCACCTTGGCTTACGCGCTGGGGTCAGGCAAGGCCGTGATTTCAACGCCGTATTGGTATGCGGAGGAACTTTTGGCCAACGGACGCGGGCTTCTCGTTCCGTGGCGTGATTCAGCCGCGATAGCCAAAGATGCAATCGAGCTCTTGGCGAACGATGCTGACCGACACGCAATGCAACGACGTGCGCTTGCTTACACAAGCGAGATGGCCTGGCCTTGCGTGGCGGGCAAGTACGTTCAGACTTACGAGCGGGCAGTGCGGAGACACAAAGCACTGCGCGGAGCGTCTCACGAAAAGACGACGACGAATCGACCCGCAGAGTTATTGGCCCTTAGAACTCGGCAATCCACGTATGATGGTGAATGATTGCTTCGGTCGAATTTTGCGATTCGGCAACTCCACTCAACGTATCAGGCTCACCTGTTTGAACGGCGCCGCCAGAGGTGGTTCGACGGCGCTGCCGACGAGGATGAGACTTGTGTCCTCATTCTTGATCTCGATCCCCACCGAAAGCGGGCCGGCGCTGACCTGAAACACGCCCGACTTGGCTTCACCCCGTTCACGAAAATGCCCTTTGACATTGAGCAGGCCGGTTTGTGCTTTGAAATTCGACAAATCGACATAAGCTTTCCCAAGATGCAGGTGGCCCGATGCATCGACCTCCCCGCCAGCGAGAAATCGGGTAATCCACCCGGGCACCGATGGAGTACGCTTCGAGAAAGCTATAACCGGTGCCGCGCTTTGCAGCTCGGCCGAAAAGTATGTTTCAAAGGGAATTCGCTGATTGGATCGGAACTTTGCTTCGTGGATCGTCACGCGACTCCACCAATTCGATATGCCTGCGTTCGAATCCTTCAGAGTGACGTCTCTTGCATCAATGCGTGCACTTGACACGTCGATGTCTCCGTTTTCAAGGAGCATTTTGGCGACATGAAGCTTTGCATTAACGCGGCCCCAGAAATGAAGCTCCCCTTGCTCGGCGGACAATCCTTCGGCACCGACCGCCAAATCCCCTCTTGCCAGTTTCGTGGCGGTATTGGCGTCGAATTGGGCCGAGATCGAGCCCTTTCCCCCGTTAACATGGAGCCGACTCGAACTCGACATGAATGTGTTGATAATTCGCAAACTTGGAATTTGCGCCGAAGGCAGGTCGCCATGCACCTCGATTTCCGGGAGTGGCTTGCTGACATCAATTGCAGCCGTGCTTGCGTTGAGCCGAAACTCTGTGCCTCGAACGGCGGCGGATTTCGTCCCCGCTTGTCGCAATTCGAATGGTGCGATACGCGCGAGCCANNAGGGACAAGTTCAATGGACGCGCGACTCCCGAATGCAACACGAGATCGAGATGCAAGCCCCCGCTGCCGCCGTCGAACAATGCTGAGCTGCCGCGTATTTGCGTGTAGTAGTTGAGCGCCCGTGCGTTCGGGATCCCGGCGTTGATTTGTAAGGCGCCAGAAATGAACCGGAAAAATTCCATGCCTGTGGGATTCCGCGGATCCAATGGTGGTATCGTGCAATTGGCGGTCCACGAAATGCCGTCCAGCAATCTCTCATTGCCTATGACGACACTCCCATAAGCCGATGTCGCCTTTGCCGGACCCACCCACAACCGTCGTTTGGGTCGCAAGTAGAACGCGCCTGAGACGCGCAATTCACCTTCGAAATGGAACTCATCGATCCAAAGTTGCCTAGCGAGCCCGTCGACGTTTTCAATTCGGACCGACCACAACTTGTATTTTTCATTCGGTATGTCGGGCTCGGGCGGCCCCTCTTCAATGATTGGCGGGCCCTCGATTCCCGGAATAG
>PMCK01000648.1:0-2786 GCA_003154095.1 Myxococcales bacterium | reverse complement strand
AACCATGCGCGGCGGTAGTCGACGTTAAGCGATTGAGGGCTCACGCTTATCACGCTGGCCAGAAGTGGACGCGTTCTTCCAAGATTGAGCGCGGCGTTCAAGACGACTAAGAACCCCAACAGACTCGCCAGCACCACAATTGTCATGCGAACCCAGCGAGGCCACCGCGACAACGTACGAGCCACCGTGGAAACGGCCGAACGCAGGCGTTTCGATGTTTTCTCAATCGCTGCCTTGAGATTATCGGAATGGCCCTTGAATTCTGACATTATCCGCGACTTTGGACGGAAATGTCACTGCAATGCCCATGCCGTCCGGGACAGCGGCAATGCTGCGGCAAGAATCCACAGGGGCGACATCCGCTTTCTCCACGACGAAGGAGAGAGAGTTTCTCAATCTGCAAAATGCCAATGCAATTTGCAATTGGGTTACGAGTCCGTGAGGTCCTAGTTACTTCTCGGAACTTCAACGACACTCAATACGTGCCGCGGCATATAAATTGCAGCACTTTCGCTGAAGAGCCATTGATGCATTATTGGAGTAAGCCCATGATTCGCAGCTCTATTCTCGTCATTTCCCTGCTGCTCACGCTCTATACGGTTGCCTGTGATAAAGCCCCAGGTCGCCTAAGGCAGGGTGAGACCGTCCAAAGTCCAGACGACGACAAGAGTGCAGGGACCGACAGTGATTAGGCAATATCCGAACGACCGCAGCCTCGACAACTCCGCCATCGAAAGATGGTGTGACGAAGGGGGATCGACTCTATTGCCGCGCAACCTGTCAGGGCAACCGTCCGAGATGAACGCCGATGATGCAGGACGATTTCATACGGTGACCGCGTTTTTGTTGCGCTTCTTCGACATGGATCGACCCAGGAATCCGGGCCCCGCCACGCCAAATACTTGAGAATTCCAGTACGGAACAGCGGCGGCTCCTAGCGAGCGGTTGCGCTCGCCGCACCATTTCCCTTCGACCTGTTTGGAACTGTTCGAGTCGCATCCCACCTAAAATAGGTTCGCGCGAGCTCCAAGGCAACAAATGAAGCCGCTGCAATTGCCATTGCACGCAGGACTCGTGAGCCCATGAAGGCTCCCGCACCAAGAGCTGCTCCCACGACGCAAGCTATGCCAATGGACTTGTAAGGGTGCTCTTTTATGAGACCGTCAACTGTCGCAGGGGCCGCCGCGATGGTGGTCACCGCCTGCTGCAGCCAACCCATTTTCTCCGCATTGATCTTGTTCTCCGATTCGGAACCTTCTTGTGCGTTGAATGTGGAGCTTGCATCGATGTGAGCGTAGTCAGAGTTCATGGTAATTAGGGGGTAGCAATAGGTGTGCCGAAAAATCTACAGCGAGCAGAACGGCGCAACAGCCGGTGGCTTTACCCACGAATTTGATCGCATAACGTCGCAAGAGCAGACTTGCGCTTTACAGAGCCATTCTTCAAAACATCAGTTTTCTCAGTGGTTGTCCCAATACCGGCCACTCGAATGGGAGAGATTTTGGCCGTTAGCGTTGTCAATGTAACTTTGTTGGTTACATTGCTAGATATGAAACAACGCGAAAAGCCTACCCAACCCGTGGTTACGGCGCGCGAAGCCTTAGAAATGATTCGCGATCCTTCGTGTTATCTCGTTTGTGTTAGGGAGGACGAATTCCCTAGGCTCCCCGAAGACTGGGTGCGGCTTGCTGCTCCCGCGCTCGAAGATGCAGTCCTTTATTTTAGCCCTTCGCGTGAAGCCGAGGCCAGGCGCTGGTCCGAAGCTAATTGATCCAAATTTGCGAGGAAACTTCTCTTCGCAAGGCACGCGCATTGCAAGCATAGTGGGCTATTGGAACGATACTTCCAGACATTCGTGAGCTCCGTGCTCCCCGCAGCGGAGTGTCTGGGGCGGCAGTGTGAGCCTTGCGGTTGTGATGGGCAATTACTCCTAGCGTGAAGATTATNNATGGCAACAATTCAAACTGAATCGGTATTACGGGGTCTATCGGGAATAGTTGGTAGGCAACTGGTTTTACACCGAAAGCGCAATGGCCAATCTTGCATTTGCGCAGCGCAGGCCGACGTCAATCAATCTGGTTATAGCGACGCGCCGGATAGCAACCACCAGCATTTGTACGAAGCGCTTCTCTATTCGAGAATGGCGCGCAAGAGCCCCAAGGCCAAAGAATTGCGTTCGGAGCCTGTCGGTGAACCCGTTTCGGCGGACGTTATTCATCCACCGGAGATTCACAAAATCGACATCTCCAAATATACCGGACAACAGGGTGAACCCATAAGCATCATCGCCGGGGATGACGTCTGCGTAGCGTCGGTCGGCGTAATGATAGTTACCGACGAGGGTATCCTCGTCGAACAGGGATCTGCCAAATTGTCCGAGAAAGATCCATATGCCTGGACGTATACGACCACTAAGGCAGCGTCATCTCGCTTTGTAAGAATCGTAGTTGACGTGGCGGATGTTGCACCTGCTGACGAACGAGTACTTGGTGACCACGTCGAACCGGCCAACATTCAACGTTAATTTCTGCTTGGCGCTGCGGCACGGAAACGCCACGAGAACATGACTGCTAGAACTTCACCATCTTGTAGAAAGCTCTCTTGGTTAGTTCCGCGGCGACGATGTAAAGGACTATGATAGCGCCAATAATCAGTAGGAATGCCAATGGCAGCGGGCTAAAACCAAAGAGTTTGGCAAATGGAGTGTAGGGTACCGTTAGCGTTAGGGCTACGATAGTTAGAGTAGCAGCGAGCAGGTATTTGCCAGGTCTGCTCTTGAAGAATGG
>PMCK01000101.1 GCA_003154095.1 Myxococcales bacterium | reverse complement strand
GTCTATTCGAAGGAGCCTGACAGGCCAACGTGAGGCCAAGTGCCGAAAAAAAAATAAAGAGCCTTAGAAATTGCACCAGGATAACAGCGCGTAGGGTCGGGACCCTGCGCGCCCACATGAAAAAGCGATCCCGGAATTGCACTGAGGTTTGGATGCTCTTGCAAGGGATAGTGGTTCCAAGAACCAATCTGTTGGAGTTTCCAAGTTGCCTGAGCCCAGAAGGCCGAAAATGCCGTGCAAGCTGGGCGGGCAGAAATAGTCGCATACGTAAAACTTCGCCGCATATTCGCATGTTGGAACCCGAAAATGCTATGCCGGCCGCATGTATACGTCCCTATCCGGGCTAATTGGGGCCCTATTACCCATTTTTGTGAGTTGCGCGGCAGGTGCAGGGCGCTCCGAATGCCCCGAGGTACGTCAGCCATCCGCCGCGCCCGCCTCCTCGGCAATGCCCGCCTCAACGTCTAGCGCTTCGGCACCGCTACCTGTCATGACGAGTCCTATCGCTCCCAATACGCCGGCCCCGGTTTCCCCGCCCGTTTCGGAACCAGTTCCGACTGCCGCGGCCGGGCAGTCGCTTCCGGAACTCAAGGTCCAGTTGGCAGGGATGCACATCGGCGGCGGACCCAACGACGACGTCAGTAAGCGTCCGTTCGTTCAAGCGATCGAGGGCTCTTTCGAGTCCATGCGAGTCTGCTACAAGAAAGCCGAAGAACCGACGCGAGGTGGCACTTTTGGAGTCGATCTCAAGATTGGGCATAACGGGGGCAAGGCCGAGTTGCAGCAAATCCGAACCGCACTCAAGGGCGACGGCCTGCGTGAATGCCTCGAGAAAGCGTTCAANNCTTGCCGGCACCAATACATCGGTGCTTTGCGCGGGGCAGGCTACGGTTCTCGTCGATTGCGGTTCCAGTATTCCCCGCCGGTTTCTCGAGGCCAGCGACAACCCGGAGACGCTCGATGCCATCTGGATTACGCATCAGCACGCCGACCACTGCTTCGGTTTGCCGACACTGCTGCTGTCGCTACGGCTTGCCGGGCGGCAGAGGCCTTTGCAATTGATGGGTGGCCCCGGATCTTCACAATTCCTGCGCGAGTTGCTTGAACTCGGTTACCCCGGTTCGTTTCGACCCGAAAAGTGCTTTGCGATCGAATTTACGGAGGTTGAACCGGGCAGCAGCGTCGAGCGTTACGGTGTGAAGTTCTCCACCGCGCGCACCCAGCACCGCGTTGCGTGTCATTCGCTACGCATCGACGATAATCGGAATACCGTCTGCGTTAGTGGCGACGGCAAAATTACGCCGGAAACCTTGCGACTATTTCACGGAGCAGACTTGGTTGTTCACGAATGTCAGTGGGTCGCGCGCCTTTCCGATGATCACAGCTCAGTTGCAGAGCTACAGCCCCTGTTCGATCAAGCAAGCATCAGCCGATTGGCTCTAGTACATTGCAACCACGACGAACGACAGGCAATCGCCGAGCGAGCGGCGAATCTATGGGGCAAGCGCGCCTGGCTGCCGATAGCTGGCGAAGTTTGCGACGTGTGAGCCGCACACTTGCACGAACTACAAAGGCTGCTCCGCGGGACACCCGACGGAATACTGCGTCTTCAATGGACGGGGCAAGGCGCTGACCCGACTGCGGCGCCTCGGTGGCTGACGCTGCTCGCTCACTGCCAAGTTGCCTCGAGCGCCAATTGGGGTTGAACGACGTACGGCCGGTATTCGACCCTGGCCTCGCCGTTACTCACGACGTCGTAGTGAGTGCGCGTAAGATACAGCGTCGCGCCCGCAAGTAGGGCCCATTGAAAGTTGCTTTGGATGAGCGCGGCACGCACGCTTAGCGTCATCATAGGTCGCAAAAAAGTTACACTGCGGGGCACGACGGTACTTCGAGGCGACGGTTCAGATTCGACGTGAAGGTCGTCGATGCCCGCGCCCCACTCGATTCCGAGTGAAGCGCTCTGGCTCAAGTAGCGGTCGAGCCCGATCGTCGATCTTACGGTGAACGTGCGCGCTGAAATCACTACGTCGGATCGGTCGATAGTCTGTGGCCAATAGTACTGAGCTTTGGCGTTGAGAGTCAGCCGTTGTCGCGTGCCTCGGCGCACCACTCCAATGAGGATTCCTGGGCCTTGGCGCAATTCGGCCGCCTGCTCGTATATTACGCCGTAGAAAGCCCCACCTCGCAGCGCAAAGCGCGCAGCCTCGGATGCTCGAGCATTCGATGGGGTTGCCGGTTGATGCAGTATCGATGCCGGTTGAGTCTCGGATCGGGGAGCCGCCAAGGCTTTTTCCATGTCCTCGAGATTCGTGCCAACCCGTTGTTGCGCGAATGCGTCAGTCGAGGTCACGATGATCTGCGCCAGGTCCTCGCGGCCCACTTCGTCGAGACCGGTGCGCAACGGTACATCGCGCAAATAGTAGCGATGTTCGGAAGCGTCGACGAAGTACAGCCGGACCAAGCTTTTATTCATCTGAATGACCCAGACGCTCAGTGTGTTGCGGGCAGCGTTGGGAGCCAGGATCTCGTCCTTGTTCCACCTCGAGACAGGGCGCACGGTCAGCCGCCCAGCGGCAGAGCCAAACCACTCGCGCAGCAGCGCGTCCAAGTCGCCGGCGTTGGCGAAGTCCATTGCTAGATTCAGTTGAATTGGGCGGGCAACATCGGTGTTGCTCGCCGAAGGGAGTTGAGCCAGCGCCTTGGTGAACCCCAGAAGGGAAGTGGCGAGCACCAGCCACAAGCTCAGACGTAAGTACACCCTGTCGATCGTCATGCAATGACTGCTACTTGTTACCAGAAGCTAGGCGCTGCCTCGCGCTCGGCGCATACACCGAATCAGGAAACTGACGCAAGAGCTCGCGCAATGCCGCCCGCTCTTCGGCACTGCGCCCGAGCTGACGTAGAGCCTGAGCTTTGCCCTGCAAAGCTTCCTGAATCAACGAGCCCCGAGGCACGGCTTGCAAATACGTATCGAACCCGTCCAGAGCCGGTGCGGCCGCGCCGCGTGCCAGATTCATGCGCGCCAGCAGCACGTAGGATGAGGCGGCCTGAGCGGAACGCGGGCAGTCACCTTGCAACCGACTGTAGAGCGTAGCGGCTCGCTGCCCGTCGCCACGGCGCCGAGCAGCGTTTGCAGCCGAAAACAATTCCGAGCAACCCGCCGTGGCGCGTGGCGAAGTGGCTTGCGCCACCGCGCGAACGGAACTTGCTGGACTCGCCCCCGGCGCCGTTTCGATCGCCTGGGCTTGCGGCTTACGCGCGGCCTCGATACTCGGCACGGCAGCGGCGCTATCATTCGGCGCTGGACAATTGGGCGGTGCCGCCGCGGCGTGTGCAACCTGCCCTTCGGGTTTGGGCAGTACCGGAGTCGGCAACGCATCGACGCTCCGATTCGATATCGAATTGCCAAAACCAAACCTTGGCAGTTGCCAGCGGGCCGCGGTGGCGCCGAGCGCAAACAACAACACCGAGAAGGCTACCCCGGTGGCAATTTTGCGCACGGGTGTGCGCGACGACGGCGCTTCGGTTCGCGCCGCAAATCGAGCGTGGGCGCTCGCTACGAGCTGTTCCAACTGCGCCGCGTCCTCAGGGCGTACAGTGGGCATCGCGTCGAAATCGAGCCCAACTTGGTACAGCAGGCGCAGCGAATCCGAGGACGCCAGGCACATTTGCAGGCGCCGCTGCTCAGGTTCCGAGAGCCACTGCTGGCGCTCGAGTGCGACCAAGTCCTCGGGATGCTCGGCGTCTGCCGCGTGCATGCGCTTGTCGTCTGTCATGACGCACCCCGCACGAGCTCAGCGAGTTCGGCATCGTCACTCAGCCGTTCGCGCAACGCCGCTTTGGCCGCCAAGAGCCGACTTCGAACCGTGTTGGCGGGTACGCCGGTGGCGCGCGCCGTTTCATCGATCGTAAAGCCGAGGACACAATGCAGCGCCAGGACTTCGGACTGAACCGCAGGAAGTTCGTCGAGCAAGCGTCGAAATGCATCGCGGCGCCGTCGGGCCAGCGTATTGCCGAGCGGCGAGGGTTCATTGGTCGCGAATGCGTCGGTCTCGTCGCTGCTTTGCGTCACTTGTTCGCGCAAACGCAGGCGCCGGCGCGCGTTCATGGCCGTTAGCGCAGCCACCCGCCACACGAAATGAAGCGCGGTGCAGTCGCCACGAAAGCCTGGCAACGCCTCCAGCGCAGCAAACAGGGCTTCTTGCGTCACATCGGCTGCGTCAGGATGCTCAGTGCCGAGAATTTGCCGCACGACTCGAGCAACCGATGGCGCCGTAGCGCGCACCCACGCCTCGACGGCTCGCGCGTCGCGCTCGAGCACCGGCCCGATCAGGTTTGCCAGCGGGTCGCCCTGGCCGGCATTCGGCGCTAATCGAGGCATGGTTCTCTGAGTTTCCCACTTCCAAGTGGGCCCACGACAAAAAACAGATCAATCACCGGACAGTATCGTCGCAGATCGCGCTACTTTCGGTCCCCTGGTATGCGGGCCTGGCCTTCGAGCGTCGAAACAAGCGTCCGTGGCACGGTGCTGATCCATTTCCCCGCCTCGACACACAAGCCTTCTGTGTCCCAAAAAAGCGTACCTGGCCTCCGCCGGGCGCGCCCCGAGGTTTCCGCATGCAACGCTCACTTCTCTTCGATATCACATGGTTTTTGCTGCTGGCGGCCTGCACCGACGACAGTCGAGTCATCGGAGATGTGCTCGAAAGTGGGGGACAGCCGAGCGGGGCCGTGGGTGGTAATTTTGGTCTTGGCGGCACGCTGGGCACAACTTCACTCGCGTCCACGAGCGCGATCGGCGGCGCATACAAGACTGGTGGCGCTGCGGGGCTCGGCGGTTCGGGCCCGAGTGGGGGAACAGTCTCGGTAGGTGGCTCTGGCGTGGCCGGCACCAGCGGTGGCTTTTGCACTACCCCAGGCTGCACCATCCTGTGCCAGGGCGGCATTTGCGATGTGTGCATCTGCCCGGACACTGGTGGCACCGGGTCCACGGGTGGCGCGAATGCATCCACTGGCGGCAGGAGTGCGTCGGCTGGCGGCACGAGTGCGTCCACTGGCGGCGCGAATGGGTTCACCGGGGGCACGAAGGGATCCACCGGGGGCACCAAAGCGTCGACGGGAGGCACGAGTGCCTCGGGTGGACTCCTGGGTACGGGCGGCGCCACGGATGTATGTAGAGGCCAGGCTTCGACTTGTTTCCCGCTCTGCGAAGGTGGAGTGTGCGACTGCTACTGCCCGAGCACCGGCGGCACGGGCGCTGGAACGGGTGGGGCATCGAGCTCAGGTCTCGGTGGAGTCGGCAACGGTGGAAGTTCGGGGTCGGGCGGCGCTACTTCGGCCGGTGGCAGTGGCACCGGAGGTGGCACTAGCCGTGGTGTTTGCGGTTCCGGTTGCGCGCTCGAATCTACGACTTCGGTTTTCTGCACGTCGGGACTGGTGGCACTGATATGTACGGGACCATTCCCGAGCGATCTGAATGCCATCATGTCTGCCAACGGCTGCACTTCGGCCCCTACGGATGCCGTGCGTTACTGCTGCCCGCCGTTGATACTGACCCAATGCCAATGACTGGGTCGATCTGTTGGCGTGGAAGCCCGGTACGGCCGAGGGGACCAACTTCAAGGCGCCCGTTCGATGTTCGAGCTCTAGGTTCGCAGAATCACACCAATCTGACGCGAAGATCGAACTCGGAGTCTCGAGTCTTGCTGCAATTGGCCGCGATCTTAGGGTATATTGCCTATCCATCACACAAACGACGAAAAGGCATTGTACAAAGCCCTGGCGCTTGAAAACCTTTCATCGGGCGAGATTGCCAGTGCGTGTTCGACCCATGCATCGATTTTCGGTGGCAAATCAGGGCGCAACTTGAGCAGACTGGGGCGGAGTGCCGACGTTACGAGCGTCAGTACCTCACTCAAATCATCGGCCATGAATGGAGGCCTACCGGCGAGGGCCCGAAAAACGATGGCGCCCAGGGAATACACGTCGATTCGCTGATCGAGTTGCGACACATTTCCCCATATTTCGGGTGCAATGTAGCTGGGTGAGCCTGCAACCATGCCAGCCTGTGTTACCGGTCGCATTCGCGTGAACTTGGCGAATCCAAAATCCAACAGACGCACCTCACCCGTATCCAATATGAACACGTTTCCTGGCTTGAGATCGCGATGCAGTATTCCAGCAGCATGGGCAACCTCCAGCGTTTCGACGATAGGGGTCAAGATTGGGATCAAGTCACGCGGAGTGGGAGCGGTGCCCAGTGCTTGCCGGTTTCTCAGGAATTTCTCCAAATCGACACCCTTTAGCAGTTCCATGACAATGCAAAAGGCGCCATCATCGGTCCACGCCTGGTGTAAAACTCGCACCGCAGAGGTTCCGGTGAGTACAGTCAACGCGTGGGCTTCGCGATATGTGCGTTCCCGCCATTCGATATCGTGGGGCGCTGGCTCCATTACTTTGATGGCCACCTCATCGCCGTCGCGCAGGTCGAGGCCGCGATATACTGTGCCTTGCCCGCCGCTCCCCAATTCCGAAACCAACCGATAGCGAGAACCAATCACCTGTCCGGAACGGTTGGCTTGAACTAGATGTTGCATGCGGCGCCCTCCACCCAAAGATAGTGCGCCCATACCACACGGGCAACGCCTGGGCGGATTAATGCGCAATCACTTTTCTAACTTCTTCAATCAGTTGCTTTGGCTGAAAAGGTTTTGACAATACAACCACATCGGAGAATTCACGCAATCGAGTTTCCACACTTTCGCTGGCGTGCCCTGTCATCAGCATCACCTTGGCAGTCGGGGCTTTGGCCCGGATGCGCTTCAAGACTTCGACGCCGTCGAGGTCTGGCATCATCACGTCCAGCAACACCAAATCAAAGGCATCGGGGCGATAGCGATCAAGGGCTCCTTGTCCACTATGGCACAGCTCGACCTCATAACCGCCTCTCGTCAGCGTCCGCCCAACAATGGATGCCACCGTGACTTCATCATCTACGACCAGTACTTTGCCGCTAGCAGTAGTTCCGGCGGCGGTCAAAGTTGCGGGTTCCTCGACGGCCGACGTTTCCGACAACGGCAATAGCAGGCTAAATGTCGCACCCCGCCCCAGTTCGGACTTCACGGTGATGGCCCCCTGGTGCTCGAGCGCGGTGCCTTGTACGGCGGCTAGACCCATACCGGTCCCGGATTCCTTAGTCGTGAAAAAAGGTTCGAAAATCTTTTCGATATTTTCCGGTGGGATTCCAATGCCGCTGTCCGTGACGGTGAGCGCCACGTGACGACCCGCGCTTAGCGCGGGGTAGCGAAAAAGACCATTGCCGGTGATCATTGCGTATGTTGTCGTGACGAGTAACGCTAGAATCACCACCACCGACGCGGTTTGGGAGTAGCCCCTCCGGGCGGCCGCCAACATGGCGGCCGCAATGGCTGCATTGCCTATTGCAAGAATCAATGTCGTTCTGAAATCCACCGCCGCGGAAAAAGCACTCAAGAGCAAACCAGCAACCACAATCGTAAGCAATATCCGCTTGAGCAACGGCGCCGCAAGGTCGCGCCCCAATTGCGCTGCTACCTGTCGCATTGGCATTGGCCTTTCTCGGCGTACGCCATTAGCCAATTTCATATGAACACCGGTCCATCGAATTCCGCGAGAAACGGTCTATGACTAGCACCTTTGAGTGGGACTAAACCCAGAAATCGCGAGCATTTTTCACCAATCGACGATTGGAGCCCGATGGGACTCCTTGCAGGCACCGGTGACCGCAAAGTGTCAGTTCGATACTTCGACAAGAAACCGTGGATTTCTTCAACGTCGCGAGCCGGCTCGACGATGCTAGTGAGGTTTTGGCTTCAACCAATCGGGCGCCCGTAAGTCGGGCAGTTTCATACTTGGAAGCGGTGGTAGCTGCGCGCTCCAATTGGGCAAGTCCTTGCCAAGATGTCTGACGAAATCCGCATCGGGCATTGGAGGTAGCCCCAATGCCAGCACGTCCTGTACCGTCAATGGCCTCAGGCCGCAGCCCACGCCAATTTGCTTCACGACTTTTGCCTTACCGAAATCGCTCGAGTCAGCCTCAATTTGTACAGTCACGTCCACATTGCCTTGCACCGTCTCCCTTGCGTGACTTCCCACCCAATTGCCATAGGCTCTGCCCAACTTGGATTCCGCAACCGCGCCGGCTAACGCCGTACAAGGGATATGTCCTTTGAGCTCGGCTTTTATATGCGAAGTCAAAAGTGAACTACCTCGCGCCGCGGCATTGCCCTTCAGCTTGAACTCCCCAGATATCAATTGCACATTCGTGAACAGAGCTGAAGTGAGCGCTCGGTCAATTTCGAATCCAGCCTCCAATTTCGTCGTGTCGCCAAATGGGAAGCCCTGAAGTTCGGGCGGGTGAGGGGGCGTCCAGCCTTTCACATCGAGCGCCCAAAGGCCTTGGTAAGGCCTTTTCGCGTCTCTCGGGACGAGCACGGATAGTCCGCCATAAATAGACGCAGCCGCCAACCCTTTGTCGTTGGTACCAAGGCCGCTCTTGGCCAACAAGGGGCCAAGTTCCAAAGGACCAAACGAAAAATGGAGCTCATCGGCGTTCACTTGGTTCTTCCAGCCGCCACGCAGCGCTGCGCCATTCCACTCTATAGCACCGAGGCCAATCTCGATCGATTCCAGTTCGATATGTAACGCGGCGGACATTGGCGACAAGTTGAATGTGCCCACCTCTGCATGTTCCGCAGTCATGGCTAGATCATCGCCGATTGGTCCATAGGGTTTCGCAATCGGGGTCAATTTCACCCCATCGAGTTCAAGGAAAGGAGGGGAATTTATCGTCTCTTGCCACGTGACTTTGGCGTGTTTGATTTCTGGTTTCGGCAATGCGTCAGAGGCCGCTTGCGATGGGTGTCTCGATTGCCACGCTCGCACCGCTCGCATAAGGTCCAGCGGTGCCCCTACTGATTGCAAGATGACGCCACCCAACTGAATTCGATTGGGCGTGAACTGCGAAAGACCTATGTCAATGCTCTGCAAATAGGCCGTAACGCCCTCTACTCCCTCCAAGCGAGCCCGCGCCTCACGCAGGTGCAGATTGCTAAGCGATACGTCGATGTCGTTCAATTCCAGGATTACTCCCTGCTGTTTGGCCGTATCGACGAGTTTTCGTTTGACCCAATCCGCCGCATTTGACCACCCAACATACGCGCTTATGCTAGCGAGGCCGATTCCCGCGACCACCGCGGTGGCTGCCCATTTTAGCGTTGCTCGCGAGGTCCCCACCGCGGCCTGTCCCGATCTCTGCTGCTCGCCCATTGAGTGGTACTAGCATTGCTTGGCCGCCCCAATCACTGTTTTGTCGCCTGCTGCGCGAATTTGATATGTGAAATTGGGCGAGGATTACACTATTTTTGAATCGGTGATATGAAAATCGCACCAGGTTAGCGCCGCCAATGCCCAACTATCTCACCCCTGATGGAGCCAAGAAGCTTTCAGTCGAACTCGATCAATTGATGAGGATTGAACGGCCGCGCGTGGTTCGTGAAGTTGCCGAAGCCGCAGCTCAGGGTGATCGCTCTGAAAACGCCGAATATATATATGGCAAGCGCAGGTTGCGCGAGATTGATCGCCGTGTACGTTTTCTGACCAAGAGGCTCGAGAGCGCAGTCGTCGTCAGGCCGGGATCCGTCGGCGGTGACAAGGTCCGCTTTGGTGCAAGGGTCACTGTACAGGACGAACAAGGCAAGAAGAGCCGTTACCACTTGGTAGGCCCCGATGAGTCCGACCCAGGTCAGGGAAGGCTGAGCTTTCAGTCGCCACTCGGTCGGGCCTTGCTGAACAAATGCGTTGGTGACGTGGTCACCGTCCAGAGGCCGGTGGGCGACATTGAAGTAGAAATTCTCGAGATAGACTGGGAGTCATCCTAACCAATGATACGCGTTTGCTTCGTATGTTTGGGCAATATCTGTCGTTCGCCCACGGCTGAGGCGGTATTTCGACAAATTGTCGACAAGGCCCACTTGAGTGATCAGATAGTCGTGGATAGCGCTGGCACCGGGAGTTATCACATCGGTGAGCAGGCGGATTCACGCGCACGAGCCATGGGTCAGCGCCGGGGTTATCGGCTTGTTGGACGAGCTCGACAGTTCGGGCATAGGGACTTCGAAGGATTTGATTACGTTCTCGCGATGGATCAAGACAACTTGAGGGCATTGCGAAAACTAGCGCACGACGAGTCGACCCAAGCCAAAATCCGATTGCTTCGTTCCTTCGATTCGACGGCAGAGCCCGGTGCCGAGGTTCCCGATCCTTATTACGGCGGCCCCGGCGGTTTCGACGAAGTCATCGATATCTGCGAACGCGCCTGCCGCGGTTTACTCGAACATATTTCGAGCGAACGAGGCCTAGGATGACGCCGGATACCCAGTCACGCATCGAGGCAACCTTGGGTTCGAAGATTGTCAAGAAAGCCTCCGTTGCCGGCGGTGACATCAA
>PMCK01000706.1 GCA_003154095.1 Myxococcales bacterium | reverse complement strand
TTCTGGCATTTGGACGGGGCCGGCCGGCGGCGACGGCTGAATCCATGTCGATCTCGATTACCGTGATTCCCCCTGACGCCGTCAATTTGGATTGTTCGAGCGGGGTGCGCTTTGGCGATACACAATGCGCATTTGATTCCGCGGGCAAACCGCAAGCAGTGGCAAAGCCGCTGCGCCCCTACGTAACCACGGGTCGCGAGCTGCTATTGCTGAGCGGCGTATTCGAAGATCCGAATGTGAGCACCTGGCTGCAGCGCGCCCGGCAAACGGGCAGCGATGCCCGCGTTACATTGAATTGCGACGTTACGACACTAGGCAGACTTCGGACAGTCGTTGTGCGCTGGCAAACGGGTGCTACTTGGGGTCAAGAGAAGGACGTGCCTGTGGCCAAGGTGAAGAAGTGTCAGGTGGCTCCGTGACGAAAATCGCCTACGGACATCTGTCCGGGGCTGTGTCCGGTCACTTGTCCGCGCTAGGTTAGACTGGCGAAACCACTATTGGACAGGACTTCGCGAAGCCCCCGGCGGGCATAGTGAACTCGAGTGCGCACGGTTGCCGCAGGGGCCCGTGTCAGCCGCGCAATTTCAGACGCGCTGTGTCCGAGATGCTCATACAGTAGGAATGCCGTTTGTCTCTCCGTTGAAAGCTTTGCGAGAGCGCACCCAATTTCGGAGCCCAATTGGCGCAGAACCATGTGCTGTTCGGGCGAAGGTGCGACCCGAATTCTTGGCACTTGGGAATACCCGACCATCGCGCGATGCCTGCGAAAATGGGCCCTCAAGTGGTGCCTCGCGAGATTGTGCGTGATTGACACGATAAAGGTTCGCAGTGTGCAATCGCCGCGAAAACCCTGCAGGGCTTGTGGCAGGATCAGAAAGGTTTCTTGCGCTAAGTCTTCGGCAACGCTCGAATCTCGAATAATCCGATTGGCCGCCGAATGGGCTGCTTTTCGATGATTTTGATAAACATCGCCCCAGGTCTCGGAATCCCCCGCCAGAAGGGCCGCGATGATGTCGGATTCTTCTCGCGGCAAGGGTCCAATATATGTCCGGTCAGTGGGGAGTACCCGTACCATGAACGTGGCTAAAGCATTGCGCATGCCAAGGGAGTTTCCGGACCTGAACGTGTGTTTGGGGGAACCTGGGCGCCTAAGGCCTTGACAGGGACGGCAAGATGATGAATTTGCACGCGCAATTATGACTGAACCGACTCGACATGCCTTTCAGGCGGAAGTGGCCGAAGTTCTGCGGCTGGTGGTCACGTCCCTCTACAGCAACAAAGAAGTCTTCTTGCGCGAACTCGTTTCGAACTCGGCGGACGCCCTAGACAAGCTGAGATTTCAAGCCATCAGCCAGCCCGAGCTAATGGCTGCCGGTGAGGCGCTGGCGGTTAGGGTCCTCGTTGACTCGGCGACCAAAACGGTGACCATCTCAGACAATGGCATTGGGATGTCAGAGAATGAGCTTGCCGAAAATTTAGGCACGATTGCCCGCAGTGGCACTCGAGAATTTGCCAAGCGAATCGAAGCCGCGCGGGCCGCTGGGGGCACGGATTCTCCCAACTTGATCGGGCAATTCGGAGTCGGCTTTTACAGCGCGTTTCTCATCTCCGACAAGGTCGAAGTCGTAAGCCGCGAGGCAGGCAAGGACGAGGCCTTCCGCTGGGTTTCCGACGGAAAACAAGATTTTACCTTGGAACCTGCCAGCCGTGACTCGCAAGGGACGACTGTTACGCTGCACCTGCGCGAGGATTCGTCCGAGTACCTCCAAGAGTTTCAACTTCGCAATCTGATCCAGCGCTATTCGGATTACATCAGTTATCCTATCGAGTTGGCCGTGGTTCAGCCCGAAAAGGCACCGGAGTTCTCGGTAGTCAACCGCGCTAGTGCGCTGTGGCAGCGGCAACCGAAGGACATCACGGACGAACAGTACAACGAGTTCTACAAGCACTTGACTCATGATTGGGAGGCCCCAGTCACGCGCCGCCACTTTCACATCGAGGGCACCCAAGAATTCACGGGCTTACTGTTTTTGCCCAAGAACCCGCCTTTCGACCTGTTCGATCCGAGTTCCAAGCACGGCGTGCGGCTGCATGTGCGCCGCGTGCTGGTCATGGAAGCCTGCGAAGAGCTACTGCCCAAGTGGCTGCGATTTATCAAAGGGGTCGTGGATTCCGAGGACCTGCCGCTCAACGTCTCGCGCGAGACCTTACAGGATTCGCGCATCGTTCGCACGATTCGCAAACAGGTCGTCAACCACGGGCTAACCATGCTCGAGGAACTCGCAAACGAAAAGGCTAGCGACTACAAGGCATTTTGGGAATCCTTCGGTCCCGTTCTCAAGGAGGGGCTGCACTTCGATCCCGAAGAGAAGACGCGGATCGCAGGTTTATTGCGGTTTACGACATCGTCGCAGAGCGATCCCTCTAGCCTCAAGGACTACGTCTCGCGGATGAAGGAAGGTCAGACGGATATCTATTATGCCGTGGGACCCACGCGGGCACTGTTGTCGGCGAGTCCGCAGCTCGAGAGCATACGGACCCAAGGCTTCGAGATTCTGTTCCTCACGGACCCAGTAGATCCGTTTGCCATATCGAACCTTCAGGAATTCGAAGGCAAGAAGTTGGTCGATGTCATGGCGGCAGAATTCCAGATGCCCGCCGATGACAAGCGTCCAAGCAATGAAGAGGAAGTCAAGGCCAGTGAGCCACTGGTCGCAAAGATTCAAGAAGTACTGGGCAATCGGGTCGGTGAGGTTCGAGTGTCCAAGCGCCTCGACAATTCGCCCGCCTGTCTAGTCGTGCCGTCGGGTGGTCTGCCGCCGTATCTCGAGCGAATGCTCAAGGCCCGACAAATGGACGTTCCCGAGGTCAAACGGATCCTAGAAATCAACCCCGATCACGCGCTCATTGCGCAATTGCGACATTTGCATCTGGCAGAACCGCTTTCCCCCAAGCTAGTTGACTGGATCGAACTACTCTTCGATCAAGCGCTCTTGGCCGAGGGAAGCCCACTCGAAGATCCCGCGCGCTTCGCACGTCGCCTGACGCAGCTCATGTCCGACGCAGCAGGCGCTGCGCTGCGCTGATTTTTTCTCCCACCCTAAATCCCGCCAATCCCGCCCGCTGGGCGGGACTTCAACCCCCTTGAGCCGCGAATTGAATTCGTAGTCGAGTTAATAGTTACGCTAGGACTTCTTTGCCCTGTGCGTCTTCCTGCGCCTTACGGCGGGCGTCGAGCTCGGCCTTAACCTTTTCCATCAAGGGTTCGTCGAGTTTGTAGAAAAGCACCAGGATGACCAAGGTGATCATTCCCGCGACCAACGGGATAACGCTCATCATCGACTTCAGGCCGTTGCGGACGTCGATATTTTGCGCGACGTTGGGTGCAAAGCCAGTCGTTGCAAGAATCAACCCTGCAATGACGGTTCCCACTGTCCAACCGATTTTGTTCGACATGATGGAAGCGGAGAACACGAGCCCCGTGGCGCGCCTTCCCGTCTTCCACTCCGAATAATCAGCTGTGTCCGCGTAAAGTACCCAGAGTAGAGCGGAGATGGGGCCGCCAGCGAGAGAGCCGATCGCCTGGAAAATGAAGATGGGAACGAGGTCGTTCGGCTTGAACACGTAGAAGATGCCGGTCGAAAAGAGGGCCGCAGCCAGGAGGATAATCAGCGCCCGCTTGCGTCCGCACCACTTGGCAAACCACGGCACGATTAACACGCCTATCAGGGACATGCTCTGGCCGATCGTATTGAATGCCGAGGCCAACACCTCGAACCCGTACTTGTGAGTCGTGCCGAAAATCGACACCTCTTGTTCACCGATATAGTACTTGAAGTAGTGAGCGGTGACGCTGAGGCGAATGCAAACGAACAGGATGAAAAGGATTGTTGCCGCAAAGAGCACCATCCAGGGTACGTTGTGAGTAATATCCCGGAGGTCGTCCTTAATCGGCGTCTTTTCCTTGGCGATTGGTTGGATCCGCTCCTTTGTCATCATGAAAGTGATGAAGAACAGGATGATGGCGGCTACGCCATAGATGGCCAAAGTCGCCTGCCAACCCTTGGGCGCGTTGCCATGCCCAAAATGCGCTGCAAACGGCAGCGCTGTCGCGGACACGATGAACCCTCCGAGGTACGCGCCGACGAACTTGAAGGATGAAGCGCTCGTTCGCTCGATAGGGTCGCCGCTGATGACTCCGAGCAGCGATGTGTACGGGATATTTACCGCTGAATAGAGGAACATGAACACAACGAACGTTACATAGGCGTAAACGATCTTCGCTGTGCCGCCGAATGCCGGTGTCGTGAAGGCCAATACAGCAGAAATCGCCAGAGGAACGGCACCCCACATGATATATGGCCGGAATTTGCCCCATCGGGTCGACGTCCGGTCTGCGATCATCCCTATGACCACGTCAAAGAGGGCGTCCAGAAGTCGGGACACACCAATCATGATGCCCGCTGCAGCCGCAGACATTCCGAACACGTCCGTGTAGAAAAAGAGCAGGTAGAACGTGATCGTCATCCAGAAGAGGCAGGACGCCAGATCGCCGAACCCGTAACAGACTCTCTCCAGATAAGGGAGTTTCGGATTTTCTTTGCTCATGCGCGGGCCTTTCCTCCGTTGCCGGTCGCCGAGTCAGTAGACCGGAATGCGGGCCGCACACTACGGCGGGGTAGCCCTTCGGATCAAGGGAAATAGGGGGAGCCGGCGTAAACGCTCTGGAAGAAAGTGAGTCCCTCGTAAGGTGCGCGCAGCGCCCAAACGCCGGCATCGCCAGCGATCCGCTTGAAAGCTGCTCTTTGCATCGAGCGCCAGGATACGGCCTATTCTACCCAAGTCGTGGGCAGGTCATGTATCGTTTGATGGTCAATGTCATTTTGGGACGCATTAATTGCAGAAGCGAGCACGCTCAGGACGAATCACTTCTTAGGAACGTTGTTCGTTGCATACGTTCTAGTCCGGATCGTCGCGCCGAATCACTTGAGGCGTTTGCGCGCACCCATCGTGGTCACGGTGATTTGCCTGTTGCTCGTGCCAGTCGCCGCTTACTTACGCAGCGTAAATTCCGCGGCACTCAAAGATGCGCGGCTTGTTGCATTGAGTTTGGGAACCCTAGCGGTCATCTGGGAAGTAAGCACGATCGTATTCGGCGTGCTCGAAACCCGGCTAAGGCTCTCGATTCCTCGAATTGCGTCCGATCTCATCGTGGCGGCGGTCTCGATGGGCGCAGTCGGGCTCTTGTTGTCCAGAATGGGCATCAATCTCTCGAGTCTGCTCGCCACCTCCGCTGTGCTTACGGCCGTCATTGGTCTTTCTCTTCAAGACACGCTCGGTAACATGTTTGCGGGAATTACGCTGCAACTGGACAGCTCGGTGCGCGTGGGTGATTGGGTCAAGATAGGTGACTTGAGTGGTCGCATATCGGAAATACGATGGCGCTTTACGGCAATTGAAACGCGCAATTGGGAAACCGTGATTGTTCCGAATGCCCTCTTGATCAAAGGTCAAGTGATCATTCAGGGGCGTCGCACGGCACAGCCTATTAAATTGCGCCGCTGGATCTACTTCAATGTGGATTTTCGCTTTTCCCCGACGCAAGTCATCGACACGATTCAAAACGCATTGCGAGGTGAAAAAATCGCCAACGTGGCTGAAACGCCACCGCCCAATTGCCTTTTGATCGAGATTCAGGAAAGCTACTACAGGTTTGCGGTTCGCTATTGGTTAACGGACCTGGCAGTGGACGATCCCACTGATAGTGCCGTTAGAACTAGGATCGTTAACGCGCTCAAGCGCGTGAACATTCCGACCAGCATCCCGGCGCACGCGATATTTCTTACGAGCGACACGGCCGAGCGGCGTGAGCAGAAGATGCGACAGGACCTCGCGCGCCGCGTCGAGTGGTTGCATAGAATCGAACTGTTCGACAGCCTGTCGATAGAAGAGGTCACGAAACTCGCCGAGGCATTGCACGCTATTCCATTTGCGCCCGGCGAAGTGTTGACACGACAAGGTGCCGAAGCCCATTGGCTTTACATTATTGTCTCCGGTAACGTCAGCGTGCGCGTCAGTCAACAGGACATGGAACGTGAAGTCGCCCAACTGGGGGAGGGAAGGTTCTTTGGCGAAATGGGCCTTTTGACGGGAGAGTCTCGCTCGGCAACTGTCGTGGCGATAGATGAAGTCGAGTGTTACCGACTTGGCAAGCAGGTCTTTCAGGAACTCGTCAAGGAGCGTCCTGAAATTGCAGAGGAAGTTGCCGCGGAATTGGCTCGCCGCCGAACGCAACTATTTGCCGCACGCGAGGACTTAGATGCAGAAGCCAAACGTGAGAATGAGCGTCAAACGGCCTATGACCTATTGCGCAAGATGCGCACGTTCTTTGGCTTAGACGAAGAAAAGAACGACAAGTGAGGTTTCGCGAAGGCGGACCTAAGTGCCACGAGCAGCGGCGTCGATTATCTCGGCAAACTCGGGCTTACGCCGAATAACCTCGCCCAAAATGATTAACCCAGGGCCGGTCGACGTGAGTGCCTCTGCGGAATCCGGCAGCGTTCGGAGCGTCCCAACTACTACCTCTTGATCGGGACGTGTCCCATTGACCACCAATGCAGCCGGCGTACTTTCGTCCCTTCCATGCTTTATCAATCGCTGGCAGGCCTGGCGTAGGATCGAGCGGCCCATGAAGAGTATCAATGTGTCAGGACCTTTTGCCATGTGCTCCCATTCGAGTTCGTCCGGCAGCTGACTGTCGCGCTTGTGCAGGCTATAGGCGCCCACAGAGCGACCCACATCGCGGTCGGTTACGATTATTCCAACGGCGGCGGGCACGGCGGCGAGACTAGAGACTCCTGGGATAATCTCGAATTCGATACCTGCCTCCTGTAGAGCCACTCGCTCCTCTTGTGCGCGACCAAAAATGCATGGATCACCCCCTTTGAGCCTGACGACGCGCAGCCCCGACTTGGCTAGCGTTACCAAGAGATCATTTATTTCGGTTTGAGAAAGCAATGCCTTGCCGCGATGCTTTCCGGCATTGATGTGTTTGGCATTCGGCGCGTGACGCGTGAGAAGCTCCGGCGCTGCCAGGGAGTCATGGACGACTACGTCGGCCTTGCTTAGGCGATCGGCGGCCTTTAATGTTAGCAATTCCGGATCACCCGGCCCAGCGCCCACCAATGCCACAGTGCCCCAATTGTGCCGGCTATTCTGGAGTATCGGGGCTTCCGGCTTTAGGGCGGTAGTTTCGATCATGATTGACGCTTGTCGTCATACAGCACCGCCGTCAAATGTCGAGTTCGGATTGGCAATCGGGAAGATTGCCCTGACTTGAAACGCACGAGAAACCGCTGACANNGGAAATTACAAGCTGTGGAAAATGAGTCGGACATCACCCAAACGAATCAACATTCTTTAGCCGGCTTGTGTGTCGTGACGTTCGAAGCCCGAATGGGCAATGAGGCGAGGCGCCTTTTCGAACGACACGCCGCAACGGTAATCTCGGCTCCAGCAATTCAAGAGGTGCCACTCGCCGATCAAGCGTCGGCCTTGCAATTCGGTGAGCAGTTGATGAGCAGCCAGGTTGAGGTTCTAGTACTGTTGACTGGTGTCGGTACGCGCATGCTCATCGAAGTGCTTTGCGCGCGCTGGGGGAGNNGCTGCTCTCAAGGAATACGCGATAAGACCTGATATCGTTGTTGCCGAGCCGAATACTTGGCGCGATATCGTTACGGCATTCAAAGACCAGGAACTCGGGAAAAATAGGCGGATTTGGGTACAAGAGTATGGGCGGCCTAACCCGGAGTTGGTCGAGGCTTTGGCGAGTCAGGCCAAGAGCGTAGACACCGTTGCCGTGTACGGCTGGACCATGCCCGACGACTTGGAACCACTTAAATCAGCGGTTGCCGCCATGATTTCGGGTACCGTTCGAATCGCTTGCTTTACAACAGGTGTACAGGTGGATCACCTATTGGAACTTGCAGGTCGTCTGTCGCTGGAGAAGCCACTCAGGCAAGCAATGGTCGAGCGTATCGCAATTGCTTCAATTGGCCCCTTGACCACGGAGCGCCTAGCTTTTCACGGATTTCGTGCCGATATTGAACCCGAACATCCCAAGCTCGGGCATCTGGTGTTGGCGGTCGCCGCGAAAGCTCGCGAGGTTATGGTCGTAAAGAGCCAACCTCTCGGAACTAAGCTCCGCTAGATCGCTACGCGTAGCGCTATTCCAAAGTCCATGAAAGCGGGCGCGCGGTTGAAGATGTAGTTAGGTCCCAAGTTGAGATTCCTAATACCGAAGCGGAATTCCCCATTTTCATCGCCATAGCGCCCCGACACGAATGCTTCGAAACGCATGTGAGTTAGGGCGATCAGCGAATAGTCGAATCGGGTTATGAACGATTTGTCCGACAAATTGCCGATCGTCGATAGTGTAAAGGTGTGGTTATCAAGCGAGTAGGGCGCCGGAAACGTAATGTATAGCGCCGCATAGTGCCGACCCAGATAGAAGAAATTGGCCGAGTCGGAAAGAGGAACTGAGTGGGGCAGCACCAACCCTGGATACACGGTTGGACTATGGTAGCCTAGGCCGTTATAGAAGTACTCGGCGCCGACGGTGAACATGTCATTGTCGTTGTATTTGCGCGAGTAATTCACGCCGCCGACAGTTTGCGGGCGGATGCCCTGATGTCGATAGGTCGGGTAGACAGCATCCACAATCTGGGCAAAGCGTGCGCGCGCCGTGTCGTCGGGCGTCTGCCACGGAGGAGTCGCAGGAGCATTCGGGATTGTTGCGTTGGGGTCGTACCGAACCCGGTCGATGTCATCCAAATACCGAAGGGCTAACTCACCGTACAAATCGAAATCGCCGATGCCAGTCGAGAGATCGACGGCATATTTGGGTTTCTTACCCCTTTGCTCATAAACACCTAAACTCAGCTCGGTCGTGTCCACGACGAATTGGGCGCGCGCTGCACCTGCGAGGCTCCCTAACGTCGAAGTTGCATCTTGTCTTTCCGTGATACCGTAGGCATAGAAATTCCATTGCCGGGACTCGATGGGCAAATGCAGCTTGACCATCGTTGTGCCCGTACGCGCATCGAAGACATCCAAGGGATTTCTGGGCCGAAGGTGCAAGTAGTCGGTCGGCGCCCAAAAACGTGCGGTGCCCCAGCGAACATGCTGTTTACCCGCAGTAACGAAGACTTGCCGCCCAATGTCGAACTTTAGCCAGAGTTGATCCAGGTAGACCTTGGGATCTCGCGTTTGCTGTTGAAACAGCGAAGATAAGGATTGGCTCCCCGAGGTTCCGCCCGTGGCCGAGACAGGGGCGTTGTAGTTGGTCGTCGTCGCGCTCGCCGGCAAGGTTGGATCGTAAAGCATCCTTCCTAGTACGAATCCTCGAACTCTTTCATTGGGACGCGCGTCGAGATACACATCGAGTAGCGAGGGCGCACTGAATGAAAAGTCCGTAAATTTCTGCCCCTGCGAAGCCGTACTCTGGGTACGTAGGTAAAGCTGGCCTCCGAGCCTGAGCGGGTCGTCGGGAGCCGCTTCTTCGGTGAACATCGGGGCTGCCTCACCGGAGCCCAAGATTTGCGAATCCCGCGCGCCTTCCTTGGTAGGGGCGGAAGGCGAGGTAGAATTCGCAGCGGCAGCCGCCGTCGCAGAAGCGTCACTGGCTGCAGAGGTGGCAGGAGCCGCACTCGCGGACGAAGCCGGCGCCGGCGTTGGTGCATCTTTGGTCGGGCTTTGTCCTGCAGCTTGCGATGGCGCTGGAGCCTCAGTCGGGCCCTTATTTTCGGCTGGGCTGCCGCCGAAGAGCTCAGTTTCATTCGGCCGGTCTTGGGCGTTGGCAGCCGCTGGAATGGCGGCCGCCGCGATGATGATTGCCGCAATAAGTCTCATGCTCGCCTTCTCACGTTTAGGGCACGGCATCAAAGCCAATCATCGCGACTTACTTTCCAGCCACGCCTTCGTGAACAAGTTCGCCTCAAGGGCATGCAGATCGACTGATTTTATCAGAATCAGCGTCGAGTTTTGCTTCTCGACCTCGTCGTAGAATCGAATCTCTTGGGGATACCAGATATCCATGCCTCGCGATTCACTGAAGATTTTCTTCCACTTCGGATAGTAGGATGTTCGCAGGAGGCGCCCCGATAGCGCAAACTCTTGGCGCTTGAGGACGTTCTTCGTTTCCTTGTCGACCCACAATTTAATGACGGGGAACGCAAGATCGAGACCAGCCTTACCCTTGAGTGTCAGCAATTGTGCCGTATAGACGCCGAGCTTTTCTTCGCCCTTGTCTTCGGGGTCATATTCCTGGGCCAGTCGCGATTCGTCGAAGTCCGAGCGACGGGAGTTGGTGCCACCGATCCGTTCGCGTTCAGTGCGCCGCTCCCATTTGCCCACCGAGGGATCGTAGAACCACAGATTCTTGTCTACGCGAAGATAGCCCTGGCCCTGGGATGCCTTCGGCTTGGTGAAAATGATCATGAACTTCTGATCTGCGCTGCGACGAAACACTAGAGCGTCGTACACGACGGCGACTTTGTCCTTTTCCTTCTGCTCGATGTAGACATTCGAGCGCCAATCGCCTTGATTGCGCTGCCGATCATCGACTACCTTGAGAATGTCCACAAGCTGCTCTTTGCTGAGCGCAGCGTGCGCTACTGCGGGAGACAAGAAACCGAACAGGTTCACAAGTGCGATACCTACGAGCAAGCGAACGAATCTCTTTGGCATAATAACCTCATCCAAAATGTGACATCGCGTCGACAGGCTTTAGCCGGGCTGCGCGCAAGGAAGGAAATAGTGACGCCGCGCCGGTTACGACGGCAACTAAGAGCAGCGCACTTAGCATGGCCCTGGGCAATACGGCCAAGTGCAAGGTGTCCGACATGAGAAAAACTTGAACCGTAAGCGGAACGTGAATGTGCGCCGCGTTAAGTAATGCGGCTAGGCTCACTCCCAGCGTCACGCCCGTGATGCCCCCAAAAATCCCCAGCAGTACAGATTCCAGAAAGAACATTCTTACAACGCTGCCTCGTTGCATGCCCATCGCCCGCAACGTCCCTATCTCCTTGGTCCGCTCGCGAATGGCAATCCACATTGTATTCATAATCCCTGTAACAACGATGCCCATGAGGATCAGCATCAGAATGAACGTGAGTCCGTCGAGTGCCTT
>PMCK01000322.1 GCA_003154095.1 Myxococcales bacterium | reverse complement strand
GCCCGCGAAAGATCGCGAACCATGAATAAGCTGGCCGTCATTGCGTTGCTGAGGTCGTGTAAGATGCTGTCTTGTTGCGCCCAGGATGGGTCCGCTTCCTGCGTGGGGACTCCCAATTCTTCTTCTCTTGGGGGTGCTGTTTGCTCTCCCAATTGGACATGATTCCGGACGCGACGCGATAACAATAAGCCGGTAGCAATTGCTCCCAGCAGCACAATTGCGATAATTGGGGTTTGGTCCGATCTAAAGGCGCAACCAATTGCCAGCGCCGCCCATAGTGTGGCAAGCTCCGGCAATACGCGTCGTGGCAGTATCGAACCATGGTTTCGATGCGCGACAAGACCGATCAACCAGGCTACGCTTGCAAGTTGAACCGGCACTTTGGCGGCCGCAACCAGACAACAAGCACCCGCATAGGACAGGAACGCGGCGGCCCAATCGATGCCGGCATAGTAGCGCGAAACGGCCCGCCACGATTTAGACCCAGCCAGCGCAAGCTCGGCGATTGTGCCGAGGCCGCAAACCGTGATCCAAAAGTTCGGCGAAGTGCCAATCCTGGACCAACCTTGAAGCCACCCCCAACTCACTGTCATCGCGGAGAAGGCTACCCACCCGACCAGCCCTGCCCACCGAGTTTGCGCGACAACACCCCTCGAACCGGAAGGGTTTTCCGCGCTAGACTCGGCCGATCTTCCCACACCTTCAGCTATATCACAGCTCTCGAACCGTAGACTGCCGACGTGAACATCCGACTGAAATGTCGTATCGTGGTTCGGTCACCTCGACTATTTTCAATGGCGCTGCAGATGAAGCACAGTGATAGATTACGGGGCTCGAGGCCAGATTGTGCAATATTGGCGGAGTTTCCCAGCTGTTTTAGCAATTTCTTGGGGTAATGAGCAGGCCTTTGGCAGACGAATGCCATGAATGCAGCCATATTATCTACCGGCACGGAGCTAACCCGCGGCGAGCTGGTCAACACGAATGCGGCTTGGATCGCCGCTGAGTTGACCCTCCTGAATGTCCCAGTCGCGGCCATTGACACCGTCGACGACGATCGGGGACGGATTGCCGAAGCATTCCGGCGCCTGGCGTCGTGTCACGACATGGTCGTGTGCACTGGAGGCCTCGGCCCAACTACCGACGACGTCACCGCCGAAGGGCTCGCCTTGGCGGCGGACGTCAAATTGGAAACTCATGAGCCATCACTTTTGGCCATTCAGGCTCGCATGGCAAAATTGGGCCGAATTCTTACGGAGTCCAACGCCAAACAGGCGATGGTTCCCGTGGGTTGCACGGTGCTACCGAATCATTGGGGTACCGCCCCCGGCTTCAGTTTGAAACTGGGTCGGGCTACGATTTATTGCCTGCCAGGCGTGCCGATCGAGATGAAGGGCCTGTTCAAGTCGTACATCGCACCGGCGGTCGCGCAGAGCCAACGCAAGACCAACGTGCAGATCGTGATTCGCACGTTTGGAATGGCTGAATCAGCCGTCAACGACGCCCTAGCGAAAATCGAAGCAAAGTACGGGGTAACGCTGGGCTATCGTGTTCATTTTCCGGAACTAGCCGTCAAGGTCGTCGCTCAGGAAGACTCGAGTGCGCAGGCCCACCGAGTTGCCGAAGATGCAGCAAGCGCCGTAGGCTCGATACTGGGCAGTCGTGTCGTTTTCGGGCGGGATGACGACAATTTGCCATCGGTATTGGGGCAAATGCTGCGTGACCGAGGGCTGAGATTGGGTATTGCCGAATCCTGCACCGGGGGTTTGCTAAGCGCTTTGCTAACAGAACAGCCCGGAATTAGCGATGTGTTCGTCGGCGCAGTCGTGGCCTACTCGAATACGGCAAAGCAGCGTGTATTGGGCGTCTCCGATCAGCTCATCCAGCAATACGGTGCCGTAAGCGAGCCGACCGCAATCGCCATGGCCGAGGGGGTGCGCAGCGCTTTGAATTGCGATTGGGCACTGGCCATCACTGGGATTGCGGGGCCTACGGGTGCAACCGCTGACAAGCCTTTGGGAACCGTACATTTTGCGGTCTGCGGACCCGGTTTCTCACGCCATCATCACCGCATAATAGCTTGGGACCGCTCGAGATTTCAGCGCCTGGCAGCCTTTGTAGCCCTCAATTGGATTCGGTTGCTTTTGCTAGATCCAAACGCCGAGGCTCCGTGACCTTTGAGAGGGGACTCCACCCAGACCGTAACGCCAACCCTTCCGCTCGAAGCTAAGCCGTCGGTGACCTGTGACCCTGCGCTTGTTTGTTGCCCTGCTACTGCCGGAGTCGATCGTCGGACAATTGGCGACGACGCAGCAAACGGTTGCGGAGATGGCACGCCTGAATGACATCCGCATTCGCCTGACGCGCAGCGATCAATTTCACGTGACTCTCGCATTTTTGGGAGAAGTGCCGCCGCCTCGGGTTCAATCCATCATCGACGCTACGCGAGATATTGCGATACGCCACTCTAACTGCCAACTGGTTCCGGGCGGCCTTGTCGCGTTTCCCTCGCGGCGAAAGGCCCGAGTAATTGCCGTATCGTTCGAGGACCTATCCGGCAATCTCGCAACGCTCGTACCCTTGCTGCGTAACCAGTTGCGCGAATGCGGCTGTACCCTTGAAAGTCGTGCTTTCCGCGCCCATGTCACGTTGGCGCGGTTACCTTCGGTGCAGCGGGTTGGACTAGACATACTGGGCACTGACTTACCGAAGGAGCCCGCGCTTTGCCGACAGATCTGCGTATTTCAGTCTATCCTGAGCCCCAAGGGACCCGAATATCACACGCTAGGTTGCTCCGAATTGAAAGACTCCTGATTGTACCTGGGATCAATTCTGCGCCACGCGTTCGAACGAGAGCCTGTCCTGACCGCGATCCACTCGAATGAGATCACCGGGCCCGACTTCACCACTGATGGCCCGTCGCGCTAGTTCGTCTTCGACATATCGCTGCAGTGCACGCTTCAGCGGACGAGCACCGTATTGTGGATCAAAGCCTACCTCAGCTAACCAATCGCGAGCAGCGGGTGTTACGTCCAGCCGAAGTTCTCGCTTGGCCAAGCGCTGTTGGATGCGCTCGAGTTGCACGTCCACGATGCGGCGAATATTCTCTTCGCTCAAGCGATGGAAAATGAGTGTTTCGTCGATGCGATTCAAAAACTCGGGGCGAAAGTGCGTTTTCAGTGTCTCCGCCATCCCTCGTTCGAGCGCCAAACGCCGATCCTTGTCAGATAAATCATGACGATCCTCGATTGCGGCAATCATTTCCGAACCGAGATTGCTGGTCAAAATGATCACCGTGTTCTTGAAGTCCACGGTGCGTCCCTGCCCATCCGTCAGGCGGCCGTCATCGAGAAGCTGAAGCAATGTGTTGAATACGTCCGGGTGAGCCTTCTCGATCTCGTCGAACAATAGGACACTGTAGGGTCGGCGTCGCACCGGCTCGGTCAACTGCCCGCCCTCCTCGTACCCAATGTACCCGGGCGGCGCACCGAGCAGCCGCGACACTGTATGCCGCTCCATGTATTCACTCATATCGAGCCGAATTATAGCCTTTTCGTCGTCGAAGAGTTGTTCGGCGAGCGCGCGCGCAGTCTCGGTTTTTCCGACTCCGGTAGGCCCCAGAAACAGAAAGCTTCCGATTGGGCGTGTCTCATCGCTCAGGCCTGCCCGCGAACGCCGCACTGCATTCGCCACGGCCTCGAGCGCTTCATCTTGGCCGATGACGCGAGCTCGCAGGTGATCCTCCATATCTAGCAATTTCTGCAAGTCGCTTTGCAGCATCTTTGCAACTGGGATGTGTGTCCACTTGGACACAACCAGCGCTATGTCTTCTTCTGTCACTTCTTCTTGCAGCATGCTGCCGTTCTTCTGAACGCGGGCGAGTTCGTCGCGAGCGGTCTGCATGGCCCGTTCAACTTCCGGGATACGCCCATACTGAAGTTCGGAGGCTTGTTGATAATCGGCCGCCCTGCGTGCCTGATCCATTTGGACTCTCGAGGCATCGAGTCGCACTTGCTGCTCTCTTATCGAATCGATGATGTGCTTCTCCCTAAGCCATTTGGCCCTCGCTACATCACGTTCGCTGGAAAGCTCGGATTTGTCTTTGCGTAATTCCAGGAGCCGCTTCTGGCTTGCAGCATCGCGTTCTCGTTCTAGCGCCTTTTCTTCGATAGCAAGTTGGATCAGCCGCCTTTCCATTTGGTCAATCGGCGCGGGGAGGCTGTCGATCTCCATCTTGAG
>PMCK01000087.1 GCA_003154095.1 Myxococcales bacterium | reverse complement strand
GCAGGCGCCCCGGGGTTCCGACAACAATAGTCGGACCTCGAGCGAGAGCGCGGCGCTCATCTCGAACACTCGTCCCCCCAGTGACCGCTTCGATACGCAGTGCACGCTTCTCGAATAGCCAACTGAGTTCCGATTTCACCTGTTGAGCTAGTTCGCGAGTGGGCACAATAATCAACACGCGGGGCCCGGAACATTCGACTGACGGATTGTTCAAAGGCTCAAGTGTGGCTTGAAGCACGAATCCGATGGCGACAGTTTTCCCGGAACCGGTCACGGAAGTGATGCGAAGATCGCGATCGCTAAGTTTTGGATCGAGCACCGCCAATTGAATGGGTGTCAGCGCATCGTAACCCTTGCGTTCGATCGCAGCACGCAAGTCTGCACTGAGGGCGGAATCGTACAGTGAGCTATCCATAGGGTGGCGCCGCTATTAGCAGGCAAAGGCGGTCAGCGACAGGCCGCAGCGAGAAATGAACAAGAATGCACTGAAAAATGGCCTTGATAACGCACATCGCGCCCGCGAATTTCGCATTCGCGCGTCAGTCCAATTCGCGCATATCTTCCCTGGCGCGATCAATTGCGGCGTCAAGCGCAGCAAGCGCTTCCGAATTTTCTTCGTTGCTGCTGCAATTCCGATTTCGGAACTCGTCATAAGCGCTTGTTAGCTGACGAATAGCACTGCTGGTTCCTACGAGTCGGGAGGTAACTGCCGGAGTACCCGAAAAATTTCCCTGAACGAGCTTATTGGCCAGGGTCAAGTTCGCGTCCAGCTGAGCCGCGGCCGCTCGAAGTGAATCTGGAACTGGTTCGGCCAGATCCCACCGAGCAATTCGTGTGGTGGCATCAATTGACTCGATAAGTGCTTCCAGAGCACTTCGAATTGCCGCAACGCGTCGGTCATTCATGACTGATCCATTACACTATCATTCATAAGCGAATCTTGGACGACTGGCGAGGCATCACACCTCGTCCTCGAGAGGAATCGGCTGAGGCCCAGGCACGATGCCCGCGATATCCGGATCAATGCCCGGCTCGCCGGGTTCACGATTGGCGCGTTCGTCGCGACGTTGCTTCTTGATGCTCGCCTTCTCGACCCTTCGATCTTGAAGTTCTTTCTCACGCTGGCGCTTTTTTGTGCTGGGATTGTTGGCCATTTAGTTACCGCCACCCTCTGATGCAGTCGTCGGCTGGAAATCGCGGCAATGCATTTCCCAGCTGGGCTGGGAAAGCACTGACTTGCACGTGCCGTAACTTCCAAAAGTTAGAGGCGAATGCGGGCGAACGCCTCCGTGAATAAAGGGTTCGAGTGCTTAAATGGGTCGAACGCTCTCTGCACGCGGTCCTTTGGGGCCGCGACCTTCGGTGTACGTGACACGTTGCCGTTCTTGAAGGGACTCGAAGGATGTGCCTTCGACGTTAGACATGTGAAAAAATAGGTCGCTGCCTGACTCCGTTAGAATAAATCCATAACCTTTGTCAGCAATCAGTCGCTTAATCGTACCTTCAGCCACTAGTGAAACTCCTTGAAAATGGCGGGAAGCCGAACTTGGGCCCAGTCATGGGCTGAGACTCGAGCAACGCGCTGAAACCTCTGATACTCTCAGACCCGTGACAGAGCTAGCCGAATCATTGCACACGCACCCGTAAGGGGCGGATTTGGGATACTTGGCTTCACATTCCGCAATGCCGGCGCTCGGGCCGTCCAAGATCACGGGCACCTTGACGCAAGCAAACAAGTCACTAAGTTATGCTCAAATTGTGCGCCTGACCCGTAAGTGAATTCGCTGAACAAGCTAACTACTCAAGTCGTAAGGCCCAGATTCGTAGCAGACCTGGGCTTTTATCAAGAGCTCAAGCGGCGCGTGCAGCAGTGCGTTGAACAGCACAAGGTCTCGCGACGTGAATTCCGCGCGCTGCACGTCAAGACGGTAGTGATGCTGTGCTGGTTCGTGCTGTCGTATGTCCTATTGGTTTTCGTTGCCGCCAATGTTTGGCAAGCGCTTGCTAGTTCGCTTTCGCTGGCGCTGGCGATAGCTGGCATTGGCTTCAATATCCAGCATGACGCCAATCATGGAGCTTATTCGGATCGCCCCATACTCAACCGCACTTTGGGATTTTCGCTCGATCTCTTAGGGGCAAGTTCCTACGTTTGGCATTACAAACACAACATCCTGCACCATACGTATACGAACTTATCGCGTTGGGACGACGACATCGATCTGGGTTTCTTTGGACGATTATCGCCCGCCCAACGTCGGCGACCTATATACCGAGTTCAGCAATACTATCTTTGGCTAGTTTATGGATTTTTGGGGCCCAAGTGGCATTTTGTGGATGATTTCGTAAATATTATCCAGGGTCGCATTGGCCGCAGTCAGTTTCGCAGACCAAAGGGGTGGGAACTGATCGGCCTCATCGGTGGTAAATTGGCCTTCGTCACCATCGCGTTCTTGGTGCCGCTCATCAAACATTCCTTTTGGCAAATTGGCCTATTTTACGCCATTACTTGGTTCATAGCCGGCGGGGTCGTCGGCGTTGTATTCCAGCTAGCCCATTGCGTCGAGGGGCCCATATTTCCGATATTGCCGTCAGACGCACGTATTCAGAGCTCATGGGCGGTACACCAAGTCCAATCGACGGTGAACTTTGCGCCAAGAAATAAGTTCCTAACTTGGTACTTGGGCGGACTCAATCATCAAATAGAGCATCACCTCTTCCCTTCCCTTCCCCACGTTCACTACTCTCGGATTTCGAAAGAGGTGCGCGCCGTCTGCGCCGAATTCGGCGTGCGCTATTTCGCTCACGACAGCATGTTTCGCGCAATAGTGTCGCACTTTCAATGGCTTCGCCGCATGGGAAAATGCACGGACAGCGCCGTGACCTGCCCACTGCAGGCCTGTGACTTGTAATTGTTCGACCAGGAGCGTAGTCTAGTTCCCTATGCGCGCTATTTATTCCGCCGAACAAGATCAGTCCTTTTTTCTGAAGGCCTTTTCTACATTCGGCAAGACCAATTCCTATTCGACGATTCGCCTCGTTGATTTGCTGCAGATAGATATCTCCGATGCTTGGCGCTTGTTAGTCGACTGGGAACAAGCGGGATACATCGGCCAAGTCGTCAATGAGACGGCCGGCAATGCTCGCTACAGGGAATGGTGCTTCACTGCAAAAGCGGAGGGCGCTACCCGCCAAGTGTTCTTGACGCACACCAACCAAGCTCGCAGCTAGCTAGGATTCAAGAAGGCTGATCGTCTTCGCCCACAATTTCTTCGGCGGCCCGCGGCAACTCTGAAACGGGATGTTGCGCCATGAACTCGTCCAGTGTGTCGAAATTGACGCGATCAATATCTTGCGGGTGCAGTACCTCTTGTAGCGACCCCGTTGGAGCGGACGGATCTTCTATTTGCATGTAGTAGCCGCTGCCCAACATGCCTTCTCGGAGCCTTCGGCAGAGAGTTGCGTGTTCGCTGGGGCTGTATTTGTGTCCCACGTGTACGCGCTTGTAGCCGCGACGCTCGCTGAAATGCACATTAACCCAGTCTACACTCTTGCCTTTGAGTACCTGAGGCGTTGATCTGCGCCCAATCGGACGAGGTTCACTGGGCGCGGACGCAGCCACTTTTGGCGGAGCTGCTGGTTTCGCCACTTTCCCGTTCGTCTTGCTCTTACTTGATATCATGTGCAGTCCTTGATGGGGCCCGGATATGACGCAGGCGCGTTGTGATGCGATGCTCGAATTATTTATGAGTCCAAATTGACGGATACACTTGGAATCGCAGGTCCGCCTGGTACCTTCTCCAAGAGGCTGCTCGTGTTCCAACGTTTGTTGGGAGTTCGATATTCAGTCCGTTCCAAGTGGGGGTGCTGCAGGAAATCGAACCTCAAAGTTAGCCAAGTCCAGATAGCTGCCCCGACGGCCACGATAGACAATAATCGTTGCAACATCGTGGCTGGACCAAACTCACTCTGAATGCGTCGTTCCAAATCCCCAATCCATCGGCGAATTTCGGCATTGGGCCCGAATAGCCGTCCGGGAAGAAACACTGGATACGCCTTACGCAATTCCCTTTCATAGAACTCGGACTTCCGTTTCAAGTTCGGATTTGGAGAGTCCTTAAGTTTCATATACCCAAGCAAAAGTGTCTCGAGCACTCGATAAATGCTCGGCCCGAGCCGCTGAAAGTCTTCCTCAAAGCACCATTGCTGGATTCCTTCGATTTCCTTGGGCGACAAGCTCGGGTGTTTGATTAATGTCGTAAAGCCGTCGGAGCGCCGGTAGAACAACTGCTTGTCGTTGACATAAGCATCTTGCAGAAGACCTTGCTTGATGATTCGCTCGTGAAATGGTGTACCTGGTACGGGGCCATAAATCAGGAATTGCGAGAGTGCCGGTTTGAGGTCCATCAACCCTTCCAATTCTTGAGCCACGACTTCCTGATTCTGATAGTCGAACCCAACAATCATCGAGGTCAAAACCGTAATGCCATTTTCGCGCAATTCGGTAAGAATTTCGGGGATGGGGCGACCTTGTTGTTTAGCGTAATTGGAACGCGTGCCTTCATAGCCAATCCAGAAGCCATCAATCCCCATCTCCAAGATCTCTTCGACCTTATATTGGCTAAGGGCTTTGATACTTGAGAAGGCGAAGATTGAAAGCTTATTTCCCCCTTTTATCACGCAATCTCGAAACTCCATTGCTCGTTTCTTATTGAGCAGGAAGTCCTCGTCTATAATTAAGAAGACGAGTTTTGGGTCAATCTCCAGGTATTGCTCGGCTACCGCGTAAATGTCCTTACCGGTTGGCAGCAACTTAATGTGTTTGCGCGAGTAGTAGTGCGAAGTGCAGCAAAAATCGCATCCATTAGGGCAACCTAACCCGGCGAAGATCTTGCCCGTGCCTGATACTTTCAGGCCGAATATCTTCAACCAGCTCACCGTCAACGGGTGCTGATACGGCATCGAGATTTCGTGCTCACCCAACAAGCGACGAAAGTACGCAACCCCTTCTTCACGGCAAATGTAGTCGGCGTAGGGGCTTAGGGCTTCGTCGTCCAAGGTCGTGCCGTAACCACCTAGGACAATCTTACTCTTGGGCGAATATTTCCGAATCAGAGCGACCATCTCCTTCATCTTGTGCATCAGAGCCATTACGAAGGATATGCCAACGTAATCGTAACCCTGCTTGAGCTCGCGAATTAGCTCACGCTTCGAGGGGTATTGAAGTACCACCGAGGGTGTATCCAGATTCTCAGCTATGTAATCCAGCGAGAAATGGACATTCACCGTGCGAGGACTGAAGATCCCCTGAACACGCGTGACTTGAGCGTGCAGAAGCTCATACCCAACCGATGGCCCCTCACCCGACTTTTGTCCCATAGGACGGCAGACGCTTGTTAGTAAGACTTTCTTACTCATGGATTTCGTAACAATCGCAAATCGATACACGATATCGTTGTAGTTTCAGACAGCGGGTAAGCTCTTTCAAAGCCGCACACATTAGCTGCAGGCAAACCGGAAGCACGGGGTAATTTTCAACCGAACGAATTGACATGGTTGCCGACTGAAGGTGACGGCTGTCGAATCACTAAGATGCAAGGATTTTGCGATTCAGCGGCGTTTTACAAGCCGGCGACCCGGTTTGTAGTTTTGACGACTGCGCGTATCGGATCGGGCAAACTGTGCGTTTCGACTCAGTGCGTTATGTCTCGGAGTATCCTCAACTTTGCTCGGTCGCAACATGGCAAGTTTTGGGCGCAGACTTCCACTTCGTTGCGGGGGCTACGCACTGCCCCGTTCAATAGCGGCCAGAATCTTTCCAATTTGTAGAGTCGTTGAATCAGAGTGACGTGATACGTTCGATTCCAAAGTGCTACGAAGAACCCTTTGGAGTTCGAGGAATAGTTCGTCGCGAGTCGCCCAGGCAGCGACGTGCAGTTGATGGTGCAAAACCGAGGCTAACCGCAAATCCTGCTCCAACCGAAGCTTTGCCACCAATTGGTCCAGTGCGGCCACGACATTTTCGGTATTTTGCAACTTTATGTTTCCTAATGCTGCCCGATTGCCGCAAACGGCACTTTGAAACGGACAGACTCGACTTTGAGCAAGTTGCTCTTAGCACCCGCAGTGCGCGAGCGGTAGGTATGATTGGGAGATTCCCCTGGTTGCCACAAAAGTCTGCCAGGTAATTACTGATTTGCGAGTCTCCGATTGCTCGCGCAACAGACATATCGCCCCAGGACAAGGCTATTCACCCGCGCTGCAAACCCAACCGCACGAAAGCAAAGATTTCATAGCGTGTCGCCTACACTAGTCAACGCCCAGTTCTAGTATCCACGCCGTGCCTATTTTTGAGCTCACTGCGAAATCCAATAGATTAAACCAACTGCCTGCCTCGTCGAGTACGACGGAGTCGCTTGACACCACGCAGAATTGGTTTTTGAGCAATCGATCTGGATTTGCTACAAGTTCAACCTCCGCGTTCTGCTTCCAGCCGCGCGCGCGTTCAATAATACGCGCCTTGAGTTTTCCCGAATTGGACACAGGACTATCGAGATAAAATCGAGTCGCCTTGGTACCCAGACCGTCCAATATCTCGCCCAGTAGTGCAAGAGCCACGTCCGTTTCCTCGACAGGGTGATAGCTGCCGCGCAGCCCGGCCAAATCGCGCAAAGCACCATCCGCCCCGCGCAGAAGCAGACCACCAGAAAGTGCCACTTCAAGGCCAATAATTAGATTGAAGCCATCAATCAGCAGAGTAGCGTCACGAATTTCCGCGACACCAATTTGCTTGTTCTTTCGGCTCTGCCGCGCATTCGTCGAACACATCGATCGCTGGAGCGCCATGCGCTGTCGCGCATGTAATTGGTGACGCCGCCCTACTACGTCAATCACTGAATTAGGAGTGTAACCGCGGTCTAGTAGCCATGCGGCTTCCTCACAGGCCAATCGAAGTACGCCACTCGATCTGAGTGTAAACAGATGCCTATCTTCGGGATGGGCTCCGCGGTGCTGCTGCGCGTGGGGCACGGTGCATCAACCTACTCGAAATTGACGGCCGACGTCCGTGACGCGATGCGGCAACAAAATGATTCAAATCGCCGACGATTGGGCGTGGCCAACATGCTTCGCTTGAGTCGAAACTTTCGGCAAATTCTTGCGCATATTGCCTATTTTCAACCGGCAGGCCGCATGAGCCCATTTCATCTCTGAGACCCGATCAGCAGCGCATGACGACGATTCATGCCATAA
>PMCK01000097.1 GCA_003154095.1 Myxococcales bacterium | reverse complement strand
CACATGGCGCCCAATGTCGCAATGACCGCGTCCAAAGTGGCTTCTACATGCGATTCACTGCGCCCTAGCGACGAAAGCCCCCAGCGCATCAACGCAAGCTGGAGGCTCGGCAACTCATGTTGCCGCAAAGCGAGATAACAGGCGAGATTGCGTGCGGACGCGTCGAACCCAGGCCGCATTATGGCCGTCTGCCATGCACCGAAAAGCTGCAATGTTGCGCGCGCGTGGTCCACGTCAATCGCGGACCACGTCACACTGCGCGTGTCAAATAGGGACGTAGGGTACCACGGCATCTCCGCGAGGAGCCGCAGTGCAGAGCCCTCCTCGCCTGGCAGCCATCCAAGGCGGACGCCTAGAGCTCGCAATTCCTTGAGAATGGTCACCTGGTCGCAAATTCACGGCCAAATTGAAGTAACTCGAAGTACGGTCACTTCACGCTTCCTTTCAAGGATTCACACTTCTGCCAGGTCTGCCCGAAGTACTCTGCGCCGGACATCAGATTATTGTCGATCAGATTGGCGCCGCCCGGTGCGGTCCTGGCATCCTTCAGGAAATCCGCAAGCATGCCATAGTGCACCACGCCATCAGTGTTGTAGTCCCACGACTTCGTGCCGAGGCTGCTCTTGGGAAACGACTTGTCGTAACGCACCTGCGAGCCTCGCCGGTGCGGCATTCCTATAGCAAGACCATTGGTGTCGGTTCCAAATCCTGCTACCGCGTTGTTGCCCATGGCCTTGATGACCCGGTCGTATTCCTGTATCCACATGTACGCATCGGTATCTGCACTGCCAACGCCAGCCATTCCATGAAGCTTGGCAATTCTGGCGTATTGAGCGGCGGTGAAGGCTCTCTCGTTGTGACTCCGCAGTCCGTTGTGTCCACTGTTCAGTGGGTAACCACCGGGCACCGCTTCGGCGGCTTGCAGCGCCTGGTTGGCGGACTCCTGCGACATATGATCGATGTCGATGAGCATTCCACGTCGCATCATCTCTTTGAGCGCGAATATCCCTTCGGGCGTGAGACCGCGCTTATTTACCTGTCCTGTACCCTTCGCACACTTTGGATAATTTGGTGGATTGCGAAACGCCATATCGAGATTCAGCTTCACAGCCAAGCCGGCGACGGCAAAGAAGTCTTTGCTCATTGGATTGAATGCGTAGTCAATGCTGTCTGCAGGATTTGAGCACCGCAAGTCCCAGAAGCGTCCCGTAAGGTGGTAGTTTGAGTAATTGAATGTATCGAGATAGGCGGCTGTACCTCCGAATGGATTGTCGACAAGATGAATCGGAAAAATGTAGCGCACGCCTTCGGCGTAGAGTCGAGTGATCTCGGCGCTAATCTGGGCGTTCTTGAGCGGGCGCACGGTGTGTAAGTTGCCGATGTTGTCGACCTCAATGCCGAGCACTACTGCAAGCTTGTTTGCTCGGACAATGCGCTCAAGATCCGCAGCCGAGTAGGCGACCTCCATGAAATCATGGCGGGCAACGAAGTCCTTGGTCTCCTTAATCTGACGGTCTGCCGATGACTTGTCGTCAGTTGCATAGTCGCCTGGACCAGCGGTCATGTCCCCCAGTGTCTTGCTGTTCACCGCCAATGCGACAATTACCCGCAACCCACCGTCATACGCGCGTCGAATCCAGTCGACCCACATCTTTTGATGCGTAATGTCGTCGTATTTTGGCCAGTCACTAAAATCCGGTGCGCCGCGAGAATTGTCACCGGGGTTATTTGCGTGGTTCTGCGACTGAACCTGATGGATAACCTGTGATCGAATACTGTCCCCGCATTGATTGTCCAATCCGGAGCCACCATGCGTGGAATTGTCGTGACCGAGCGCCTGGTCCATGCTTCCGGCGCGAACATTATGTTTGCAGTCGGGGTCGCTCGGCAGAAGCGAACCAACATCTACTCCTCCGTAAACCAGCTTTCCGCCGAATGCGAGATTAGACAGAGGATGAGTGTGTAGGTCTACAAAACCCTTCAACTTAGCACCAGCCGGTTGCGACGGAAGTGGCGCAGGGTCACAAGAGAGGGTGGCAGGTGGGTGGTCCCATGCGTCACCTGGCACGCTGACGGACTTGATAGGCTCCTGGCGGCACTGATACTTGATCTCCATGGCTTGCGTGCAAAATGTTTCGGTGTGTGCCTTCACACCCATCTTCTTGTACTGATCCTCGTTTGGCGCCTTGTACGAGCAGGACGTCTTGCCGTTGCATGCATTGCCGACAATCGTAGTTAGGTTGCCGACGTTCGCATTCGACTTGAGGCAACCGATTTGCGCTTCGGTCACCCTGATTTGTGCCTGTGCAACGCCTACGGAGACGAACATCGTGCACACGGTCAACGTTAGTCCCGTCACTAGAATATGTATTTTCATGAAGACGCGCCTCTTAGTCCTATTAGCCAACCAATTTCGGTATCGCAAAACCTAACGAGAACAGTTACAAAGTGCACGCAGATTAGGAACCCGGTCCTTTCGCCGCAAGCCACGTTTCTGTGACAATCGTGCAGACCTGCACTGCACAAAGATTTATTTTCCTTGCGGCACTTCGCCCTAAGTCTAATCATCCTCTGCGCTGAAATGCCGTCCGCGGCAGAACTTGCGAGAGCTGATCGAACAACTGTTGCGCATCGCACACCCAGCGTGCGCCAGCTTCGGCCGCCCCGCTCGGGCCCGTGTCTAGGGAACCGCAGCAACGGTGAGTGTCGCGAGCGCTCCCAGTAGTCCGTCGGTGACGGTCACGTCAACGTCGTACGTGCCGAGCTGCGTGAAAGTGGGCGCGCTCAACTGTTTACGCTGGGGTTTGTTCTGATTGATACGCATTTTCTTGATGCCACGGCGGCACGTGCCCATCGCGTTTGCCCGGCGCCCGGTAGTTCACGATCGGACCTTAGTCGCATTGGGTCAGGGGGAGGTTCGTCCTGTTGGGCACGTTCGAAGAGACTTAGCCGTGGGCACTATTCCTATTGTCGCGTCCTATTGTCGCCGATTCAAGCCAGCGACAATCCAGGCCGCCAAAGCGTTAGCGTCGATCGTGAAGGCTGAGCTGTTTTTCATCTTCCCCGTCGACCAAACCCACTAGCGGGAACAGACTAATGCTTTTACTGCGGTGGCTGCCATTCAGAATCTATCGATAGGAAGAACGTGAATTTGGTGAGCCGTTGAACGTCGCAGACGGCACTACGGTCTGCCGCCGGCGGTCAGTCGCTGGCACGCGGTGGGCGGCCTCCCAGTCAGGAAAAAGGTAGCATGCGACTTATTACACTTTCGTTACCCTCTGCCGAACGGTTCTATTTCCTGATCGCTCGACTCATCATCGGATGCTCGTGGCCGGCAACGCTCGTGGCATGCTCGTCAGCCGAGAGTGCGCCTTCAACCGTTGCCTTGGGGCAGCCATGCGCTTCGGACGCGAACTGCACTACTGGCCTCTGCATCAAAGAATCGCAGTCCGGAACTGGTGTCTCGTGGACGGGCGGGTTCTGCAGCCAGGCATGTGGAACATCCGCCGCCTGCCCCGCGGGATCGACGTGTGTAACCTTTGAGGACAACACGGCGTTTTGCTCGACGACGTGCGGCGCAGACGGCGACTGTCGAACCGGCTACGTTTGCTCGACCTCTATTGCGGCATGTCTACCAGATTGCCGCCTCGGCTTCAGCTGCGGGTCAAGTCTTACTTGTGATTCATCCAACGGTAACTGTGTAACTCCCGCGGGCACCTCAGCTGTTGGAGCCGCTTGCGCGCTGAACACCGACTGTCAGTCCTCGCTATGCACCCCCGAAGAGAGCACGACCTCCGGCACGCAGTGGAGCGGCGGCTACTGCACGCAGCAATGCAGCACTACGACAGCTTGCCCCTCGCTGGCAACGTGCATCACCTATGATGACGGCAGCTCCTACTGCGTTGCTTCCTGTTCGGCAGACTCGGACTGTCGCACCGGGTACATCTGTTCGACATCCGCCAAGGTGTGCCTTCCAGACTGCCGTCAAGGTTGGAGTTGTGGAACCAGCCTGACTTGCGACACGGGCACGGGAAATTGCGTCGGCAAGCAGCTCGCAATTGGAGCCGCTTGCGCGCAGAACGTTGACTGCAGTTCGGGGATTTGCACCCCTGAAGAGAGCACGACCTCTGGCACGCAGTGGAGCGGCGGCTACTGCACGCAGCAATGCAGCACCACGACAGCCTGCCCCTCGCTGGCAACGTGCATTACCTATGACGATGGCACCTCCTACTGCGCTGCTTCCTGCTCGGCAAACTCGGACTGTCGAACGAACTACGTTTGCGCCATCAGCGTGGGCGCGTGCCTTCCAGATTGCCGTCAAGGTTGGAGTTGCGGCACCAGACTGACCTGCAACACTTCGACAGGACTCTGCAGGTGACGGCCTGAACGGTCCCCCACACCAGTAAGCTCGCGCACTTCGCCTCGTACTTTGCAAAATTGCAAAGGAAGCGCTCCACAACAACTTTGGAGGAAGTACCCGACTTCAACTAAGGACATGAGTCGCAGACAGTTACACAATTGCTCGTGATCTCGATTGGTTGCCCGACCTGGAGCAGAACAAACCAGCCGAAGTACAGCGAAGCGCGGGAGCGGGCTCTCCCCCCATGCTGCGTATCCGCCCAGCTACGTGCGTCGTCCACCCCCGTTTAGATGACGCAGTGTTCATAGGCGGCGTCCGCTGTCATTCAAGTGACGTGATTGCTAGGGGAAGAACACGGTTCTGTATCCGCAGGTGCGCGTTGAATTCACGCAATTGTCACGCTCTCATTTGTGAGCCGAATGAAATACTTTGAAACACTAACCCCAACGTTGGAGCTACGCCGCTCGAATCAATGTCAGGAACGACGCGAAGATCGGGTTTCCGTCGAAAGGGAAGAATGGACACTAGTCACTTGGGGCTGCTTGCAATAAGCGATACCGGCTTTGTCTTTGATCCGCGAACCGGCCACTCCTACACCGTGAACTCCACCGGTTTGACCCTCCTGCGCGGGCTAAAGCAGGGGCTGACCTTGCCCCAGATCCGCGACTCTCTTGGGGCGACGCATGATTGTTCCTACGATGTGTCCACAGATCTAGGTACATTCATCAAAACTCTGGAGAATTACCAGTTGCTGGGTAATTCCGGGCAAGGTTAGCATGAAGAACACCATCACCGTTGCGGTGACGGGCATTCACCTTGGTGAGAACCCGCAGCCAGGGCCGGGTGTCATTCGCAGTTTGCGTGAAGCATTGGGTGATCGAGTTCGGATCGTGGGCCTTGCCTATGATGTTCTCGATTCTTCACTTTACGCACCGGCGCTACTCGATGAGGCCTTTCTCGTTCCGTATCCCAGCGCGGGCCCCGTTGCCTACCTGAAGCGACTATTCGAGATTCAGCAACAGATACCGCTCGATGCGGTCATTCCATGCCTCGATTTGGAATTGCCGGTCTTCCAGGAGATTGAGGGTGAACTTGTTGCGCATGGAGTTCAGACGTTTTTGCCGCGCCGCGAAGAGCTGGCTAACCGTGCAAAAGACCGGCTTCCCGAATTGGCACGGTGCGTCGGTATTCAGACGCCGGAAACCCACTCAGTATTCGAGGATCATGCGCTTGCCTCGTTAGGTGATCGGCTCGGATTTCCCTACGTGTTGAAGGGTCTACACTGTGGCGCTGAGGTTGTCCGAGGCCTCGGAGACGCGATGTCTCAGTTTCGGAGTCTGGCCGGAAAATGGGGTTTGCCATTACTTGCACAACGATACGTCGAGGGGGAAGAGTTCGATGTCGTGTGCCTCGGTGATGGCCACGGTCGAATGACGGGGGCCGTGGCCATGCGCAAAACGCTTCTGACCCGAATGGGCAAAGCATGGGGAGCCGTGACCATTGATGACCCGGACTTGCTTGATACGGCTCGCCGGGTCGTGCGGACGCTTAGGTGGCGAGGTGGCTGCGAACTCGAACTACTGCGCGACAAGAAGGGTGGAATTCATCTGATCGAAATCAATCCGCGGTTCCCCGCTTGGGTGTATTTGGCAACAGCCGCCGGCGTTAATCTCCCGTATGGCCTACTGCGCCTTGCCCTGGGGGAAGAAGTTTGCTCATTCGATAAGGGGCGCGCTGGCGTCATCTGCGTGCGTCACGCAATGGAAACTACCGGCACGCTGGAAGACATGGACGCTCTCCTCACCCAAGGCACGCGAAGCTCGCTCACTCCCCCTCCAATGACACATGCTTGATCCTATGAATTCGTCCAAACCTCGCTACGAAGTTCCTACAATCGTTCGAAATGCGTCCGGCTTGATGAATAAAGTTGGTCATCGTGGCAGTCTAGAGTCCAGGACTCAAATCGACGGCGTCGATGTTGATTCTTTGATCAAGGACTTTGGCTCCCCACTTTTCGTATTCAGCGAAGGAACGCTGAATAGAAGTATCGATGAGGCGCGCTTGGCGCTCGAAAAGCACCTGCCGCAGTCGCAGTTGTGCTGGTCATATAAGACCAATTACCTTGGTGCGATTTGTGCCATATTTCATCGATCGGGTTCACTTGCAGAAGTCGTGTCTGGAATGGAGTATGAGAAAGCCCGCCGATTGGGCGTGCCTGGGAATCAGATAGTGTTCAATGGGCCTGCCAAATCGGAAGCAGAGTTGCAGCGAGCGATTCAAGAAGGAGCGATCATTCATGCCGACCATTTCGAAGAGCTTCGCCTCATCGAGCGAATTGCCCAGGCGGCTCGAACCAGACCCAAGGTGGGCCTCCGCGTTGCTTTGGACGCCGGGATAGTACCTCGCTGGGATCGATTTGGGTTCTCGCTGGAATCAGGTGTCGCCGAGCAAGCTGCTAGATTCATCACCGATAGTCCACACATTGAATTGGGCGGCCTGCATACGCACATAGGTACGTATATCGTGGATCCGCGCGCATACGGGCGCGCCGCGACGAAGCTTGCCGAATTTGCGGAGTATATCGAGGCTACGCTGGGTTGCCGTCCCACCCATTTGGACCTGGGGGGGGGCTTTGCGTCCACGAACTCGTTGGCTACTCAGTACCAGTCGGGGGCTCTCGTGCCGCGCCAAGAGGAATATATTCGCGAGATTGGACGGGCACTTGCGCAGCAGCGGGGGGCAAAACTCCCTGTTTACTTGGAAACGGGGCGAGCGCTCGTCGATGATTGCGGTACGTTGGTATCTACCGTTCTTGCGAGCAAGCGCTTGCCGACCGGTCGTAATTCGATTGTCATTGATGCGGGGGTTAATCTGTTGTTCACCGCGTGGTGGTATCGGCTTGAGTTGCAGCCGTGTTGCCCATCCGATGGTTTTATCGAAGATACGACCGTCTACGGTCCACTCTGCATGAACATCGATTGTGTTCGCGAATCCGTCGCGCTTCCGCCTCTCTCGGCAGGCGACGCAGTTTTGATTCGCCCCGTGGGTGCCTACACCTTCACGCAGTCGATGCAATTTATTCACCTGCGCCCTGCGTGTGTGCTCATCAGCGAGAGCGGGGACGTCGAACTCATCCGGCGAAAAGAGACGCTCGAAGACCTAATCGGTCCGGAGATTGTTCCCGAGCGACTTGCAATTGAACGGGCGCGATCGAACCTTTCCGATCATCACGATGGTTTGCGCGATGTTCGTTCTGGCGCTGTCGTGCAGTGAAAGGAATGGAGGGGCGCCAAGCTGCGGCGCGCTGACGGCCATGGCGAAGCAGTGGTTTCATGCACTTATGGGTGCGAGCGCACGCGGCTGGCTTTCGGGGCTTAGGGCATACGCGGCGCTCATATTCGGACGGAGCACGGCGGTCGGTCTCCTTATGTTGGGGGCCTCGAGTTTGGACCTTGTTGCAGGTCTGACTGGAATCCTGGCTGTGATCTCGGCGAGGATTGTGGTGTCGTTGTTGGGTTACCGGCGTGACTTGGCGGAGCAGGGTTTCTTCGGATATAACGCGCTTCTTTGCGGTTTGGCGCTGGGTCACGGTCAGCCGTTGACGCCCATTCTCGTTGGTGAAGCCGTAGTGCTTGGGGTTGCAGCGACGCTGCTTACCGCGAGCCTTTCCGAATGGCTCGACCGGGTATGGGGTTTGCCTAGCTTGGTGCTGCCATTCGTGTTGGTGATGAGCTTTCCGTGGCAAAAACTCCCGACACGACGCTATTCGGTACTCATCGGAGCGGCTGCTGTTCCTGATTTGCCGATTCAACTACCGAGCATCTGCGCCGACGTGTTGCGAGCATTGGGCAGCATTGTCTTCAATCCAACGACGTCTGCGGGTGTTCTGGTACTTCTTGCAGGGTTGTTTGCTTCACGAATCCTGGCAATGTTTTCGGTGCTCGGTGTTACGGTCGCAATGTTGCTCGGAAGATTCACGTTTAGCCACTTGGACCCCATCTGGATTCAGACCGCTGGATACAATAGCCTCCTGGTTTGCGCGGCCTTGGGCACCGTGTTTTTCGTGCCGAGCTGTTCGGCTGCGATTTGGGCCACGGTTGGAGCACTCGCATCGGCGTGGCTAACGTTCGTCATGGCGCCAACTTTCACGCGATGGGGTGTACCATTGCTGGCATGGCCATTCGTCATCGTGACGCTACTCATACTGCGTGCCCTCGCACTGAGGCATCCGGGGCGCGCGCCTCATCCACCGGCATTGCCCAATGCCAACGGTGAGTCCAACCTAGATCACAATCGGATGCTTCGGGCTAGGTTCGGGCTCCCTGGGCCGGTTCGGCTATTTATGCCCGTACAGGGCACTTGGACGGTTACTCAGGGGTTCAACGGGCCGCACACGCATCAGCCACCTTGGCAACACGCTCTCGATTTCGAAATCACGGACGCTGATGGATTCCCCTTTAGAGGTCAAGGCCTAGCGGCAACCGAGTACTATTGCTTCGACACGCCGGTGTGCGCGCCGCTGGCCGGGACCGTGGTCTTCGTTTATGCGGAGCACCAGGACAACCCTCCGGGTACTCAGGACCTGAACTACCCGTTCGGAAACGTCGTTATCATTCAACACGGCCCGACTCTTTTTTCGGTACTTGCCCACTTGCGTCAGGGGTCAGCCGGGGTGAAAGTAGGGCAGTCGTTGTCAGCGGGTACTCCTGTTGCACGCTGTGGTTCATCCGGTCGAAGTCCGCGACCGCACGTACACCTTCAAGTACAAAGCAGCGGCTACCTTGGAGTACCGACACTCCCATTCCAGTTGCTCCAGTTTGCGACACTTTGCGACGGGCCTCCAAGGTACGTGCCGTTCGGCATCCCGGCGGAAGGCGACCGAGTCGCACCCGCAGAACTTGCCCTAGTTCCCGAGTTGCCCATACTGAAAGTGGGCGCCGAGTTCGCATTGAATTCCCAAGGAAGACTTCGGAAAATACGCTCGGAGATCTCGCCTATCGGGCTGCGGTCGCTTCTCGATCTTACCACCGGTGATCGGCTCTATTTCTCTGATCTCGATGGGGTTGCTGCATTTACGACCTACGCGGGAAGGCCGAAGTCCCCGCTCGCAATCTTGGCTTTGGCGCTGCCCCGGGTGCCCCCATTCGGAGGCCAATCGGTGATGACCGAAACGGTAATGCCGGAATGGATCTTTCCAGGTTGGCTTCATCGCCTAAACTCGCTAGGGGTGACGCTTGGCATCGGCGCAAAGATCACGAGCCAAACTCACGCGCATCGTAGTGCAGTTGTGCTTGACGCGAACACAAGTCTCGAGATTCGATGGTTGGGTCATCTGTTGTGTCGCTATGCAGCCACCGTAGAGATGCAAGATGGCACGGTAACCTCGCTCAGCCTAACACGCGGTGTGCGGACATTGCTCAAAGCCATACGTGCCGCTGTTGACGATTCGGCAACATTCCAAACAACGCTGAGTCAGCCAGTGAATCTGGATAGAATCTTGGCCTACCTGACAATTCCGGTAATCGCTGGGGTAGCGTTGCTCTCATTGCTGCTGACATCGAGTCCCAGCGTGGCTCGATCGGTGCCGGCACCCTTGGCAGAAAGCTATCGACTGGAAGTCACCGGAGAATTGACGAGGTCCGTTGACGCCGCTGCCAATGCCGTGAGTGAACTGCCGCAAGCGTACTTTCCGCGCTTGCGGTTGGCGTACCTGGAGGCGCAAGCGGGGCGACATGAGGCATCCGCATCCGACTACGCTCGAGCGGCGAAGTTAGCGCCGGAGGCGGTGGAACCATTGCTCGGGCAGCTCAAGTCCCTTGTTGCCACGGAGCACTTTGAAAATGCCGTTACAGTGGCCGATTCAATTCTCCGGATCGACAGCAAGAATTACTTTGCGAGTTCGCGTCGTGCCTGGGCGCTCTATCGGCTCGGTCGCTACCAAGCGGCTGCAGAAGGGTACTCTTCCGTCATCGAACTCTATCCCGGCGATATCGAAATGCGTCTCGGAAGGGCCTACTCCCTTTTCGGGGCCAAACGACCCGTCGAAGCGAGAATCGAGTTTCGAGAAGTGCTCAATCGTGCGCCATCCAACCGCCAGGCGCGCACCGCGTTGGGGTTACCTTGAAAGTGGGACCCTTCAAATGCCCCAAGCCCAATGTAGGCGGTCCAAGGGCAACTTGGCTACATGTCGCTCGGCACCTGAGCCGCATGCACTTGCCGCAATTCAAGCTGCACACTGGACGCGAAAATACTGCGCATAGGCGTCCATACAGGCGAACGGGTGAACTTGGACGTTGTTGCGCCACTCAATGCTTCAGGGTGAGCCGCTACTTGAGTTGGGGATTGTTTGCGCTTTCGTCGTTCTGTCGCAGGCTTGCGGCATTTATATCGCTTGCTGGCAAGCAAACACTCACGTGCGTGCCTTTCCCGAGGCTGCTTTTCACGACTATTGTTCCGCCAAGGCGCTTGACGATTTGATGAACAATAGATAGGCCGAGTCCAGTGCCTTCAGTCGCTTTCCTTGTTGTAAAGAAAGGCTCGAAAACGTGCTCTAGTACATCTGACGACATTCCACTGCCTTGGTCGATCACATTCAGGCATACTTGCTTATTTGACCTACTTTCAGCATGGGCGGCCAAGTAATCATCGTCGATATCCGGCATAGCGACTTGAGCATAGATTGTGCCGCCTGTCTCGGTTGACGCATGAATGGAATTAATCACCAAATTCATGAATATCTGTTGCAACTCGATTGGATGCGCCCAAACAGCGGGAACCCTTGGATCGACTTGGACATCGATTTTAATGTTCGTTGGTAGCGCAAAGCGAATGAGCTTCAGTGCATCGCGTATCACGGGTTCCCATTGGATGGCGCGCCGTTCGGCATGGCCTTTCCGGCCAATAGTCAGAATCCGCTCCACTAGGTCGCGACCGCGTTTTGCGCAATCAATGATAACGTCTAGGTGTGCTTGAGTGCATTGGCTCATGCCGACGTCACCTTTAGCAAGTTCCGCATAACCGAGTACGCCAAGCAATATGTTGTTGAAATCGTGAGCGATGCCGCTAACCAAATCGCCGATCGCGACCATCTTTTGTGCCTGCACTAGCTGTGCTTCAATCTGGCGACGTTCTGTGACATCGACGATTGTGCTCACTACGAAATTACTTTATTCTCCCCATGCCGGCTCAGGTTCTCGACGCGAAGACAGCGCGTCATCCTGGTCGCTCGCTTTGGTACAATTGACGAGATCGTCACGAAGTCTTGAGCTTGTCTAGTTGTCGGGGTTCCGGCCCCGACAACTGTTCCCTGAATCGGGCAATCATTCTCAGATTAGAACCTTTTCGCCCAGAAACATCAGGGACCGCCATGCCCCGCCGTAGGCGATGCGCTTGTGTTGCTACCACGTATGCGCTCAATGGACTATACTAGTCGAATACATGACCAAGGCCATTGCGGCAACGGCGTTTTTGGCGACCACGCTAGCTTGCCTGATCGTGCAGACGCAAGATCGCACCCTAAATTGGCGTGTAAATGAACCGATTCCGTCGGTATGGGAAGACTCTGTAGACAGTGCGAGACATGCGCCGGGCGACAAAAGGTTCATCCTTGGTCGCGATCTGTGCTTGAGTATCTCGGAGTTATTGCTGACCAGGAGCCAGATGGAGCCACTGCCAACGAGTACGCTGTTTGAGGTCTGACTGGCAACGCCCACCGGGGCTTTTACAGCGTAACCGGTGGGCGTTGAAGTCGCGTCGATTTTGTAGAGAACCGGGCCGCTGCTCCCGCTCACCGAAATCCAGACTGCGTTGTCGGTGGCAACGATGCTTCTGACATTGAGCCCTGGGCCAGAATCCAGGGGAAACGTCGTTACGAACTTGTGGGTCGCGCGCGAGATTTGCACGACGTTAATCGTCGAGTTGTTGGTGTTCTCGTTGGCGGCGGCGATGACCCAGGCATCCGTGCTGTTCAGAGCGATCGACCCCGGTGACAGGTGTTGGCTGCTCAGATCAACTTCGGTAAATGAACCCTTGGCCAGATCGACGATCCGGACCACATCGTCATCCCCATTGGTGCACCAAGCCGTGCCGCCCGAAGTATTGCCAAGCGGTGTACCCGAATCAACGCTGCTCGACGTAACTTAAAACGCCAACATCGATTTGCGCGAATCGAAAGTTATGATTTGCATCGGTGATTGAATTGCCGCTCGAGGCACACCAAAACGATCACGTGCTGTCACTCACGCGTCACAATTCTGCTGGTGCCAGCGGATGGCAGCAAGGCCGCCTTCTTCGTCATCGATCCAAGCACGGGCAGCATGCTGGCCATGCTCTCGGTCTGGGCACTTGCCGCGCCGCTGAAGAAGTAATCGGGGAGCTCGACGTCCGCGATTATCTAGCTGCAACTCCTGTGGGCATGGAGTTGGTCGTAAGCGGTCCGATTACGGCGGTGCCCGCCATGCCCCTCTGGGCACTCGCCGCGATGGTGGCTTCGATGCTATTGCTGGCCATACGTACGAATGATCGCGTCGCAGCATCGAGAGCTCGCAAGTAATACGTAACCGTCCTCCGCCTCAATACCTCTTCATCAGTTTCATAATGAAACCGTGTATTGCGTGCGGCGAGAAGCCTCGGTTCAGGTACATGACGGCGCAGGTCCCCTTGCGAAGGTGCAGGCCTCGTTCTTGAGCCGTGGCGAGGGCCTCGGGGGTGTCCGTGTTCATGTGGAGCCACACGTTTTCGATGCCCGCGTCCGACGCCTTTTCGACCCAGCTGTGCGTTTCAGCTTTCGGAACTTCAATGACGACTGCGTCAATCGGCCCGGGTAGTGCACTCAGATCCGCAAACGTTGGGTCATTGTCGATGCTGGACACACTTGGGTCGACGGCGTAGACTGTTTTTTTGTTCTTTTTGAGCCCACCGTATGTCAAACGCGGGAACGGCCGCTTTGCCGAATGCCCCACGACCGCGTAACGCTCGAACTGCCAAAAGGTCTCGTATTCAGACGGCATTGTAGGCTCCTTCTTTGAATCCTGTACGCCCATCGAGCGGGTCGCGTCAATCCTAGCTGGCCTTGCCCTGCTCCCGGCTCACCGCTCTCGACAACAGTGGCCACTTCATCTTCATGCCGCGCTGCAACCGTATCGGGCTTCGATATCCACATGTTGTCATCATCATTTCTCACGTTTGGCACGCGACATCCGCCGCAATTCGCCTACCTTTCCTTTCGCCACAACTCAACCAACCCGGGCGGCGCCTCTGCGCACCGCTACTTAGGCGACACTCGTGTCGTCAAGGGCCCGAGAAATCCTCGGGCCCTTTTCTTTTGGCCCTCCAGGCCTTTCGCTTCTTGGCGCCATGTGCATTTGCTCGAATGAGCCAAATCAGGCCGCGTCGCAATAACAGCAGTTGAAGGAAAGGCCGCTTCTTCGATGCGGCATCCCTACAAGAAGGACAAAACTGCTTTGGCGGCGGACCCAAGCGTGTTCAGTGCGCTGCCTACGGTCGAGTCCAAAGTGTGGCTGACCGTTCCGATTGCCGAAATCACTGGGTCGCCCCCGCCGGTGTGGTCAGGCGGATGCGGCCATATCTCTTAGGTCTCGTTGCCGTTGCCCGAGAAACAGCAAATACCGCCATATTCCCCCGTATGCCGACCGAACTTCGTCGTGTAGTGGGGCGAATCGCTCCAGCAGGAGAGGTCGCACCTGACCGTTCACGCGGACGTTGTTGAACTCTACCCAGTGTTCGAAACACGGCCAGTTCGAGTCGTGAAAATCTACCACGGCTATCCGCCCACCCGGCGCGAGATCCAGCGAAGCGGAGTCAATCGCGCTTTCTAACCCGGGATTGAACATCGTCAGAGAATAGGAAAATAGTACCAAATTATACGTGGGCGAAGGGTGCAATGGTTTGTCGTAACGCCGGCGTACAAGCTCTACGCGGTCACCCAACGGAGCGACCCTTTTCTTTGCGCGTTCGAGCATGGACGACGACAGATCTAGGCCGGTAATGCGAGCGTGCGGAAATAGTCGGGCGAGCTCTGTAAGGTTACGGCCGGTGCCGCATCCGACCTCTAGGATACGTTCCGCGGAACCTTGCTCTGCGACGCGGCGCACGATATCGCCGCGCCCAAACAAGAACGTCCAGCGAGTGACGTCATACACCGGTGCGTGCAGGCGATAGTATCGCTCTACAATGCCCTCGCTGCCGCAGCCGGGCTGTACCAACGAATGTTCGCGCATCGAATCTCGGTCACTAGGCAGTGTAGACCTGCAAAGCAACGAAGCTGCGACGTTCGCGTGAAAAGCAAGAACGCGCAACCCGTGCAGCAAGATTTAGCAATTGCGTGGATTTGTCTTATGCACCGCGACGCAGGTGACGAACACCGCGATTGCACAGGCGTCTTGTCGCTCGTCGAGGGCGGAGAATTTGCAACACGCTGCGATCGGTGCTGTATGGAGCCCTTGATACAGTTTTCGTTGCCCAGACGACTAGAGCTAGACCTACGATCAAGCTACCAAAAACTGCATAGGTTTGGATCACGCTGTTGTTCCGCAGTAAAGCACCACACTCTAATGTTGGATTATGACAAACACGTGACAGAATGGTGATATCTGCATCTCGTCGGCCATAACACTCCGTGACTGAGTATCACTGATCAGATTGTTCGCCAGCTAGACAAAACGTTGGTCACAAATGTTTCACGCTTCGTATCACGTGCGTGAGGCTGAGGCTTTCCTACAGGCAGGCCAATGCGATAGATGGTATCAGAACTGCGACAATAGCATGGCAGCGATACAGGCCACTGATGGATGACTTGGAACTGCTGTCCGACGACCATTCGCTGCTCGGCTCGCAGGTCGTTCATTTGGTAGCAATGCTGAGGACCCTTGTCGAAGGGGACTTCGAAACAGGACCGTTGCATTCCGAAATCAATCGACAGGCACAGCTATTGAGCAGTCAGCTTGTTGAACACTTCGAATTCGAAGAAATAACTGCCTTCCCTCGACTGGAGCAGCGATTTCCAAAACTTAGTTCCCAGCTCCAGGCGCTCACGGCGCAGCATGATGAGATACTCGAGGCCTTCGAAGCGATGCGCGCAGATCTAAGACTTGAATTGTCGCAACTGAAAAAGGTCGACATAGTTTCCAAGGCGTCATTTTTCGAATCCACCTTCGGGCAACACGCAGATTCAGAGTCACAATTGTTTGCTGTGATGGCGACGCGCGTCAGTGGATTTGAAGAGCCGCGGTAGGTTGTGCGTATCGCAGACTGACGAGGGGTCGCCGTTGGGTGGTGCCAACGCGCAGCACTACAATCGTTGCAAACGCGTGAATTCGTCATGAGATCCGCACGAAATTGTGGGCCACTTACCGCGACTACTCGGCCATGTTTCAAATCGCCGCGCAATGCGGCGACGAGCATGCTTCGCATTCATCGAATGTTCATCAGCTCGGCGCAATAACTTCGAAATACTGGCTTAGAGTGGAGCTGCGAACAAAAGAAACGTTCGCGCTCACAATGAAAGAGGAGGCGTGTGATGAACGTNNATGGGCGGTTGATCAAACCGTGCCAGGTGCCGGCAATGCGCGGGCAATAGATCTTGCGAACAAGTCTCCGATGGTCCGCTCCGCGCGGACGTTTCTCTCCGGGCAGATAGCACATTTGCGCAGCCAGCAGTTGCGCCAGCAAACCGAGGACGCAGTCGAAAATCCGGAGACTTGCGTTTGGCATCGGATCGAGGTCGGAGCCGCCGAAAAGACGGCCATTTTGGCCAAACTAATCTCCGAAGGGCTCGTGAATACCGCTGACGATGCGACGTTTCCTGGCGGGCTCAAGGCCGGCGTGTTTCCTCCGCTGCGGGATGACGGCTCGCGCTGTCCGAAGCTGCCGCAGGCATTCTTTTCCGCTCCCGGCAGCGTGTTTGGCGGCCACCATTCATACCCGGGCGGCCTTCCAATTCATGAGACATTCAATGACTTGAGTTTTGGCAGCTTCACCGCCAACTATCGCCGAGTTTACGGCAATTCAAACGGCGAAGGGCTGCCTCAAGTTGGCTCCGGAGACACGCACACAGATCCGAAGTTTCATATTAGCGACGATCTCACTCTCGGCGCTCCCATTTGGCACGACTGGGCCAAGCCGATAGTATTTCAGTGGAATGCCGACGGAACCGAATTCGCCGAATTGAATTTCGGCGGCAGCGGCACCAATGACGCTTGGGGAAGCGCGGGTGATTCTAGGACCGGCGCCCATCACATCATCGGGGTCGCCGAGTCAATGAAACGAGGCTTACCCCCTGAATTCGTCATCACGGAAGCCTGTGCTCATTCGAACCCGACATCCAGTAACGAATACAAGGTTGTCAATTGGCTGCGAGCCGGGGCGATCATGGCTCGCATTGACGCCGTTGCCGCAGGCTATCTACGTCGCGACTCGCAAGGGAGACTTCGGTTGCCCGCTTTACGACGCCTTAGCAGCATCGACTTGAACGCCGCCTCGGGCTCGCCACCCAATCTTTTGATTGAATACACTTCCCACAACTTGTCGGATGCTGACTTTACGTTTACGGGGCCAGCGGTTACAGAAGTGGAATTGCTTCTCAAGACATTGGCCGCGCAATTCGGGTTCAACCCCACCGACACCGCCAACTATAATAACAAGTTTCGTAACCCGGTTCTCTCGCTACTCACCGCGGAGCGCCTTACGGTAATGTACGCTCAGGGCGGGCTTGAAGCGGTCGCGGCCGAAGTCCAGAAACTGCGCAGTTTGGGTTTCATCTGAGCGCTCGACGACGGGCCCCGACGGTTCCGTGCCGCAACTACAAAAGATATTGGAAAAGGCTGGGCCGGATTTTGTAGCTGCGGCCCAGCCACGCCGGGCTGAATCCTTACTCTCGCAGCTCGGTGCCGCTCCCGTTGACGTTTCTCAACTAAAGATTAGCGACCTCGCTGTTGCTTCGACGGGACACCCGCCACGAATTGGGGCCAACTCGGCGAATGAGCCCATCGTCAGCTAGCCGGCTCAAGCCGCTCAAAGCACGGCTAGCGGGCAAACCGGTAATTTCGATCAGCTCCTCCTGGCTTAGCGCAGTACCCTCCGCACGAAGAAACCAGTTGAGTCGCGCCTCGTCATCGAGGTCCCGTTCTTGTTGCGACTTTTGTCTCTGAGCCAATGCTACCTCCGGTCAGTCAATGTCCAGAAGCGATTCCGGTTCTGTACGAATCATCAAGTTACTCCTCGCCAGAGCCAGAGCAATTCAATTTATGACTGAGTCGTGACAAAAGCTAAACAGTCCGATTAGCCGTTAGTTTGGGGAACACCTTTGCAAGTGCAACAGTATGAAATAAATTCGTCTGCCCATTGCAGTATTGAATTGGTGTTGGTGAGAAGCGGAGCAATGCACGCGACTTCTAAGGTGATTTCTGAGTCGTCAAACGTACGCAATTGTTGCGCAGCATGAGCGGTGTAGTCCGGCTGTTCCAATTAAGAATAAACCATCAATCCGCTATGCGCTGTCGAGCCTCGCTCGCTAAGACCCTGTCCAGTGCTCCGCAATTACTACCCCGAGGCCTTGATACGTCATCATTGCACCATGCAGCAGAATTAGGGACGTAGGTTCTGAAGAATTGCCACATTCATCATGCTTAGCTCGACGGAAGAAATGTCGACTGCCAATCAAGCACCTCACTCGCGATAGTCGGTGCTCGGCGGTGGCGAAGGTAGTGTGTCATGAAGTGCCGGGGGCTCCGCCTGGAGCAACGTGTCGGACCCGGTTTCCGTGAGGCGGTTTGCTTCAGCCGCATCCACCGCGCCAACCTGCATTTCGTCGGACGGTAGAGCATCGGAAGTTGGCCAACTCCAAAGAGAGACTTCCGCTCTAGCAGCAGGCTCGGTAGGCCTCGCCGCGGGCACAACGAGCGACCTCAGTTCTTGGATTTCACACCGCTCAGATGGGATCGAGATGTCATCAATAGTATCGCGATTGGCATTTTGGTTTCTATCCATTGCATCCGACCTTCAGAGTTCCCGCGCGCAGAGAACGAGTTGGCTGCTCACGCATGGCACGAATCTTTTTCATTTGCAACGGTCTGGGATCGGCGGCCATAAGTGAGTTGTTGGTCATACTAACAAGCGCTGCAAGTTACGGATATGAGTGACCTTTCATCGCAGCCGCGACATTTGAAGCGCCGCAGGTTAGCGAATTTGTCACGGGAGCACCTGTGTTTCCGTGCCGTTACGACAAATGAATTCGACTCAGACGCGGCGCCGGCTTGGGGATTGTTTTTCCGGCGCGACGAGGTGTCAAGTAATCACAAGCCCTCCACACATCCGTCGCAGAGCTAGACGAAACTGCTCGATATGCGCTTAGTTGAATATCGACCTTTAGTCCGCGCGATTCGTTACTATGACGTTTTCGGCCTCGTTCAGCCACGAGCAGTGAGGTTCGGGGAGTGGTATCTCAAAGCCGGTGAAATCCGTCGGGTGCCGCTTGCATTGGCTTTGCCGCGGCGACTGATTCGGTGGTCGATTAGGCACAAGGTAATTCACCAAGAGTAGCAGCGCTGCGGGCTGACATGACCCTCTATTGCACAGGTGGGAGAGGATTGGGAACACCCTTAGCCGTGTTGTCAAACGGGTAACAGTTGGAATTGCTGCACGCGTTGAGGAATGGCGGAAAGTCGATCCGTGCAGATCGCTCCGGCCCCGTTTGAACCAAGACAGCGCAGCTTCGCGTCGAGACTGACAAGCGGTGCGCGCCGGGTAAGGCGTCGATTCACAACTAAGGGCCCCTCTTGATGCGCATGCCAGCAATTGGCAAAAAGCCGCTGGCGGGCACGATGCTGTTTTGGACTTCCGCGGATTGCATGAAGTCGAGGAAGTCCTTGATGGCTCCGTTGGCTGGACCAAGAGTGTACATGTGCTCGTACGACCAAATTGGGTATGCTCCAGTCGCGATACTTTCATTGCTCGCCGCGACGCCGGCCACCTTAAAACAGATCAGGCTGTCGCGCAAATATGACAGAGCGAGGTAGGAAATTGCCCCTGTGGTTTGCTCGAGCATCGTTCGAACGNNCCCTGTGGTTTGCTCGAGCATCGTTAGAACGAGGGCCGAACTTTCTTCTTCCAATCCTTGAACAAAGTGATCGCCGCCAAGAACAATGTTGCCGAAGTTGACTCGTGTTCCCGAGCCTTTGCGCCGATTGATAACCACGATAGTCTGAGGGCTTCCGCCGACTTCGGACCAATTCTTGATAGTGCCGGAAAAGATGCCCTTGAGTTGAACGAGCGTGAGTGACTGAATCTTGTCGTTGAAGGCCCCGCGGTTGGCCATAGTAGCAAAACCAGTGGCCGCAACGAGGTGATCGTCGAGTCTAGCCGCAACGTCATTTCCGGCAACGACATCGCTCGTGCCGATCGAAAGCTCTTTACGCACCACGCCTTCGACACCCCGTGCAGAGCCACCCGCCGACACGTCAACTGCAACGTCCGGGTGCTTTAGCATGTAACGATTGGCAGCCTCTGCTACCAGGGGCAGCATCGCGCTCGATCCNNGCGTTACCCGAGGCTTTTGCGGCCTTTTCTCGTTCTTGCCGCGCGTGCAACTGCTGAGTAGGACAAACAACAAGAATGCAAAAATTCGTGTCGCAGTGACGCTTGTCATGCGACGGCTAGACTTTGCGCAATGGGTAGCATGATTCGGAAACATGTGCCCTCCCCTGGTTTCGAGTCTACGTCAACTTCACCCCCGTGGAGCGTAACGAGCGCCTTGACGAGCGAGAGCCCAAGCCCTGTACCACCAAATTTACTGGAGATGGTATCGTCAGCCTGCTCGAAGGGCTGCCAAATGCGAGCGAGCGCCGTTTTGGGTATTCCGATACCCGTGTCCCTCACTTCGATCGCCACCTGCCGAGCATCGCGCTTGCTCGCGCGAACGGACACGGTTCCGGACTCCGTAAACTTGATTGCATTGGCGATGAGATTCGTAACCACCTGGTGCAATTTGACGACGTCGGCCACGATTGCAGGCAGGTCCTCGGATATTTCTATCACAATCTTGACGTCTTTTACTCCGATTAGCCCTTCACAACGGTGTGCTGAACGTCGAATGACTTGGGCCACGTCCACCGCCTCCAACTTGAGATCTTGGCTTCCGGATTCGAGCTTTGACGAGTCGAGCACGTTATTGATTCCGTGCAGGAGTTCGTCAGCCGCCTGCCGAATTCGCTTACTTGTCGTCGCCACGGCAGGGTCTTTCAGCTTGTCCGTAAGGTTTTGAATTACCACGATCGGTGTGCGCAGCTCGTGCGAGAGATGAGCGTAGAACCTGGCTCGCACCTGCACGGCTTGCGCCTGCTCGCGACGTGCCGATTCCGCCGCCTCGTATCGGCGGTCAGCTCGGCGCTTTTGCCGCCACCAAAGGCCGGATAGGCCGATTGCACAAGCGCCCGTGAGGACGAGACCCGCGATAGCGAGGGACCCCTTTTTCCGCAGCTCCACTAATTTCGTGTCCGCCCTGTGTCCAGCCGCGGCGTCGATGCTGAGCACCTGATGTGTTGCGCTATCGATAGATGTCGTAAATTCGTTAATCTCCGCGATGGCCGCAGGCCCATCCTCATTGATGAGCGCCTTTTGCACTCGATTTGAAAACAGGGCAAGCCCCACCAACAGTGTGGCTCTCGCCTCGGACTCAGTTGCGCTCAACGGCTCAAGTTCGATGAAGGCCGTAGTCGCAACGCGCAAATCCTCAAGCCGCCGCGTTACGTTTCGTGATTGATCGGTTCTCTGAGCGAGCGGCAATATCCACCGTTCGAGCATCCCGACATAAGCCTTTTCTGCGGCTTCCCGGACCACTCGCACTCGCCCGACGTGCAAGCGCTCCGTTGCGAGAGCTTCATCGATGCGAACCTGT
>PMCK01000141.1 GCA_003154095.1 Myxococcales bacterium | reverse complement strand
GATTCAATCGGAGATCTGCCCAACGGGTTTGCGGTTGAGCCGCGAAGGCCAGCATTAACCTCAAGGCCTGAAGGATCGCTCCAATTGCGGCATAAGGCAATAGATGACTTTGCAGGCCTTCGGCGGATCCAACCGCAAACCCGTTGGGCAGCTCGTGTAAGTGGCGGCAGGAGCCTAACGCGGGTATGATCCTCTTGCTTTACGATCATGCCCTCGCTCTCCGCTGGAATTACCGAATTGGCTTCGGCCTCGCCCACCCTTGCTTCATTTCGAGACGCTGCGCTCGCGTTCGCGAAGCGGGCGCTCGAGGTAGAGGTCGGGCTCTTTGCCACTTCAGGTCCCGAGGGAATGGGAATTAGCACGGTGGGGTTTTCTGGGATCGAGACAAAGCTTGTGCGGAACTGGGATCGATATGGGCGGGAGATCCACCCAGTGCAGGACGCAGCGCTGAGCGCCGGGGCGAGCACCGATCGGCGTACCCTGGGACGAGCGCTTGAACGCACCCGGCTGTACCGCGAGATCATGACCGAGTTAGGCGGAACCGAAACGCTCTTTCTAGTTCAAAGTTTCCGCGGAACGAAGATGGGCGTCCTCATGCTGGGGCGGTGTGGCGGACGCTTCTCGAACGCGGCACTGCTCGAAGCCCGTTCTTTCGCGCCCAGCCTTTCGGTAAGCTGCGCAGCGTTAGGCGCGACCTCTCACATGCTCGATGCCCGCCTCAGCGAAACCGAACGCGATCTACTGAGCTACCTCGAGCTCGGCTACAGAAGCCGGGACATCGCTGCGGCGCGTGGCACATCATTCTTCACGGTGCGCAACCAACTCAGCACGCTTTACCGACGACTCGGGGTTGCCAACCGCACGGAGGCGGTGGGATTGCTACGCGGGCGATAGGTCGATCGACCCATGGCAAACATGTGGCTTTCCCCGCAGAGTGAAAGCCATGCAAGCAATGCAATCTTGGTTTCTGGCTGCCCTGCTTGGCACCGCGACAGCCAGCATGTTGTGGAAGGCAGAGCGCTTTCCCTTACTCGCGTGGATCGCGCACGCCCCGCTGGGTCTCGCGCTGCTCTGGTGTACCCCGGCGCAGGCTGCAGTTGCCGGAGCACTTGCAGGCGGATTCGGCAGTGCGCCGAGTGTGTCGATTCGGGAGTTCCGGGCGCTCTTGCCCATCACTACAATACCGAGCGCGTTGGCCCTGTGCTTGGGATCGGCACTGGGAGCGCATGCAATCGCCGCGCTGGGTACCTTTTGGCTTGCCCTTGTCCTTCCTGGCACCGTGCTGATGGGGCTCATGCCGCTGCGTGTCCTTGGTGCGCCCCGCTGGGTGTCGAATCCACTCGCGTGCACTCAAGAGCGCTGCCTTGCGATGGTTCATACAGCGCGCGCGTTCGGGGATCTGGGGACTACGTCACTGCTCGTGCTTTTCGCGAGTGGTACCGCGCTTGTATTCGCTTCGCGCAACCTCTCGGTACTCGTCGTAGCGCTGGGTGTACCCACCATCGCGCTTGGATTCTTCGCGCTTGGTGTCGCAAACCTACGGGCCGCAGTGAAGCGCATGGATGCAGCTCCCCGGCTGCGGGTTGCGGCCGTCGTGGCAGATCGACCCCCTCGTGACAACCTCGACGGACTTCTACCAATCGAGTTCGCTGACGACAACGTGGATGCCGCGGAGCATCGGTACCATCCGCTGGTAACGCGCGCCGCGTCGGAGGGCGCTGAGCTGATTATGCTACCCGAGGTGAGTTTGCACGTCGACGCTAACTCGCGCGAGCGCTGGATCGGCGCTATCACAACCTGGGCACAGACTCACGGAGTCACACTCGTAGCGCCGTTCTTCGATGCGAGCGCACCGGTGAATACCCTTGCCGTGATCGATAGCGGCGGGATCCTTGCCACTTACGACAAGCAACATCCTGCGCGGGGGATGGAGCCGCCCCGTCGGAAGCGGTGTGAACCGGGGCCAACATTGATGCAGAGTCGGTGCGGCGAGGTACCATTGTCCACAGTGATCTGCGTTGACCTTGATTACGGAGATATGGTGGGTCCGGTGCGCGCCGCAGGAGGGCTGCTCGCCGTGCCCGCAAACGACATGTTTGGCGGCTTCGATCGACGGCACCATCGCACGGCAATCTGGGCTGCAGTCACCACTGGAGTGAGCACGCTGCGAGCCACCGGCCACGGAATTTCCGCCGCCTACGACGGTGCTGGGCGGCTCCTGGGCGCAAGTTCAAGCGAGTCAGGACCCGTGGTTCTCACCCTGGACGTCCCGCTCTCCCCACCACGCCCGCGGCACCGGCGACGCGATCCCAGGTGAAGCCAGATCCAACGCCGCAGCAGTTCATCCACCACGTTGACGTGCGGCGGTCTGTCCAACGTTTAGGTTTGAGCTGCGGAGGCCAGCATAAAGCCTAGTGCGAGAATTATCGCGTCGATTTGGGCAGAGCGCAATGGATAGCATCGTAGGTCTCCGGCTGCTCCAAACCGGAGTTCGGCGGCTCGTTTCGGGCTCGACTTCACAGCGTTGGGCTCGGTGTGCGCAAGCCAACTTTTAACCGTCAAATCCCCTTTCGAAAGTCGCTAACGCTGCTTTCGGTTAGCAAACATTCGTCAAACGTCGCTGTCGTCCCATTGCCGATTGGTGATTGAACGCTGACTCCTACCCAAATATCCGATGGATAGTCGTTGCGATATAAGCGGACTAACTGCCACTCCTCACGATCCAATGAGTAATAGTAGCCGATCGTTCTTGTGTCCGAAGACACCTTCAGGTACACGCTCACTCTGTCTACAATGTCGTGATTATTATCGTCAGACGTATCAATCGTGCGAACGGTCACGACGCGCTTGCGACCGCGCTCGTCGCGCTCCAAGGCGAACTTCATCCACAACTTATCGTTTGCGTAGACATACACAGCTCCCGCATCGTAGGTCTCGAAAAATGCGGGCGTAACTCTGGACGCAAAGGTAAACGGTTTGGTGTTGTCTACCCTTGACAAGAGTACCGGAGCCGTGTTGTTGAAAGTTATCCCGTCTGGATTGTTGAAGTAGTCGGATCCCGCATTGCTCTTAAGTACCAGACTGCCGTCGTGAAATGCTGCGAGGGCCATTGCTTCGTTGAGCGCTTTAGTGAACTCAATGCCCATGAATTTCATAACTCAACCATTTCCTCTCTCGGTCCGATTATCCGAAAGGTAGCTTGTCGCCGAGTACGTAGGACAAAAAGCCGGCACAATTTCCAAATTGCCTTCTACTGTCGCGTTCCAGGATAGGCGGTCGAGACCGGAACGGAGGCTCTCTAATGTACGAGCGTCGCTTGAGCGGTTTCGCGGTCGCACGGTTCACGTCCCGGTATTCCGGGTCCTTTCGCTGTCGAGGAATGCTATCGATACTCAACCTGGTCATGCCCCACACGACGCCAACGCAACTGGACGTGTGATTCGTTCCGGAGTCCGCCGAACTCTTAATTAACCACACGAAGGCTACCCCATCCCGCCTCGGCTTTGAACCTGCTTGTCAAAGCAAGAGCACGTTTCTCGGCTGAATTGCGCCAAAGGCCTTGATACGAAGATCCTCGTATCGTGATAAGAATAGCGGGACGGTAGTCCGGATGGCAGTGCCCTTAGTCCGCTATGCAGCCTTCCTAACGGGATAATGGTAGCTTACGGTGGAACCAGTTTTGGGACTCTGGTCGGGGTCCCCAATAGCCCGTTGTTGCCAGGTGGCGCAGCGAACTCCGGCCAACGGACACGCCCGAGCGTCGATTCATTCTTTGGTAAGGGGTCTTGTTCGGTGCATTGGTTCTAACCCGAGTCCGTCCAGGGGACTTCTGACTCCCAGGGCTCCCCGCTGCAGNNGTCGCAAAACAGTGTCGCAAAGTGTGGCAACTAACGTGTTTGACAATCCCAGTTGACCGGGCGGCTTCGCGAACAGCGCGCTGCAATACCGTCTCGTGAAGGTGGTGGCGACGCCGTTCCCCGTTCTTTTCATCGACGTACAACCGGGTGGCAGGAAAGACCCATTGCCATGGCCATTCTTTGGATAAATTGGGGTACTTCAGGCGAAGAGCATCAGGGAGCTCGACGAACCCGGCACCGTTGGAGCGATCTTGCTCATGCTGGTATCGGGCGAAGTCAAGTTGGTCATGCAGCGACGGGATAGCGCAGGTTGGCAATGGAACGACCCGGTCCTTGCGCCCCTTGCCATCTCGAACTACGATCTGCTGTCGCTCGAAGTCGATATCTTTGACCCTGAGCCTCAGACATTCAAATAGCCGAAGGCCGGAGCCGTAGAGCAAACTGGCCATTGTCTTGGTTATCCCAGTCATGGAACTCAGCAGCGCTGCGGTCTCCGGTTTTGCCAACACAACAGGCAAACGCGCTGGCCGCTTAGCGGGCATCGGTGTCTCAGTCTCTTCAAGTGGTTTGAGCAGTATATGTTCATACAGGAAGACTAGTGCGGCCCGCGCCTGGTTCTGCGTCGAGGCACTGACACCACGTTCGCTGACCAAACAGGTAAGGAAGGCAGTGACCTCAGCTCCACCGAGTTGCGCTGGGTTGCGGCGGCCGTGATGGATAACGTAGCGACGAATCCAGCTCAGGTAGGTCCGCTCGGTGCGAATACTGTAGTGCCGCAGTCTTAGCTCAGTGCGGACGCGTTCGAGCAGGCGAGGTGCCGATTTCTGGGTACCAGTGCTTGAATCGGGTAAGGTCATAACGGTCGTTCAAGCAGCCTTCGTGCCCGGTGTTCCTCGCTCTGCTCCAAATCTAACTTCGTCTCCCCTTTCGACGAATAGTTGCGAGGCTCTGTGACAAAACGGACGACCAAACACCCGCCCACCCAACGATTCCATAGATTGCAGCACAGCCTGTGCCGCATCCGCCGTAACAAATCCCCAAGCGAGAGCGACCCGCACGCCCGCCCGCGCTTCATACAAAGACCCCAGCGCCGACTCAAACCGAAGCCGCGAATTCCCACGGCTGGCGCCGAAACCTTCCGCCAGATTCAAACTCACGCTACTAACAGCCCGCCGAATCTGCGACGCCGAGGAGTGGTTGAAGAAC
>PMCK01000438.1 GCA_003154095.1 Myxococcales bacterium | reverse complement strand
GGAGCCAATGCGTACGGCTATAAGGACATCTGCCACAACTGGGTGATCGATCAATGGGATCCCAATGCCTTGATGGATCTGTACGTCCAAATGGGAGCCAAGTTCTTCATGGCCATGGGCTCGCACCACGACAACTTCGACAACTGGGATTCGAGCTACCAGCCCTGGAACTCCGTTAAGGTCGGAGTGAAAAAGGACATCGTCGGCACCTGGGCGCCAATCGCGCGCCAAAAGGGCCTGCGTTTCGGCATTGGTTTTCACAACACTCCGGCGCGCACTTGGGGTCAGTGGATGCCGATTCGTTACACCAGCGACTCGGTGGGACCCTACGATGCGATGCAAACGACAGCGGACGGCACAGGCAAATGGTGGCAGGGCATGAATCCCGCCGATCTTTATGGGGCCAAGCACACCGCCGACTGTTCGAACAATTCGTGTAACACGTCGTCCTATGGCACCCAATTCATGTATCGGGTCGATGAAGCCATCTGCAAGTATCATCCCGACGTCGTCTACTTCGACGATCACGCCGGCGATTCCCAGACGGACCTGGGCGTCCATATGGGATTAGGTTCCATCGCCCCGACGATCCTGGCGAACTACTACAACAAGTCGTTGGCCTGGAGTCAGGGAAAGATGGACGTCGTAATGAACATGAAGGGTGTGGGAGGACAATATGACAGTTTCCAAAACAGTGCAGCCCTGCTCCCCTTCGCTCAACGCGCCCTAGTGAGGAGCACCGAGGCGGCTACTGAAACACAGATCAGCGCCTATCCCTTCCAGACTGAACTCGACATTCAAGGCGGAAACTGGCACTACATGACCGGAGCGGGATACACGAGCGCATCATCCCTGGTCACGACTCTGATGCAGAACGTCTCCAGAAACGGAAGCTTGCTGCTCAACCTCACTCAGCACGGCCGGGGAAATCTGGATACTCAGTGCACGAAAAACGCACAAGACATCGGCGCCTGGCTGAAGGTCAACGGTGAAGCGGTGTACGCGTCCCGCCCCTTCGAAGTTTGGGGCGATACCACTGTCATATATACACGCGCCAGTGGCAACGTCTACGCCACGCTCCTCAACTGGAACGGCAGCGCTGTCACCCTCTCGGCGCTCAAGTCGGGTGGCGCGACTTTGGGAACCGTGTCCAAAGTCGAGATGCTCGGCTCAACGGTGGCGTTCACCTTCTCTCAAAGCGCTTCAGGACTCACGGCGACACCCGGCGGATCGGTACCGGCGCTGTCGGGGATCTCGGATTCGGCTCTGGCGTCGAAGATGCGCGTTCTGCGCATCACCCACAGCAAGGGTTGGTTCAACGACGACGATTCGGGCGCGGCAGCTCCCGGATGGCTTCGCAAAGTCGCCCTTGGCACCGGCGACTACAACAACGATCTTACTACGAGCACCACGACCGGTGACACCTGGACTTCAACGTTTACCGGCACCAGTGTCTCAGTCTACGCCCCGAAGGAATCGGGGGATGGAAAGATCGAGATTCAAATTGATGGCCAAACCAATACGACGGTGGATCTTTCTGCCACGGGCGCGCGCCAGGCCCAGCAGATGGTGGCTCAGGTGACAGGGCTAACGTCGGGTCAACACACGATCAGCATAATCAATCGTGGCCCCGGACCCGTTGCCGTGGATGCCATCGTCGTTCAGTAAGTAACCGTCTCGCTCATCGAATTGGAGCTGGCACGGGTTGGAAATAGGGCCAAGTTCGTTTAAGGTTGTGGCGCAATGCGATTTTGCGTCAGATCGCCGTCGATCAGGTAGACCAATTGACGACTCATGATGCTCGAGGCATGACTATTTCTGACAGAAGTGGGTGTCCGTTTCCACTGCTGCTCTAGTCTCCCCCGTTTCTGTTGGTTGGCTCGAGCCGGGGCCTCGGAGAATGCCCGCGGAATCGGCCGGTTTTTCCGCCTTGTCGCTACGTTTGCCCGTGTTGGAGGATTCTATGCGGTTCGTTTCAGCAGGTTGCCTGATGACCCTTGTAATTGTCGGGTGTTCTGGTTCCGATACGAGCACCGGCAGTTCCGAAGGGGGCGCCAGCAATCTTGCAGGCGGAACTTCGAGCTCTTCAGGCGGCATCCGGACGGGTGGTGTGGAATCGATTGGCGGACATTCGGCNNACTGCCGCGGGCGGCGGCAATTCCACAGGCGGCAAGCTGTCGACTGGTGGGGCTGTTGGTTCAGGTGGTGCAACGGGCGGCAGCAACCAGGCAACCGGTGGTGGCATTCAGGCTTCGGGTGGGCGAATCGGTTCGGGAGGGGCAACCGGCATCGGTGGAAATACTGCCAGCGGAGGCACGAGTAGCACCGGCGGCGCACCGCTAGCAACGGGCGGCTCGAGAAACTCTGGTGGCGCGGGCGGTGCTGGTGGAACGACGGCCACGGGTGGGGCGACGGCCACGGGTGGAGCGAAATCGACGGGTGGAGCGACGGCCACGGGTGGAGGGAAATCGACGGGTGGAACTACCAGCGTTAATACGACACCTGCGCCCTGTACATCTGGTGCCGCTTGTATCGACTTCACGGTGGTGCAACAAGAGATTGACGGTCTCGGAGCTGCCGCACCTGGAAGCGACGTGCTTAGCACTGCGGCTATGGACTCTTCGTTCAGCAACGACACGCTAAAACAAATGGGGCTGTCGATTCTTCGCGTCGAGATCGACCCAGCGGGGCAGTCTGCTTGGGGAACTCCCAAAACGAACGGGACGAATGCCAAGTCGCGTGGAGCCAAGTATGTGTTCGCCTCGATTTGGAGTCCCCCGGCTTCGATGAAGTCGAACAACAGCCTGATCGGAGGCCAGCTGAATACGGCTTCCTACGCTGACTATGCCGCGTTCCTGAAGTCCTTCTATACGTACATGGGTGGTGCTGGCGGTGCCGTGGACATCATATCCGTGCAGAACGAGCCCAATGTTGTCGTGAGCTACATTTCTGCCACCTGGAACGCGACCCAACTCTACAACTTCACGAAGAACAACGCGCAGGCCATTGGCGCGCCCTTCATGATGCCGGAGACGTACAACTTCGATACCTCGTACTCCGATCAGGTACTCAACGATGCCACGGCTGCGGCCAACCTCTCGTACATTGGCCTGCACCTTTATGGCGCGCAAATGAAGACCTACACGCTCGCGGTCCAGAAGCAAAAGAAGATTTGGATGACCGAGCACTTCTTCGACCCCGAAGATATCGGCACAATGATGTCAATGGCGAAGGAAATCATGGATTGCTTCAACAACCAGATGAATGCCTTTGTATGGTGGTACCTGGTGACACCCAATTGTAACCTCACGACATCCAGCGGCACTCTTACGAACAAGGGTTACGTCATGGGCCAGTTCTCGAAGTACATTCGACCGGGTGCGCATCGAGTTAGCGCGACTTACCAGTTAGGGACCAACGTCAACGTTCAAGCTTTTGCCGGAACGCCGAACGTCATTATTGCCCTCAATCGGGGCACCTCGGCGGTGTCGCAGGCCTTTGCCATCACCGGCGGGAGCGTAACCAGCCTGCATAAGTACACGACCTCCAACAGCAAGAAGCTGAATGACGACGGTGCCGTCACGGTGACCAACAACGCCTTCACGGTGTCGCTAGATGCCCAGAGCGTGACCACGTTCGTGGCCAGCCCGTAGCGTCATTGTGCGGGAGACTGCAGCTGGCGAACCCTGCGAGATCCGGGTCATTCGGCAGGTACCCTAAGAGGTCTTTGTCACTCCGCAGGCTATCCCTAGGAGCCG
>PMCK01000429.1 GCA_003154095.1 Myxococcales bacterium | reverse complement strand
CCACCTGCATCACGACAACGACACGGAAGAATCGTTGGAGCGAACCATTCGTTCCGCACTCGAAGTGTACAGCCGCCGCGGGCATTTCGCACGATCAGCCGATGGGCAAATGCGGTACGGATTCATTCACGGCAATTGGGCCTTGGCGAATGGGCGACCCGACGGCAGGCAATGCGGCGTCAACGCGGAGCTGCCATTGCTCTATCGGACGGGTTGCTACGCTGATTTCACGTTTCCATCCTGTCCAGATGTGACACAGCCCAACATGGTAAACCAAATATATTGGCCGATGGGGGACTTGTTCCGCAAAAGATCCTACGAACTAGGGCGCCCAGCCAGAGTAGGGGAAAGCTTTGGCGATCGATTGCTTTTCATTACCGGCCCACTCGTGACTGGCTTTCGTGGCAACACTTTGCAACCGCGAATCGAGTATGGCTCGCTCACTGTCAACGATCCCGTGACCAAGTATCGCCTTCGGCATTGGGTCAAGGCGGGAGTTCACGTGCAAGGTCAGCTGGATTGGCTATTCATCAAAGTCTACACTCATAGCGCGCCAGAAACCCAGTCGGGTGCAGTCTTAGGAGACGGAGGACGGAAACTCCATGAGACACTCCAATTGCTCAACGATGGCGTGAGGAACTGTCTCCATTACGTAACAGCTCGCGAAATGTACAACATCGCAAGGGCGGCAATGGACGGTAAATGCGGCAATCCTCATGCCTTTCGCGACTACCTCCTGCCACGACCGCCCATCCGTGCATGCTAGCCGACTATCGACCGGGCACTCGACCCAATTCCACCTCTGTGGGCCGCCGTGGCTGAATCGCCTTTCCCGCCCTTTGGATCTTCGTTGCATTGAAGTCACTTAGACAAAATGTCTATTCGGGAGAGAGTCTGGTGCATGCGATGAAGACCCGCGCTAATATTCCACAGGTATTTCATATTTCTCAAGCAAGTAGAGTGAACGGACCGAGCAACAGCAGTGATGAGTCGCCCTGGCTCATCGCAGGGGACGCTGCTCTGCGAGATGTGAGGAACCACCGCTAATATGGATTTCAAGAGAATTACCAACGGGAGGATAATCACCCTCGAGATTGCGGGCGAATTGGACGCCACTACGGTGGCTGAACTCAGGCCCGAACTCAATGCAATAGCGGAGGATCTGCCCGAGCGAGTCGAGGTGGATCTCAGCAGGTTGCGCATGGTGGATAGTTCCGGCGTGGGAGCCATCATTTCTTTGTTCAAACGGGTAAGGGCCAACGGAGATTCTTTCGTCGTGTCCGGAGTCAACGGTCAGCCACTGAGCATTTTTCGAGTTCTGCGACTGGATAAAGTTTTCGACATCCAATAGTCACGCTGTGAATCGCTTGATTCACTGGCCACGTGACAGCTGACGGGTCGCGACATCCAAACAACGCTCAGTGAGGGGCATGCGAGATGATGTTAAACAGCGCAACCCGCGCTTTTAGAAATGTGTCCGCATCGCCTTGCCATGGGACGTCGTATCGGTGAAACGCAGTTTTGAAGCCGCCTCCCAGCACCTGTCGAATGACGCGCTCAGTTGCAGTCGGATCCATGCGACGAGCCAATGCGATGTACCCCGCATCTTGTATTCCCCGTCGCCACTGCTTTAGGCGAATGGACGGAATGACNNGATTCCCAATAAAACCAGCGCTCAATGCCGTAATCTGCCTGGATCCACGCGTTTGCGGTCAATGACAGCGTCGGCGAATCAGTTAGGAAGGTACCCGTTTTCGGCAGAGCGCCGTTATATACCCAAACTTGTTTTCGCGCGCGCTGGGCTCCCAGCGTATGTACTGATGCGTAGGCTGAAGCTTCCATCATGACGAGGTCGACCCCCTGTCGATCAGGAGGATCGCTACAGGTATGACCCACTCGCAGTTGCCGGAGGCGTTCGGAGCCGGACGCGTCGAGAGCTTGGCGCCATAGCTTGCCCCGGGGGCTGGCGCATTGCTCATCTATGGCATAAAGGAAAATGTCGCATGTGCCGGGAACGGCTCGGCGCCCGAGATGCTCCAGTTCTGTCAGGATCTCCTCGACGCGGGCAAGGGATTGATCATTGGGTTCACCCATCGATCCATAAGTCCCAATAGCGATGAGATCCGCTGGGCGATTCGCTCCCGCACCGATATAACCCTGCGCTTCAGAGAACAGCGTTCCAGAAAAGTACCTAGAATTCCGGATGACATCTTCTCGCGAATTGACCGGAAATACCGAGGATATGCCATGTCGATGAATCAGATGTAGATAGGCGTCGATTGACTCGCCCGTTCCAGTTCGGCCAAGAATCTCTTCGGGGTCAAAATAAAGCATCGTCTTTGCAGCAGCAAACGGGAGTGCTGCTTCGCCCACAGTGATATTCAGAGGGATCGAAGCAAGCAATCGGTCGCGCGCCTGGACCTTCAACGTACCCCTAGGTGTTTTGGAGAAGTTACCTGCTTCTGGAATTCGCACGTCGATCCAGAACGCCTGCAGCGACTGCGAGGCAACGCGACTCGGATAGGTTGCCCATGCTGGCGCAAGGCTTATGGGGATTAGCGGATCGGCAATAGTCGTAGGTGGTATTTCTGCTTCAGGCTTCGATTTGGAGCTCCATCCCAGAGATTCATCTCTATGCCGACCCCCAGACCTTCGCTGCATTGGAATTTCGTAGACCAAAAAGATATCGCATGAGCTCTTAGTCTTACCGTCAATGACCGGAAAGTTTGAACAATCTATTGTTACATCGTCAAGTGATTCGTCAGCGGCGGCAACGACAACTTGAAACGCCACTGTCTCACCGGGAAGAGCAACCATCTCGTAGGGGTGATCACTTGTACTACCAGGATCATATCGTGGCCATCGTGGATCCAGGTTTGCGTGCCGTGAAATCCGATTACCGGAATCAACTATGGCGACGACGGGCTGACCTTGCCGCAATTCAGCCTTGGCGGCAGCCGAGGCTCTTTTGTGCTCATCTTTCGAGCAAGACATCGCCCCAGTGAAAACCAGAAGCACCGCGACAATCCAAGATTCAAAGTTGGCGAGGCGCATTGATAACGACCGGGTCGAAGTGTACTACTTCCCTTTGCGACCGGAGCCGCGTTTACTGGGGAAGTCGCTTCGCCATGCGCAGCCGATTGGGCGGTCCGGGTGTGTAAGTCAATTCATCGACGAAGTTCCGGATGATAAAGAGCCCCATTCCAGACTCTTGAGGATCGTCAACCATTAAGTCTGGCACAGCCGCTAGATCGAATGCCGCGCCGCTCTCAGCCAATTCGACGATGACTTGGTTTGAATCAAACGAGACAGTCAGGCTGACATCGCCGTGCGCGCCTTCATAGGCATGCAGGACCGCGTTGTTGAACGCTTCCCCCACGGCGGAGACTACTTCATGACAAAATGTTTCGCTTTCCGAGTGGTCCGAGCAGGCTAGTTTGCATACAGTAGCCACGGCGCGCGAAACAAGGCCACGAAACGCGAGCTCTCCGGGTACGGCAATCGAGACTACCCTGGATTCCGGGTGCCCGTTTGCAGCGGCGATTGTCTCGCCTGATATCATGGGGCTAATGTCCAAAACCCTTGGATTCTCCGCCGCTTTCACTCGAGATCCTATGGTGACGGGGGTACTCTGGCTGGTCAAGGGACAACCGTTCCGGTGGATATCTGGGTCCGAGCCGTCCTGTTGGCAATGCGGCCAGTCACCGGCCGGCTAGCTGCGGGTTTCGGCTACTGACCGGAACCCCGTAACAGGACGACGGGAGTCAGCGCTAGGACCTTTAGTTCTGCCTGAATGTAGGTCGAAAATTTCTCAAGAGCCGCGGTATAGGCGAGGTCGTACAGTAGTTTAGCGCGCAAGTCATCCGCCAGTGCGCCCCTGGCTTCTTCCAATTTGAAGGGATTTTGAAGTGTATCGCGAAATGCGGCAAGTCCACTGCTGTCCGGAATGGCTCCAGTGTAACCCAAAGACACTTGCGCGAGGCCGGTAAGACCCGGTTTGCAGTCGCGCATTCTTTCTTCGAAATACGGAATTGCGAGTGCCAGATCGACGAGAAGCTCCGGACGCTCCGGTCGGGGTCCAACCAGGCTCATGTCACCCTTGAGAACGTTCCAAAGCTGAGGCAATTCGTCCAGGCGCACCTTGCGCATTATTCGTCCTAAGCGCGTCACGCGAGAATCATTCTTCTTCGCCAAGACGGCTCCGATGCCCTTCTCGGCATCCTGCTTCATCGTTCGAAACTTCATCATCCGAAACGTGACGCACTTGGGGGCAAGTGAAGAATCGTTAGGATTCTGTGGCAAAAGACCCTTGGCTCGGACTTGCGTGTAAAAGACCGGACCCCGAGAATCCAACTTAACTAGCGTCGCAATGATTGGATAGAGGGGCAGAGTCGCACAGAGACCCATGCTGGATCCCAAGATATCAATCGTACGCTTGATGATTTTGACGCTTACAGGCGGCATAGTGGTCTAAACGTGCCGGTGATTCAACAGGCAGGCATGCTTACCGGGAGTGGACTATAGCGCAGATTTGACAATATCGGATCAAGCCAATTCAGAGGCGACCCAGCACCTAGAGTCCGGCGGATGCGACATGCCTGAAACACGGAAATCAGGCGAGGGCTTGAGAATCCGGACTCAGGCGCAGCCATGCCAACAAGCGTTCGAAGGTTGGACGAAACGGGCGGGGGACCACTGAGCTCAATGTCGGCAGATGGTGCCCATCTTCTGGCTCAAAGACGCGCCCGTATCGTAGACCGGCCACGAACACGGCTACCCCCATGACTGGGCCGAGCAATAAAACGCCGATGTCTGGTAAGAACACGGTGAGGGCTGCGACGCTGCCAGCCATTACGCAACTTATGGCCATCAGCCGTGCCAAATACAGTCCCTGCATCCGAAACCCATGCTGGCGCACTGCCAATAGAATCACACCCAGTGTAAATACACTTTGACCTAATCCATTGGCGATTGCGCCGCCGACTGCCCAGTAGGCGCGAACCAATACCCAGTCCAGAGTCAGTACACACAATCCCGCCAGAGCAGTCCAGTAAATCAACAGTCGCTGCTTCGCCGCCGCTCGAAGTAGATCTATTGCGGGATCAGCAAACGGACCGATCGCGCTCAAAGCCATTGACCAAGCCAACACCGGGGCCGCCTCGGCGTATCTTACACCATAAAATACCCTGATCAGCGGTCCGCTCAGCGCCGCCAGCCCGCCAGCAGCTGGTAACACAATCAGTGCCTGGTAGCGGATGCAGAGTTCCGCGACTCTCTGCCCGCGACTCACACTGCGACCGCGCTCCGCATAGAGGCTTGCTGTCGCCGCGAAAGTAAACGGTGCTGCCAGGCTCTTCGGCAAGGTGGCAAAAGTAAAAGCGATCGAGAAGAATGCCAACTGTTTTGCATCACAGTAGTGCTTGATAAAGAACATCTCCGAACGAGACCATACCACCACGTTGAGTACTAACAACACACTCGATTGCAAACAGAAGCTGAGGATCTCCTTCCGAAGCGCTCGTGGGAGATGCTTGTCGCCGGATTGTTCCAAACCGACAGTGACTTTGCGTAGGAAGGCTCGCAGCCCCTTTTCTGCTAGACTAACACGCACAGCGAAGTCCAGGCAGCGGCTTATCAAGAGCGCAGCAGCCAGTCCCTCCAAGCCCCAATCACAGGCCAGCGTAAGCAATGTTCCCAGCGCATGTGCGATGACTGATAGGACCGACGCGATGACATTGGCCGAGAGCGTTTCCAATGCCGAGTTGACAGCCGTGCCAATTGCCATGATTAGCGCTGGCAGAACTGAAACAACGGCCAGGCTCGCGTAAACATGTTGTGAACTTGGCAACGCCAGAAAAACCCAACACAGACCCAAGAGAACAGCTGCACCGGCGACAAGCGCCTGCAGCAAAACGGCACCCCTTACTATCCGCCGCGCGATCCCCCACTGTGCTTTGCCGAAGGCATCGCCCAGGTACTTGCGAACCGCGGAGCTGACACCGAAGTTTGCCATCACCAATGTGAGCGATGAGATCCACATCACGTAGACAAATGGACCTAGCTTTGCTGGACCGAGTTTCCGCGCTACGAGGATTGAGATGATCTGCGGAACTACTAAGGACAGCAGAGTGTCCAGGCCACTCCACAACGTGTTACGCAATATGGTCTTTCCAAGAGACAACGCACCCGCCAACCTATGTGGACATCGGTCTAAGGACAAGGCGAAACCCCACGCTAGGGCGATCATCGTTGTAGACACTTTCACTTTTCCGGGCCGGCAACCGTTTTGCGCGGGATGATCGCATTCGAACAAGTAGCCGAAGTTTCCTGTGTCGCAGGGTCCTTCGGTGCAACGGCTTGGGATATATCGTTCGCGCATCACTTCAAGGAGGATGTCCTCATTGATACGTTCGCACGCCTCGTCCCCAACTTCTACCGGCGCGCGCCGCACCCGTACAACCTCCTTTGCCTGCCTAGCAACCAATCGCCGACTCAACCTGGGATTCCGTCGGTCGCCGATACTTCGAAATCTTGTCCGCCGCAGTTGCCAGCAGCAAAATCCGCTAATTCAGTCCTGCCTCTCAACTCCATGCTACCCTCCAACCTCTCCAAATGGCTCCTCGCCCCGGACAACGCGTATGACGCGATCGTCAGATCGCCCGCGTGTCGTCACCATCGGCGGAGGCCATGGTCAAGCTGTCGTTCTTCACGCACTTCGTAATTTGGATTGTGAGATTAGTGCCGTCGTCGCAACGGCCGACGACGGTGGCTGTTCAGGAGAGCTTCGGCGCGAGTTCGATATGCCTTCGCCCGGGGATCTGCGCAGGTGTCTGTCGGCTTTGGCTCTTGATGAAGAGCTGACCTTGCTGCTGGAGGACCGCATATCTGGGAATATTGGCATTCCCCGGTGTCGCGGTAACTTGGTTATTGCAGAGCGATACCTTCAGTACGGGAACTTGCAGCGGGCGGTTGATTGGGTCGCGGACAGACTCGGGAGTGTGGGGCGAGTCATGCCTGCCTCGGAGGAGCCGGGGACTCTTGTTGTGTGCGACCGATTGAAGGGCTTCGTTGAGGGCGAGCTTAACGTTGCAAAGACTGTGGGATCCCCGCTCGTTGTAACTGTAACGGGCGCTTATCAACCGAATGACGCTGCTCTTTTAGCCATTGACGAAGCAGACGTCATTGTCATGGGGCCTGGAAGTTTTTGCACTAGTACTCTGAGTGCACTGCTTACTGGGGGAGTCGGGGCGGCGGTGTGCCGCTCTGCTGCGCGTCGGTTGCTCGTTCTCAATGTGGCCAATCGGGAAGGTCCGTGTGCGGGCTATCGAGAGTGCGACTACATATCTGTACTCGCCAGTCATCTCACCATCTGTAGTCTGGGTGAGACTCCTGAGTTTGCGGTTTTGCGTCATGCGTCATGTGAAGGCGAAGAGCAACTAGATGGGACCACCGTCTTCTCTGCAGATATCGCTGCCGACGACGGCGCGCACCACTGTGCAGACCGCTTGGCGCTAGCACTGGGGAGAGTGATGGGGCTTTGCGCTAGAACAGGTCAAGAGGAACCACTCGTGCCGGACCCCGGTGCTATTCGGAGCGAGCTGGAACAAGCGCTTGCGCAGGCGAACGATTTTCTCGAAGTCCAACGCGCACAGCGCGACGGCGCCGCGCATTTTCGGCATCACGGACCGTCATGATCACGTATCTGAAATCGCCGGCACGAACGCAGGTGTCCCGTAGGCCATGCGTTGTCGCCAGAATCGCAGGCGCCTGTCTCTTGTCGCACTATTAATAGTGCGAAGGGCACGGTCGGAACACTGCGCAAAATTAGCGCAGCGGCCACGGGGCCCAGCAACCCGATGAGACAACTCACCTGCGAGCGTTGGACGAGTTGCTTTCCCGTCCGCAACAATCTTCCAATGCCGCGAGGCTGTGGGACTACCTGCGTCCGCCTTTTGCCTCTGCCACGTCTAGCTCGGTGAATGAATCACTGCGGGTACTAACTTTGCTCCGAGTACCCGATACGGCTACGACGGTGTCCGGGGCCTGATCATAATCTGAGCCTAGATCCGACGTGGAAGTGTCTCTTGAATCGCCACTCTCGATCGCATTCTCGCACTTAAGCCGGAAATCACAGTTCTCGAACTTGTTGTTAGAGCATTCGGCTTTCCCGCAGATTTCACAGCCGTAGATGGACGCGGGTACGTCATCGAGAATCCACGAAGCCCAAGT
>PMCK01000237.1 GCA_003154095.1 Myxococcales bacterium | reverse complement strand
AGTTCTTCGTGGGGTTAGCATTGCCTTGGTGCAAAAACAGGTTGTATACGCGGCCGTCAATCTTCGTACTGGGTTGATAGGTGGTGCAGGTTGGGCTATTGCAGAACGTGAACAGAGGCACCGTAGCTTTCGCAGCAAGATTGCCAAAGTCACCCGCTGCGTCCACGGGGAACAGGCATTCGCTAACGAACACGGGTTGGTCACCGTTGGGGCAGTAGTACGTGAGGGCGGGGGTGTAATAGAGTTGCGGTGCCGTGGCGTAGCCAAATGTCGTTGTCGCAGCGTTCGCGTGATATGCCTGAGCCTGGGTAACGTCCGACGTTGGCTCAATCACGAGTTCCCACCCGAGTGTTCCGTCCGCTTCGCAAACGGCATCCGTGGTGTCTCCACATGCAGTACGGATGGGGTCCAAGTCCTGGAAAGTTGCCAATGGCCGCAGGCCCGCGGCTGTTCCCGACTGTGTAAGGGTTTGAGCAGCGGTGCCGTAGGCTTCGTACGCAGGCAAACCCACCGGAGGCCACGTACCATTGGCCGCAGCGCTAAAATTCGGAGCGTTGCAGAACGGATCCGTAGCGTGGCTTGACGGAATACTCGGCAGGTTCAGAACGCTAACCACGGTGTCGGTGGTTCCAGAGAAGTCGTCCCGACGGAAACCGTGGTGAAGGCTGGTGCAGGAGCCGTTGCAATTCGCGGTCTCGAACAATGCCCCCCATTGTGCAATCAGCGCGGCTCGGACGTCGCTCTTGCAGTTCTGATTGGCGGCGGCGCTGCCCGCGCTGTGATCCATGCCAGCGAATAGAATGCGAATTACATCCGTCCAGTCAGTAAATGTATACGGGCACTGCGCACTGCCATTGTCACAGCCTTTGTACGTTGCAGTGGTCTTCCCATACGTCAGGTAAGTGCCTGAATTCCAGGTAAACGTCGTATTTGCTGCCAAGCCGAGCGCCGAGTTCTTGGACGTATCTGTCTGGCTAGCGCCGTTGCAGGCGGCCGAGGCACCAGTGTTCGCATTCATGACCAGCGATACCCCGTCCAGGCCGATGACCAAACCTTCAGTCGTCGAGGGGGAAGCTTGTGCTCCCGTGCAAGGGGCGCCCGATTTCACGAAGCGCGACATCGGGGAAATTTGCTGCGTGCCGGCCGCCATGTTCGCTTCACCTGTACCGGATCCACCGCCGTCATAGACCAAGGTGGTAATGGGATTTGGAGTAGGGGAGAGCGCTGGCGAGAACTGCTTTCCACTTATGACATCATTTGTAATGTTAAACAGCGTGTCAGAGCCATTAATGTGAAGTGCACCAGCGCTGATGGCGCCCGCGCTGATGGCCACAAAGCTCGACAATAGGTACGTCTTTTTCATGAGATTGATCCTCCGGTATACACTTCGTACTGTTTGCTCGGCCTGGGGCACAAGCAACGCGTTCCCCCATCTATACAAATAGTGCACCAACTTTAGGGATCTGTGAAATAAGTGCTAACCGCAGTATTTCGCGGAGATCGCGGTAGGTTTTTGGACGAGCGTTTGCGGTCAATTGGATCTCACTTCGATTCTCAGAATTGCGCATTCGATTTTCGAATGGCGGCCCAACGCCCACCTGTTGCCCAGACACGAACCACGTTTGACCGCTCAATCGTCCGCGAAAACAGCCTGCTGCGTACGTTCCAAACGCGTGTCAGTGGCACGACAATTCTGCGACGACAAACACATTCAAGCGCACAAGATCGAAAGACGCGGGAACGCGTCAGCAGCGATCACGCAAACCTCCACGCGCGGCACTCGCGCGTGATACTTGCCGTTTGTTTGCACCGCGACGCCTCTACGATTAGCGAGACAAACCGAGCTATTTTGGCGTAAGTTGCGCCAACTAAGCGGGCTGCTTCGGCGGCGGCGGCGACGTCAGCGCTGGCTTGTTTCTTACGCATTCTTGGATGCGACGCTTAACCCCCGATACGTCGACCCCTTCGAGATGAAACTGCAGATTGAACGGCTCTAGCAGCCTAGAAAAATCCAGTGTGCCTTCGCGCGTAATGCCTGTTAGAAACCAATCGGCGCGGCCTCGAATTGTCGCAATCGGCACGCCGCCGCCGCGCCCATCATTCCACGACCGCGAGTCGGAACTTGCGAAACGATTGTCGCCCAAAACAAATACTTCATGTTCTTTGACTTGATACGCCTCGAATGACGGGACGGTGCCCTTGGTCGTATACAAAGTCAGATAGGCGCGATCCTCCAAGAACTCCACTACGACGTGACCCACTGTTGGCTCAAGATCGCCGGTGACGTTCGCATAAATGCCAGCGTCGCAATAAGGTACGGTCCAGCCGTTGATGACGGGCAACCCCCCCTTCATGCTGATCTCATCGCCCGGCAAGCCGATGACACGCTTGATTAGATAGTCCTCGGGTGTTCGTTGAGAGTTATCGAAAACGACAATATCACCGCGTGCCGGAACGCGCTGCGACGCTGTTGAAACCACCGATTGCGAGAGCGTTCGATAAGCGGAGGGTCTCAATCCCAAACTATCGCCATCGGCCAACGTGGGCAGCATGGAACTACCCGATACTTTGCAAGTCTGAACCGCTTGAGCGCGAAAGCCCAGCGCCATTAGTATAGGCACGCCTGCAAACGCGAGCGCCCTTAGCCAATCCGAGAATTCGTAATATCTGACGCTCGACTTGTCGTAAGATTCGAGGTCACCCATGAGAGATCGGATGCCGTCCAATCTGCCGTTGGCGACGTGCTCGCTCAGCTCGCGAATCGAGATCTGTACCGCCGCATTTGCTGCAGCCGTCAGCGTGTTGTTTCTTCGTCTCTGAGCCCGGGGTCGAGTGAGCCTTCTCACGAGAACAGTCGCTTGATCGATGAGTCGAAGTTCGTCGATTCGTAACGCGCGATAAGTGCCCGGAACTACCGGATACGTGACGCGAAAACCTGGTAAATAATAGCGCCAGTAACGCGTGATCAGCGATAGGATCAAAAATA
>PMCK01000340.1 GCA_003154095.1 Myxococcales bacterium | reverse complement strand
TGGTTGTACCGCTGGGCTCAACTGGACGTTTGGGCGCGCTCGACGGCCGTGCTGGCCGTCTTGCTGCCACAGTTCGCCTTGCATTTGTTCGAAGCGATTATGCCTCACCCGGGCAAGCGGAGCTCCTTGCTTCGTACCGCGGGGTTGCTCGCTGTCCCCATGTTCGTTTTGGCGGTAACGCCACTACATGAGCGCCGCTGGGCGCGTGCTTCAATCTTTCTATACGTGCTCGGATTGGTTGCCGCGGGCCTGGGATCGATGGCAATTCGCGCCTCGCGCAGTGGGTCACTTGCCACGACGCGTCGTGTGCACTTTCTGGTGCTCATAGGCGCCTTGGCGGGCGTATTCAGCCTAGCAGATTTCCTATGGTTCGTCGTTGCGCCATTGCCCCCAGTTGGAGCGGTGCTCAGTACCGTCTTTCTGTTCGTCCTGGCGCAATCTCTCAATCGTGAGCGCTTAGTCGATTTGTATGATTTGTTGGGTCACCTCGTAGTTCACACGGCGCTCGCGTTCTGTCTTGCCGGCATTTTTTATGTTTTCGTCGTGCTGTTTGGGGGATTCGAAACCATGTACCTGGGGGCGATTCTTGCAGCAATCGTCATTCTGGTTCTGTTCGATCCCTTGCGCCACAAGGTGGAAGGTTACATCCACCGGGTTCTATTTCGTGAACGGGTGGATCTCGAGCGAAGCATCTACGTTGCTCGTTCCCAACTGGCGCACGTCCTCGAAGTGACGGACATAGCCAGCGTCGTATTGACGCCTCTCGAGGAGTCGCATCGCGCCACGGGTGGTGCCCTCTATTTGCGCGATCCGCTCAGTTCTGACTTCCGGCTCGCCCAATTCTTTGGCCCGCCCGCTCCGCCACGCATCGAGCCGGTAACGGCACGACCCTTGATTGACTGGTTGAGTGAGCAACGTAGTTTGGTCCTCGAGCAAGTAGGCGCCGTGGTGATCGAACAGCGTCGGCGAGGACGCGTGCATGAAGCCGAAAGTGCCGAGCGGCTCCAAACAGCAGCCGAGGCACTGGGTCCATTTAGGACCGCCGTCATGTTGGCTATTCACGGTGAGGATCAAGGCCTGCTCGGCATACTTCTGCTCCAAGATGACCGGGTGGGGGACGCTTTTGCTTCAGAGGAAGTTACGCTGCTCGAAACGCTCGCGACACAAATTGGCGTGGTCATCGAAAATTCGCGCCAATTTAGCAGCAAACAAGAGCGGGACCGTCTGGCGGCACTAGGGCAAATGGCAGCGGGCCTGGCTCACGAAATCAAGAATCCGCTCGGAGCCATCAAGGGTGCGGCTCAGTTGCTGAATGAAGAGCATGCATCGTCGCCACGATTGGATGTAACGTCCAGGGAGTTCGTCGGCATTATTCTCGAGGAAGTCGAGCGGCTCGACAGAGTCGTCGGAAGCGTCCTCGACTACGCAAGGCCTTCGAAAGGGAACCCCGGGTTGATTGACGTCAACGCCGTGGTTCGTCGGTCGCTGCAGGTTTTGTCGAGCGAACGCAACGATGGGATCAACTTCGAGGTTCGCTGCGCGCAGGACCTTTTGTCGGTTCGGGCGGATTCAGAACAATTGCGTCAAGTCTTGATCAATCTCGTTCGAAATGGGGTCCAGGCAATGAACGGCCGCGGCACGCTGCGCGTTACAACCTGGCAACGTCACGGTTGGCGCCCCGGTTGGAACGCCGCGAGCCGTAGCCGCGATTGGGTAGAAATTGCCATTCAAGACGAAGGTCCGGGAATTATGCCGCAGGTGCTAGAAAACCTGTTCGTCCCCTTCTTTACGACGAAGATTCAAGGCACAGGTCTTGGTTTGGCAATTAGCCACCGGTTGGTGGAAGCGATGGGGGGAAGAATATTGGTGGCGTCGCAACAGGGGCAAGGCTCAACGTTCAGTATCGTGTTACCCGCTGCGACAGAACCTACCGTTTCGGCAAACGCGGTCGTCCCCGCGGTCCAAACCTGAGCTTGTCGGTCGCCTTCGTGTCCTCGTTCGGCGTCAAAAAGAGCCGGAACTCCGGCCCGATAGGCTTATTCCCAACAGCCAGTATTCCAAGGGCTTTGCACCCAGGATATGGAAAAGTGCGCCTGTAGGACCGGCTGGCGGATCAATATAATGTGCAACTTCTGAGGCACAGCTTGACCATCGAACAATCCTCCAGTTAGGCTCCAATTTCACCTGCGCACTAGTTAAGGGCCAGGGGCCTGGACTGGGCTTCACGCTAGCGATGCCCGATCGCAATAATTCGCCATCAAAAAATTCAACGCACGCTTCGTCGCGAAGCGGGCTCGCATTGCGCTTTATTTCGGGCAAATACCAAGGNNCCCACTCGATGACGGGCAGCAAGTCGTCGTGGGCCGCTCGAGCGAACTCGATATGGTGTTGGTCGAGGAAATGGTTTCGCGGCGGCACGCCATCATCAGCTTCCGCGACGGAGTGGTGGCGATTGAAGATCTCGGCTCCACGAATGGCACGTTCGTCAACGGAGAAAAAGTCTCCAAGACCGTTCTCAGAGAGGGCGATCGCGTTCTGATCGGTACCAATATTCTGAAGTTGATTCGGCTGAGCACTCAGCACGCGGATTCTCGACGAAATCTCGAGGCAATGGCCAAGCGGCGTGTCACGGCACGTCAGCGCCCTTTGAGCTCCTCGTCAGAAGAGGCGCCCCGAATGACGGGCAATCTCGAGGAGATCCCACTGCCCGATTTGCTGCAGCTATTTGGGAGCAGTCGCAAAAGCGGAGTCCTTGTAGTTCGCACGGACTCACGAGTGGGCAGGATATTCCTGGATGAGGGGCGGCTGCACTTTGCGCTCATAGAAGGTCAGACCGAGCTCAAGCCATTCAAAGCCGTTTATCGAATGCTCCAGTGGAAACAGGGCGTGTTCGAACTCGAGCCTCCCGATACCCGAAAGATGGAAGGCGCGGTTGATCTCAGCGTCCAAGAAGTATTGATGGAAGCGCTTCGGCAACAGGACGAGTTTTCGACCGTGCGTGGCCAATTTCCGCCACTCGATTCTCGCCTCGCACTAAAGACTCCCCTGGTGGCTCCGCTGCATCAGCTCGACTCGCGTCATTTAGAAATCCTTCAGACGGCTTTGAATTGCGCAAACGTGCAAGCCCTGCTCGAGAAGAGCAACGAAAGCGATTCCGACACGGCGCGGATAGTGGTCGAGCTAATGCAGAGTGGGTACTTGCACGCGATCGACAAAGCGTAGGTTACGTCCAGTGCCCCGCTTTTAACGCCGCTGGATCGTACTGCCTAATTCGGGGACCGAAGGTTTCACGGAATACGGATTCGTCGTCGACGTCGATGTTTTCTTCGGCGAAGCCCTCGGCAAGCTCCATCCCGATAGCTAGGATTCTAACGAACAGCGCAAAGCTCGACGCACAGAGGCGTGGCTTCCACTGCTCGGTGCCGCTCATGGCCGTGTACACGGGGCAATCACCTTCCGCGTCTGGCAGCGACGTATCTAGAAAATAGGGGTCGCCGAGCAGCGTGCTGTGACCCACGATAATCCAATTCGGGCGCCAACCATTGGCGCTCGGCTTGTCGAGGGCACTGCCCGAATCGAGCAAACTATGCCCCTTCTGCTCTTCGACGAGTTCCAAAGACGGAATCAGGCGCACGCGCTCGGCGGGAGTACGAGTCTCCACCCGGATCGGGTCGGCCTCGATAAGGAAATCCCGATACCTGCGGGGCAACTTGAACTTGGTCTTCAGCGTTGCCACCAGTTGCGGCTCGGCGCGCCCAAAGGACGCGTCAATCCTGCGGCTGCGAAAGCTTTCCCGAAGAGCAGATACGGCCTCTGCTAGATCACTATCCACTGCGCGAGCCTTTCAATGCGTGCGCGACCGTTTCAATGTGCGGGCAGGATCCGACCAAACCTTGGTCAACCCATACGGCCCCCGCACAGGCGGGCGGAAAATAACCGGAAGCTTTGCGTTGTGCTACGGGAACCGCCCACTAGGTAGTTGGTTGGCCAGTTGGTCCACGGAAGCTCCGAAGCAGGCGCGCCAACAAGCGCTGCTTTCTCCAAGCAATTGCCCGAACCTTTGGCCGCTTGATTTTTTGGTCGCGGACTCACTCGCACGTCGAGCCGCGTCGCTACCGCGGTCGAACGGGGAACGACGTGCCGGCATAGCCCCATTACGGAAACCAGGACATGCGCGTGTTCGCGAATGCAGCTTCGAGCTCTCGATCGCCCGAGCGCTTGGCGGCCTCGATGGCAGCATCCAGCTGCGACCGAGCCTCCGTCGTGCGCTCACGACCGCGCGCCACCACGGCCAAGGCTCCCAGGAGTCGAGCCGTCTCCGAATTGGTCGGACCCGCGCAGTCGAGCGCTTCTCGCAGAACTCCCTCGGCATCCGAGAAGTTGCCGGCACGCGTGAGGGCTGCCCCGAGTTTTCTGCCAAAAATGACTACCGCTCGCAGGGGGTCATCCAATTCGCCTCGCGCAATTTCCTGGCGTGCCAATTCGAGGCCACGCCGCAAGGCCAATATCTCTCCGTTGGCATCGTCGCGCTTGGCCGCCTGCTCTGCGACTTGTTCAAGCAGCAGAAGGGCTTCGAATGAGTCCTCGGCGTAATAGGCCGTTTGAGCGCGTGCCTCGAGAGGCGCGGACGTTCGGGTCATTATGGCAAGGGCACGTCCGTGCAATTCGCGGCGCGCGGCCCTGGGTATTCCTGCCAACACGACGTCCCTGAGCAACGGATGATCGATGCTCAAGGAATCACCCGACGTCCAAAGCATGCCGCGAGTTTCTAGGATTGCCAAAGCATCGGTGACATCATCGGCTTTCGGCAGAAACTCGGCGACCATCGAGGGTTGTACCCGATCGCCCAGCACCGCAAGTGCTTGAAGTGTGTGGCGCGCATTCGGCGGCAGCATTGCGACTCGTTGAGCCAGAACGTCCGCCAGTTTGCCGGGGGGATTGGTGCCGCCTTCCTGACCGAACCGCAATAGCTGGTCGACAAACAGAGGTAATACGTGGGCTGCGCTCATCAAGCCCACCGGAGTTTCTGCGCGTGCGGATTTCAAGAGCCGTCCGGCGATATCCGTCGGCAAGCCTTCGATGACTCGGGCGGGATGACGTGCCGTCCACCCTGCGTCGAATGCGGGTAGATGTGTTGCAAGAATCAACACGGGCAGCGCGTGGGGCTCACCGACGACGTCGGCAAAGGCGTCCCGGCTCGGTGAGTCGATGCGATGCAGGTCGTCGATGGCCAGCACGATTATTTCCGGAGAGAACTGGGTCAGCGCCTGATCGAGCGCCCAGATCAGAGTATCTTGCCGGGAACGACGCCTTGCTGTGGTCGTTCGTTCGCTGGATTCATTCTTGGGACCGCGATCGAATATTTCCAAGATGCCCGCGCGCACGCTGGGCGGCACTTGAGTGTTTCGTCCGGCCTCGATTTCATCCAGGTCAAGGACGACGAGTTGTTCAATCGTGTCGCGCAGGGCATAGCACGGCACCTCGGCGTGATAAGGATCGGGCCCGGTGACGATCACCATGGCGCCAGCCGTCTCGGCTTGACGGAGGTAATCGTGAAGAAGCCTAGTCTTACCTGCGCCGGTTTCGCCAACAAGTCGCCCCGCTGCCAGCTCGCGCGATGCCGCCTGTTGTCGGAGCACCAGCCATTCCCAGTCGCTGTCGCGTGACAAGAGCACAAGAGGCAACTGCACTTGGCTCGACCGCACCGGGGGCAGAGTATCGTTTGACAACCGAGAGCCGCATTCAAGGCAGAATCGACCCGCTGGCACGATAAGCCCGCAGTGACTGCACGCGACGCTAGCCATTGGGCGCGTTGACGGTCCTGGCGGCAATGAGCGCCGCCCCGAAGGCGGGTGGCTATCCGCAAGTGACTGCGCTTCGCGCAGCCCGTCGGCAAACTCGAGGGCGTCTTGATAGCGCAGATTGACGTCTTTTTGCAGGGCTTTGAATACTACGTCGACGATGCTGTTCGGGATGTTGCGCCCGGGGGCAACCTCACGAGGATCGGGCACCGGAACTGTCAAGTGCATCATCACAACGTGCGTTGGGCTATCGGCTTCGAAGGGCAGTCGTCCCGTAAGCAGTTGGAAGAGCACTACGCCCACGGCGTACAGATCGCTACGACCGTCTATTGGATCGCCGCGACCTTGTTCGGGCGCCATGTAGTCTGGCGTGCCGCACACGATTCCGGGACTTGTGACGTTGGTTGGCGCTCGCGCATCGGCTTTCAACTTAGCCAATCCAAAATCCAAAACCTTGACGAAGTCACCGCCGCGCCGGAGCGGCTCCAGAACGATATTCTCCGGTTTCAGATCGCGATGCACGATTCCAAGTTCGTGCGCTTCCGCAAGGGCCGCGAGCACTTGGGTCAAGACATTGGTTATACGTGCAATGGGCAGTGGCCCATCTTCGTAAATCACGCGTGCCAAGTCCTTACCCCGAAGGAACTCCATGATAAGGTATGGCTGGCCGTCCTTCGTTCCGAAGTCGTAGACTGCAATAGAGTTGGGGTGGTTGAGTTGGCTCGCGGCACGCGCCTCCGTAAGAAACCTGAGGGCTGCGTTTTCATCCGAAAGCAAATGGGGGTGAATAATCTTTACGGCTACCGTACGGCCAAGGACACTCTGCTCAGCGCGATAGATGCGCCCCATGCCGCCGACGCTGATCAGATCCAATATGTGGTACCCGCCCGGAAGGGTTTGCCCTATGAATCGGTCTTCGCTATTGGTGCCCAGCGTTCCGATTGGAAATCCGCACGACGGGCAATATTGGTGGTCCTTGGGGCTGGTGATCCCACATTGCGGACAGGGTCGGGCGGGCTGCTCGTTGGTCATCGGGATGGTTTGGGGCGAAGGGAAGGCGAGCGGGAACGAGACCGCGCCTTGAAGCCTACACCACAGTATCGCGCACCCAAAGTCCACCTGAAAAGAGAACTCTCTGGTCCACTCTTCACGTGCTGCGAACGCTAGCCGTCCGGCCGTGGGTTATCAAAACGGAACCCCGAATTTTTCATGGAATGTCGATCCGGCTGCGATTGAATGCAAAGCCGCCGCTAGTCGGTGTATCGTGGTGTTGATGCCGTCTGAGCACGTTCGTTTGGGTGAGCTACTCGTGGAGGCGCAGGCCATCACGCGCGAGCAACTCGCCGAAATTCTTGAATTGCAGAAGCAGGACGGTCGCCGACTCGGCACTCTAATGGTCGAGTCCGGCTTCGTGACCGAGGTACAGGTGACCCAGATTCTCAGTCAGCAACTGAGTGTCCCGTGGGTGTCACTCTATCACATCGATTTCTCGCGCCAGTTGCTCGATCTAGTCCCCAGGGAATTGGCCGATCAGTATGGCCTGGTTCCCATTTTCGTGCGCCGAGTGAGAGGACTGGGCAACACTTTGTATATCGCGATGGATGACCCCAGCGACGAGATCGCCATCGAGGCGGTCAAACATTACTCGGGGTTGCCAGTGAGGTGCATGATCGCTCCGCCCTCGGATATTCGCGGAGCGATCCGGGCGTACTATCACAAGGACGAAGAGCGCGGCCCTACATCGCTGCCTCCGCCGGAACCGCTAGTACCCAAAGCGCCCCGCGTTTCCGTGAAGCCAGCGCCAGAAATAGCCGAATCTGGTACGGCAGCATCGGTGCAGTCGTTGCCCGTGGCGAACGGAGTCGCGGGCGTTGCAGGATCCCAGGCGCCGGCTGCGACACCTGCACCTGAAGTCAATTGGGCGCAGGCCCCGGGGGCAATGCCACAGTCGGATTCGGCGATTGTCGTGAGTACGACCTCGGACGTCGCTGAGCCTGTATCGGAGAGCAGTCAGCACGTGCCCGCACGTGAGCACAGTATGCCGACACCCAAACGCGGGACGGCACACCGTCGCGTCACTCTCACATTGCTGGATGGCACCAAAGTCACATTACCCGGGCGACCCGCCAAGAAAGAGGGTTCCGTAACCCATTCCGAACCGGAGATGTCCCTGACGGCACGGGATATCGTGCAAGCCCTGAGGGCCAAAATGCATGGTCAAAACGCCACTGAAGTCCTGGGTGAGCATGACCGCTGGGAAGGCCTCTTCGTCGCGCTGCTCAGTGTCTTGTTGAAAAAGCATCTTATTGCCGATTGGGAATTCATCGACGAGCTCAAACGTCTGTAGTCAGTCCGCCAAGCGCATTTAGGAGGCGCATTCCAAAGAATCCTTCACAAAATCACTCAATTGGATGCACTAAGTTGCAGTAGTCGGAAAGCGTGCCCGGTCGTGGACCAACCAGAACCAGTCATAAGCGTCGCGGAATTCAGCCGTCGGTTGCGCCGAGTGGTCGAGGATGCGTCCTATCCGGAGTGGGTCGAAGGGGAGGTCTCCGGTTCAAAGGCCGCACCGAGCGGGCATGTCTATTTTTCCTTGAAAGACGAGCGCGAGCCCGCCTTGCTCGATTGCGTCATGTACAGAACGCAGGCCCTGCGCTTCCGCAAGCTCCTCCGCGACGGGACACGCATTCAAGTTCGCGGAAAGGCAACCGTATGGGTGCCGAGGGGTCGCCTTCAATTCTCCGTCGAACAAGTGCGTGCCGCCGGACAAGGTTCGCTTCTCATTGCGCTCGAAGAGCTAAAGTTACGATTGGTTGCAGAAGGCCTGTTCGACCCCTCGCGCAAACGCCCGTTACCGACCGAACCTCGCGTGATCGGTGTCGTTACGAGCGCCGTGGGCGCTGCGTGGCAAGACATAACAGCTGTGGCATTTCGGCGTGGCGGGGCGCACGTTGTCCTTTCTCCAGCCCTCGTGCAAGGCGAAGCCGCTCCCAGCAGTCTTATCGCGGCGATTGATCTAATCGAACGTCATCCCCTCTTGGACGTCCTCATCGTGGGTCGGGGGGGGGGTCCAATGAAGATCTGATGGCGTTCAACGATGAGCGAGTAGTGCGCCGTCTTGCTGCGGTGCGCGTGCCGGTAGTCAGCGCCGTCGGGCACGACGTGGACACGACCCTTTGTGACTGGGTCGCCGATCTGCGTGCGGCAACGCCCTCTCAGGCTGCAGAGCTTACCGTTGTCGACTCGACTCAGCGGCAAGAGCGGTTGGCGCACCAGAGCATCGTCTTGCGTCGTTCGATGGCGAGGCGTCTGGCAGATGACCGCGCGACGCTCCAGACGATTCGATCTCGAATCGGCGATCCGCGGTTCACCCTCTTGCAGTGCCAGCAGCAACTCGATGAAGCTGTCCTTCGTGCGGCCGGCTCGATACGAACCAAGCTCAAGACGTCGCGCTCGATTACCGACGCATTCGAGAGCCGGTTGCGTGCGAGGCATCCCATGACCGTAGTGGCTCGGGCTCGCACCGCACTCGTTCCACTGGAACTCCGGCTGCCATCCGCGATTAGAACCAAGCTTTCGCGGCTTTCAACTCGGCTTTCCGACGGCAATTCCCGCCTTTCGGGGCTCTCTCCCCTAGCAATTTTGGCCCGGGGCTATTCGATCGCTTACCGGCTGAATGGCCAAGTCGTTCGGTCATCTGTGGAAATTGACATTGATGAGCAACTTTCCCTCCGCCTGCATGAAGGCGGCGCCACTGTAGTTGTTCAAGAAAAGCGCATGCCCCAGCCGAACATCGTTGACGGAACCTGGAAGGGACCGGGACCATGATGGGTGAGGACCGAAATGCCGTCGCCCAATCGAAAGGTGGCAGAGTGAGCGAGCCGAGGATCGGTTCCAAGCTGACTGAGGCAAGCGGTCCAATACGCTCATCGAGCGCTTGGCCTATCGTTGACACCTACGGCGAGTTAGACGCAACTGAATGGATTCACACCAACGGGGCTGGCGCCTACGCCATGAGCACGGTCCCCATGATGCACACGCGGCGTTACCATGGAATCTTGGTGGCGCCGCTTGAGCCACCGCTGCGCCGCTATGTGAGCATTAGTCATGCCGAGCTCACACTACAAGCCAATGGTCGCCAGTACCGTCTCTCGACCCATCAATTTCCCAACTTGGCGCCGACGCCCGGGTATCGGTTGCTGCGACAATTTGCGATGGACCCAATTCCACGCTGGATCTATCGCATTGGCGACGAAGAATTCGAACCCCGGCTTTGCCTGGCACGGAACCGCAACATCGCCGTAATGACATACGTTTGGCATGGACAAGAGCCAGCGACGTTGACGGTAAAGCCGTTATTGCCTTTGCGGCGCATTCACGACTTGATGCATGAGCACGGCGCAATGGTGCAGCGCGTGGTCCTACGCCAGCGTGAGGTCGAAATACAACCGATATTCGATTTGCCGCCCATTTCCTTCCGGCATTCCGGAGTTTTTGTGGGTTCCCCGGATTGGTGGCGGCGGTTCGAATACCTTGAAGATCGTACCCGTGCTGCTGAATTTCAAGAAGACATTTGGACGCCCGGTACATTCGAACTGACGCTGCGCCCCGAACAGACCCAGTATTTGCTTACGGCTGTCGGTGAGTTGCCCAGTGAATCAGCCAAGGATCTCGTTGATGAAACCGTCGAGTACTTGGCAGCGCAAGCGCCCGGTTCAGCCCGCGTGCGCGCCATACAAGTACTTTGGGCAGCGGCGGACTCATTTTGCGTTGAAGGCGGAGGTCATACCGCGATAATTGCTGGCTACCCTTGGTACGGAATTCACCTGCGTGAGACACTCAGCGCGCTCAACGGCTTGTGCCTCGTTCGTGGCCGCGTCGACTTTGCAAAGCGCCTCGTTGCGTGTGCGCTCACGACAATGCACGCGGGTCTACTTCCGGATGTCGTATCCGAAGCCGAAGCCCGAGTGGGCCGGCCTTCACCTGACGCTACGCTTTGGCTATTTCATGCATCTAGTTGCCTAATCGATCATTTGGGCGTCCACGACCCGTTCGTGCATCGCACCCTATTTCCCAAACTGCGGCGCGCGTTCGTGCGCTTGAAGTCGAATCGACGAAAGAACCTGATCTGGGCTACGCGTGAAGGGTTACTGGCCAACGGCGTCGAAGACAGGCCACTGACTTGGATGGATGCACGGGTGGGCAATTGGATCGTCACGCCGCGGCGCGGAGTCGCCATTGAACACCAGGCATTGTGGACGAAGGCCTGCCAGACGATGGCTCAACTCGCCGAGGCTTATGGAGACACGAAGCTCAAGGCCGTGGCCGAAGACGCATGCTCGTTGGCCAAGGCTTCCTTTCAGCGCCGCTTCTGGTGCAGCCAGACTGAGTACCCCTTCGATTGCGTTTCGGAAGAACGCGACATGGAAGGCGCCTGGTCCGACTCCAGTGTGAGGGCCAATGCACTGATGGCCCTTGCAATTGACCCCGAACTCTTCGAGCCCTGGCAGGCGGCGGCAATTGTGGCGCGCGTACGGCACGATCTGCTCACATCACGCGGCATCCGCACTTTGTCACCTCAGGACCCGGACTATCAAGGTTACCATGAAGGGGGTCTTGAGCAGCGCGAAGGTTCGTCTCACCAAGGCAGTGTCTGGCCCCACTTGCTGGGATATTTCATAAGTGCAGCGACCCGCCTGGCGCGGGAGGACGACCAATTACGTGACGAATTGCGACAGCTAGTCGAGGGTGCCCTAGAGGAACCGTTGGCATTGCGTTTCGTATCTCAATTAGCCGACGGAGATCTGCCTCACCGCGCTCGTGGTTGTCCCGCGTACGCGCTGGCCGTCGCCGAACTCTTGCGAACCCTGGTTGTAGATCAGGAGTACTGAACGGATTCGAAGCTGTAAATACGGCGCATTTCGCCACCGCCTGGCAAAATGCGAAGTGCGAAGGGGTTGACCAGGGGACAACTGAGGCTAGCCTCCCCTGGTGGATCAGAATCTACTTCGTTCATACATTTCGACGGTGTACGAGTTGCCAGCCGAATCCGGAGTGCTTCGGGTTTCGCTCGACGGCGAAATTACAAAAGACCCGACGACTTTGCCGGCCCTGTTGCAATCGCAGTTCGGCATCATTACCGCTTACAACCCTCGCTCGATGCTCTTGCCGCGCAAGGTGAACGATCTGCGACACCAGGTCTTACGCGACTTGCTAGTCCTTGGCTGCTATCGCGTGGAGGCTTGTGTCGGGCTGGACGACGAACCCGACGGTACGTGGCGCGAACCCGCCTGGATTGTGCACGGCATTGAACGCGACGAAGCTATCTATTTTGGTCGAACGTTTCGACAAAACTCAATCGTATATTGTCGCGAGGCCCGTCCGGAGTTGATCGTGACCGACCCGACATGCGATGAAATAGGACGTACCTATCTCGGCAACTGGCGAATTCGACAATGATTGTAGTGCGTTGTACTCGCGCCATCCTGGAGGGAAACGATGCGTAGCCAATTTGGAGATCAGCAAGGGCCGGATATTGGAGACGTTGTCGCGCGCGTGGGTGAGATGTCCCGAAACGTGATGGGGCGCTTTGGGTCCGGCCTGGCCCTCGTCATATTGCTCATTCTGCTTTGGTCGGGGGCGTACAAGGTGGGGCCCGGTGAAATTGGAGTGGTCCGGACATTTGGTCGCGAAACCACCAAGATGGGGCCCGGTTTGAGATTTCGGATTCCGTTGGTTCAGCGCGTGGACAAAGTAAACGTCGAACAAATTCGCAGCATATCCGTTGGATTTCGCGACAAGCAACCCGTCATTGACGAAGCCCAGATGATTACCGGCGACGCCAACATCCTCGAAGTCCAGATGATTGTACAGTATCGCGTTATCGATCCTACTCGGTATCTTTTCCGACTCCGCGATCCTGACGAAACGCTGCGGGCCAGCGCGGAAGTGGCATTGCGCGGCGTCGTAGGACGCACCGGAATCGATGACGTCATTACCACCGGCCGCGAGAGAATTCAGGATGAGACGCGGGAGTGGCTGCAGCAATTAGTGGATAGCTACGAAAGCGGCATCCGGGTGACCGGGGTAAAACTGCAATCGATTGACGCACCAGATGCAGTCCGCGATGCCTTTCATGAAGTTGTGAGGGCCCGCGAAGAAAAGGAGAAGCTCATCAATCAGGCGATGGGCTACAACGCGGACCTGATCCCGCGGGCGCGGGGAGAAGTTCGCAAGATAGTGCGTGAAGCCGAGGGATACCGTGAGCAGCGGGTGCTCGAGGCCAAGGGCGATTCGGAAAAATTCGATGCTACCTACGCCGAGTATAGGAAAGCGGAGCGAGTCACCCGTCAACGATTGTATCTGGAGACAATGGAACGCGTGCTGGGACGCACGCCCCACAAGGTGCTCGTCGATGAACGTCTGTCGAAGACTGCATTGCCGGTTTTGCCGCTAGGCATGCCAGGAGCGCCCAGCGCGGGAGCAAAGCCATGAAGCTCGGACGATGGTTGATCCTGCTAGTGGTAGTCTTGTGGCTGGCCTGGGATTCGTTCTTCATCGTGGATGAGACGGAATTGGCCATCGTAACGCAGATGGGCGACTTTCGGCGCCGTGTCATGCGCCCCGGGATTCAATTCAAGGTGCCCGTGCTCCAGCAGGTCGATAAACTGGAGAACCGGATATTGGTCAGCGATACGCCACCGGCGGAATTCTTGACGCTGGACAAGAAACGGCTCGTTGCCGACCCAATTACTTGGTGGAAAATCAAGGACCCGTGGCTTTTCCTCCAGAAATTGTCGGACGAGACGCGAGCACGCTCGCGCATCGACGATATAGTCAATAGTGAGCTGCGCCGCGAATTCGCGTCACACGATTTCGGGAATATCATCGGTAACGCGCGTTC
>PMCK01000344.1 GCA_003154095.1 Myxococcales bacterium | reverse complement strand
TGCTGCAAGGCGACACTTTGGTCCGCTGGTTAGACGAGTTGTCACCGATGAAGCGCGGTCAGACCCGAGAGCTGCTCGCGGAATTCAAGAAAGTTTCGTTTACCGTGGTCTTGTCAACCGTCATCACGTCGGGCGTGCAGGCGGTGGTCGCCTTGGTAGGCTACTTAATTGCGCAGGTGCCCCACGCCATATTCTTCGCCGGAGTGACTTTCTTCATCGCGTTCATCCCGGCGATCGGCGCTGGAGCGGTATGTCTAATTGCTGCCTTGTTGCTTTTCGCAACGGGTCATTCGTACGCCGCGTTGTTTCTAGCCCTGTGGGGAATGATCGTAGTGGGAACGGTGGATAACCTGATTAAGCCTCTACTGATTAGGGCAGGAATGCATATGAACGGGGCGGTCGTATTTTTCGCGCTGATCGGAGGCTTGGGCGCTTTTGGGGGCGTGGGTCTGCTGCTGGGTCCGTTGGTGGTGGCTTTATTCCTATCGTTGCTGCGAATGTATCAGCGCGACTTCCAGCCGCAGTCACCGGCTGCGTCGCACGAATGACAGGCGGCAGGCGCTGATCGACTCCTCGCGACGAGGCCCCCAAAGTTCCCCGGGTGAGCACATCGCATCGAGGGCACCACATCACCGCACGGCAGCAACGTGCGGTGTCTTCTGTTCGATGCTTGGGCAGTGATTTAGCCTCAAGGGAGCGGGATCCGGGCTCGCGCTTCCAGGTCTCTCACAGGAATCATCTTCATTAGAAATAGCGTCATGGCTCTTGTCCATGCGAGTCTGACGCCACTCATGAGCCGGCACATTTGATAACCCGACTTTCGCCGAATTTACGCAACCAACTATGGTTGCAAATGCCAGAACTGCGAGAATGTCAATGTTAGGTCGGCACTTCATGTCGGCCTCCCTTCACTACAAGTATGCCACATATTCTTGGTGTGCTGCGGCCTCGATCGCACGTTTGACTCAAAGTTAAGCAAAGCGCACAGCCGGGGCCGACATCGGCTCCTTTTGTTCTTGGATCGTCCGATATCCGTAGTTGGTCGCGATCGTCGGAATAATTGAACGCACCTGATCGTTACTCCGATCAGCATGCACACACGGTTCGGTCAGGCTCAACCCTCGTTGGCATGTTCATCAACATCTTGTGCTGGGTGGTAGTTGTGAAGCATCATTCGCAAAATTCCGGGTAGTACTCCGAGTGTGAGCACGATTCCAAAGAGCATGCCCACTACCACGACGCGCGCCAAGGGACGCTGTACCTCGGAGCCCGCGCTCGAGGCCGTTGCCATTGGGAGAAATCCGAGAGCAGCAACCGTTGCTGTCGTCAAGACCGCGCGCAGGGAATGCGAAGTGCCGCGGCAGATGGCGCTATCGAGTCCCATGCCTTGATCGAGATATCGCCGGACTTCATTGGCGACCACTACACCATTCAAGACTCCAATGCCACCCAGCGCTATGAAGCCCACAGTGGCGGGGAGGCTAAAGGGTAATCCGCTCAGAAGCAACCCGATCATGCCGCCAGTGAGTGTTAATGGTACGAGGATGAACACGGCCGTTGCGAAGCGGATTTCTCGAAACATCCAGAGCAGCATCCCAAATATGATGAGAACCACGACAGGAATGACTACGGCTAGTCGCTTCTGGGCGCGTTCGAAGTTCTCAAATTGGCCGCCCCATTCCATAGTATAGTTGCGAGGCAACTGAACCTCCCGAGTGACGCGTTCGCGGGCGTCATTGACCCAAGACACCAAGTCGCGACCGCGGATGTTCACATCCACGCGTGCGGCGCGTATGCGATCTTGGCGCCGAACCGCGATGGGTCCTTCACCCTCGGTGATTGATACGACTTCGCGTAGTGGAATGGCAGTTCCTTGCGATGTATTGAGGAATAAATCACCTATTGCACGAGCCGTTTGGTCTGAGGGTGGCATCAGTACGCGCAAGTCGAAGCGACGCTCTTGTTCGAATAGTTCACCAACTTTTATTCCCTCGCCGGATGCCTGCAGCACATTAAAGGCATCCTGCACTCTGACACCGTGACGGGCCATGCGTGCCCTGTCAGGCGTGGCAGTTATCATGGGTCCTCCGAGTAAACGTTCTACTCGGATATCTCCCGTGCCCTGAATGTCCCGAATGAGTTGGCCAATTTGCTGGGTCTTTTCCGCAAGTACTTCCAACTCAGGGCCCTGTAGTAGGATTTGCACGTCGGCACGACTACCGCTAATGATCTCGTTCGTACGGTCTTCGATGGGTTGTGAAATGCTGACGAACGTGCCGGGGACACGATTCTGAACTGTGGTCTTGATGTAGTTGGAAAGGTCTTCGAAATTCTTCGCCGTTGTCCATTCGGCGACTGGCCGCAAGCGAGCCACGATGTCAGTCTTGTCGTTGCCGACGGGATCGACCGCAACCTCTGCGCGCCCGGTGAGCCCGACCGCCGTGATGACTTCGGGAATCGTCATCAAGGCTTTCTCGGATTCGAGATCGAGATTCTTGGCTTCAGAAAGTGCAATACTTGGCGCTCTGCGAATGCCGACGACCATGTCACCTTCGAAGATCCTTGGTACGAATTCAGCACCAGACTTCGAGAATAGCCATCCCGTTGCGACGAGCGCGCCTAAGCCCGCACACAACAAAATGCCGTTGCGCCGCAGCGTCCAAGGTATTTGGCGAGCATACCACTCACCTAGACGCATGAGCCACAGCGGCCCTTGTGATTGTGGTGGTGTGACCAAAACGCACGTGACCCCGGGGAAAAGAAGTATTGAATAGATGAGTGCGCCAAATAGGGCGGAGGCCATCGTAATGGCCATAGGCCGGAACATTTTTCCTTCCACGCCTTCGAGACTGAGCAAAGGAATGTACACCAGCATGATGATCGCGACTGCGAACGCAACTGGACGGGCCACGGCAGAGGCAACCCGCCCGTATGTTCTGGCTCGGGCTTCACCCTTCAATGCTCGTCCGGCGGCGTAGGCCATTACGGCCTCGACGATGACAATGGGGCCATCAACGAGAAAACCGAAGTCAATAGCGCCGAGTGACATCAAGTCGCCGGTAACTCCGAATAGGTGCATGCAAATCAGTGCAACACTCATCGAGGCCGGAATACCCAAGACCACTGCAATTGCCGGGCGCCAACTACCGAGAAGCAGCCACAGCACCCCTNNTCCTTCAAGCAAGTTTTTGCCAACCGTTGACAGCGTTCGCCCGACGAAGTCGGCCCGGTCGTAGAACACGCTGAATTTGACGCCGGGAGGCAAGTCCTTCTGAATGTCCTTCACTCGCGCGGATACATCCGTCACGACTTGCTTGCTATTGGCACCGAGCAACATCATCACCACGCCGCAAACGGCCTCGGACTTGCCTTGGCGAGTCACGACACCATAGCGAAGCGCAGGGGCTATTCGTACATCGGCAATGTGTTTCACCAGCACTGGCGTTGCCCCGGCCTCTGTGCGCACGACGACGTTTCCAATGTCGTCGACGTCATTCAGCAGCCCTCGTCCACGGACCGTGTACGCCTCCTTTTGTCGCTCGATGTAGCCTGCCCCAACGTTTAGGTTGGCACCGTGCAGAGCATCGACGACGTCATGAATCGACAAGCCACGCGCCTCAAGACGCAGCCGATCGATGACCACTTGAAACTGCTTCAAGTCGCCACCCATGGTGTTAACCTCGATCACGCCCGGCACACCGCGCAGTCGTGGGACAATTTCCCAATCGAGCAGCGTCCGTAATTGCATTGCGGAATGCTGGTCGCTCTCCAGCGTGAATTGGTAGATTTCACCCAACCCTGTGGACACAGGAGCCAGCTCGGGCGTATCGGCATTAGGTGGCAGTGCAACGGCGCGCAACCTTTCGAGGATCAGCTGCCGCGCAAACCAAACATCCGTGCCGTCCTTAAAAATTGCTGTGACCGAAGAAAGGCCTGCTCGCGAAATACTTCGAAGCTTTTCGGTACCGGGCGTGCCGTTTAGGGCAATCTCCACAGGCATTGTGATAGCGCGTTCCACCTCGGTGGGCGCCAATCCAGGAGCCGTAGTCAGAACGGTTACTTGAATCGTGGAAATGTCAGGCAACGCATCGACGGGCAATGTGCGCGCCGCCTGTACTCCCACAATGAGCAGCACGCCGAGCAGAACCATGACGAATCGCCGATTGCGTATCGACCAACTAACGAGGTATTTCAGCACCGTTGCCTCACCGGAACAACTCGCTCTTCAACTCGAAAGTGCCCGCGGCGACCACCATCTGTCCGGGCTTCAGACCAGAGAGAACTTGCTGCTCGCTTTCGGTCGATGCGCCAAGTTCTACTTCTGTTACGGTGACAGAATTCGGTTGCTCAACGACAAAAACGGTGGGCTTTCCATCTATGTAAGCAATAGCTGAATTGGGAATGACAAGACCCCCGCGAACGGCCGCAGCTGCCACACGAATGACCGCGTCGACCGCTTGTCCAGGTCGAAGTTTGCGCTGCTTGTTGTCGACTCGTACCCGAATGGTAGCGCTGCGTGTGCCTTCATCGAGGACACTGCCCACGTGGGCAACGTGACCGCGGAGTAAATCCACTTTGGACCCCATCGGCTTCAATTCGACCTCGTCGCCATCCTGAATTTGCGCCAGGTGCTTCTCAAAAACGGCCAACTCGACCCAAAGATAGTCTAGGTTGGCAACCACGAAAGCCGTGTGATCTGCCTGGACCAATTGACCCTTGGAGATGCGGCGCTCCACGATGGTTCCAGCAAGGGGGGACAACAATTCATGCACGCCAATCGCGCGCTCACGCAACTCGCCCGGGGTGCCAGCTAGTGCCGCGACCTTCTGTCGCGCGGCACCAAGAAGTGCGCGAACCGTGTCTTTGTTCGCATTTGCGTCTTCACTTTCTTTGAGAGTCGTGAGCCGCTGTTCTGCGAGATCACTTTCGCGGTCGGCATTGCGGCGTGCCGCCTCGGCCTGTGCGTTTAACATCGTCACCGACGCCTGCGCTTCACCGAGCTCAGGGCTGTCGATTTCAGCTAGCAATTCTCCGCGCTTCACTTGGTCGCCTTCCAGGTGTTTTACATCACGCACCAAACCGCGAAGGCGGGTTCCAATGCGAGCTACATGCTGAGGATCAAACTCGACCGTGCCAACCACTGCGACGGTTGGAATCAAATCAGTCTGCCTCACTGTCTCGGTCCTTAGCCCAATGCGCTTGGCAAACTGTTCGGGAAACTCGATTTGCCGACCATTCACATGAGGGATTTCGCTCACCGGTGGCGGGCGGTGAACTGCCTTGGGTTTAGCAACTACCCAGCTAACCGCGCCCAGAATTGCCCCGAGCAGCAACAAACCAACTAGTATGCGGCGAGAGCGTGCGGATACACTGTTACTTTGGGCCAGACTGCCAGGACGTGCCAGGTCAGGCGGAGTGGACTCGTCAGTCATGGCACAGATCCAGTTAGTTCCGTCCAATTTGCCATCAAATCCCATTCTCGTTCCGCAAGATCAAGATGCTTGAGTCTCAATTGAGCCTCATCACGTCGGCTCATCAACACTGCCAAGATATCAATTTTTCCCATTTCGAACATGCGCTCCGCTGCGCGACGCGCAGCGTGCGCTGCTGGCAAAGCTTGCCCATCGAGCACATCCTCGGACCGGCGCAGCCCACGCGCTTCTTTCAAAATTGTAATTAGGCGCGCTTCAATGTCTCTGCGCGTTATGTCTGCCTGTTTGAGTGCTCGCTCTTGCTCTGCCAGCGCTTGCGCTCGCTCACCCTGCTTGCGCCGCAGCGACGGAATCGTGAAGCCCACGCCGCCTCCGATAACCGTCTCACCCAGCGTTCCGTGACCACCGGAGAGTATCAATGAAAGTGGCCCGGTTGCTTCGCTGGCAAGGGTCAATTCTGAACGAGAGTGGTATTCTGCTTCCGAGCGACCTGCCTGAACGAAAGGCGATTGCGCTGCGGCTTGGCTCGGATTCAGTTGGTCCAAATTGCGGCGGGGGCGCACCTCATCCTGTTGAAGAACCTGCCAATTGCGACTCGTAAGCCGCCTCATTTCGCCAAGTGCCGCATCGAATGCAACTTTGGCTTCTTCAATCAACATCAAATATCGAGCGAACTCCACCTCTGCCAGCTGTGCATCCCGTTCTGTCGTGTCACCCACGTCGCGTCGAACGCGGAAGGCCTTAACCTCTGACTCAGCGGACTTCGCGATTTCTGAGAGTGTGCCAATGCGCCCCGCTGCAACCAACGCGCGTCCCCAGGCGCGGATTGCCGCCGCACTAGCTTCGGCGCTGGCCTGGCGCACGTAGACTTCATGAATGCCTACGTAAGCTTCTGCTTGGGCAATTCGGCGCGAACGCTGCCCGCTAACTTCAAAAGGCAGCCACGCTGTACCCATCACCAATGTTTCGGAATTGCTTCGGTTCGCCGTTCTGGATGCCGTGACTTCCAAATAGGGATTCAGCATCGGCCACAGTCGAGCACCAACCAGGGCTGACCTAGACGCATGCAACACGGATCGTCCAATTGCCACTTGTGGTGCGAGATCTCTGGCCGCGGCGACGACACGCGGCAAAGTAGCCTCTTGCGCGTTGCTCGCGTCGGTCGGTAGTTCTTGAGCCCACGCGACATTCGACACCCCGAGACAGATCAGGGCGATCACGAACCGAGCCCAGCTAACACTTGAGCACTGCGGCGTGGATCTGAAGCTTACCGATGCTATTTGACACGAGGTTTGATAGCGAATCGTTGCTTTGAAGTGATTGTCGTATTGCTTCACGAAACCGCGCTTCATCCGGTGGCTAGACTTTGGTAAGGACATCAACAGTATGAACAGAAATTCATTCCCGCCTAAGCAGGAGATGATTCCACGCAGTTAATAACTGCAATAATGTTCAGTAGTTTGGCACGCAACCCCCCGTGGATCGCTCTGAGACTTCGACGTCAGAGTTAAACTATGGGGCGGGCAGCAGCGCCGGACAAGGCCTCGACTACGGAATTCAAATGATCGCTTTGCTGACGAACCGACGCTCGGCGTTTTGCTTTGCCTTGTAAGCCGACGTTATGTGGCCGGAGCTCTTCATGGGTAGCATTCATATGAACCGTCGCGCTCGAATTGGGCCTACTGTCGCCTTGTCAAACACGACTGTTCAACAGTATGAAGCGCGCGGCCAAGGCGCGGCCCACGAGCTCTATGTTGCACATGTCCAACGCCCCTGACGGATCTTCGCGCGCTCGACTGGATATTGATTCGCACATTGCCAAGGCGACTTGCAAGATGCCTGGCGCAACCCAATGCCGTCATATTCGCGCCGTGATTGGTCCGAACTGGAAATGCCTGCCTACCACGTGATCACTCTTTCGTTTCGTTACTGTCATTTGGTCCGAACATTGCACTATTCCCGCTGGCACGGGCGTAGGACCCAAAGGTTGCCGGAAACCGTCGACAACATCTATTGGAAAGAGTTTTCGCATTTTGCAGAAGGCTAGCTGATCTAGGGACTAAACTTGCGTCAACGCGGTGTAAGTGGAGCGCCACCCACAAATTGGAGTAGCCCCTGGAATATTTCGAAGGGATTGGCCGTTGTCTCTAGCAAAGTTGGACCACGTTGTCAGTCCGTATATGGATGTCAAGACGGCGAAAGACATCACGGGCTTCCGACTCTGCTCCGTGACATACGATCAACGCAGCCAAAGGAGAGCGTGTCATGATGATGTCGTGTGAAAAGTGCCATGGGGACGCGGCGCCCGCTGCTAGAATGAGGACTTTCGAATACGCGGGTCAGACTCTGCATTGCCTCGCCTTTGCGTCAAGTTGCATAGTCTGTGGGCACCGATGGGAGGACGAAAGGTACGAAGCCGTGAACCTGCGCCAATTCGAAAAGGCATGCGCAGTGGCAATCAGACAACGGCCAAGCTCAAGCGGCATATACGCAAGCGTTACTCCGATAAAACGAAAGGCCACAGGTTCGCGATTTCGCTAGCGCCGGCCGCTGTTCGAGATCAGCCCTGGGAACAGCAGATCGACGCTGTCCTGGGTGACGACGGCATCAGGGTGATATGTGCACAATCCCAATATGGAGTTCGCGATGACAAAAAGCTTTGATAGTGACGCACCAAACGGATCGGCGGCCGCCGGTCTTGTGCTCGCGAATGACCGCCCAAGGAAGAACGGAGCCCAAGCATGATCCCGGTGCGGAAATGGGCCACTCCGTTGACTATCGGGGCATTTTTCCTGATGGCCGCGACCGGCATCCTGATGTTCTTTCATATTGACCGAGGGATCATTAGTGGCGCGCACGAGTGGCTCTCATGGCTGTTCCTGATCGGCGTGGCCGGTCACGTGATAGCGAACTTCCG
>PMCK01000433.1 GCA_003154095.1 Myxococcales bacterium | reverse complement strand
AGTCTCGGCAAGGCGCGTCAGATTACGGGCCGCGTAATTCTCAACCTTGAGGCCCGCGGGACCGCAATGCCTTCCGAACCTGCTTCTCATCAACGCCCAACGCGGCCCCGATCGCCCTGAAACTCATCCCTAGCCGTCTCATTGTATCCGCCTCGGGGCCGATTCTCTGGTATTGAAACACCTCCTGGGTGAACACCACGAACTCCAATTCGACCCGGGAGACGGTTCGAATTGGTTGCAATCGCGTCCACCACGACTGGTTCAGATTCTTTGTTTTGACGGCACGGGCAAGTCGCATCACGACGGTTTGAGTTCGGATTCTGATCCGGATTCTGTGCCGGTTTCGGTACCTGATTCGGTTTCGGTATCTGTTCCGGTCTCGGTATCCGTTCCGGTCACAGGCACTGATTCCGGATCCGATACAGACACAGGCACGGAATCCGGATCCGGATCCGACACGAGTGCTATCATAGTGCCGCCGTCGAGCCGTCCACTCGTGCTCGAGACGCAAGAGGCGTGACAGACGCCGTGCGTGACTTCTTCAGCTGGATTCCACTCCGATTCGGCATTGACGTGGCAGGCTCCGCAGGTCCCAACTCATCCCTTCTCGCCATGTGGGGGCATGCACAATCCGCAAAGCACATCCATTCTCGAACACGCTCTTCAAATCGCAACGCTCACTCGGCCGCTCGTTGAAGTGATTCAGCGTAGGGATCGTGACTTGGCTTCTCAGGTTCGGCGCGCCGTCAGAGTGACGGATCTGCAAGGCGGGCCGCTGCAAGGTCAAACGCACGGGCTTAAGGACAAGACGGTCGGTCACATCTTCCACTTGCGAGATAGCAAGGTCGCACGCTTCGACATCCGGGAAGACCACTGAACAGGCCGGCGATCAGGGGGATGCGGACATGCGGCGAGCCCACGCGGGCATTGGTAGCGACATTGAGGCGTGTCCCTGGGCAATAGGAAGCAGATCCAGCAGGTGAGCGCCGCCTCTGCGTGGTCGGTCACTTGATGGCGAACTTTCGTTCGTTCACGAACCACCTAAACCCCAATGGGGCCTAGGCAGCGTCCTATCCTGGACTAGTGGCAATGGCAAACTCGCTACGCACGGATCACGCCTTGCACTTGTACGCATTAACTGTCAGCGGAATGAATACGACGTGTTTCCATCCCGTGTTTACGGTGAATGATTGACTTCATGATACGCACTCGTGCGAAATCTCAGGCTGAGCACCAATGGGACGGCGAGCACCTGGACGACCACTACCGAGAGCCAGATCGCCCCTGGCCATTGCTTTTGTACGACGAAGTAGAAGGTGGAGAAAGCAAGAGGTCCGATGATAGACGCGAAGCTGACGGCCGATGCCAGCACGCCTTGAAACTGGCCCTGCCTGCTGTCGTCAACGAGGCGCGTAGCGAGGGACTGCAAGGCTGGAGTTCCGATGCCTGCCAGGACAAAGACCGGCATGATCGCAAAGATAACCCACCCCTGCTTCGCGAAGGCCATGACGACCAGCGCCGCACAGGCTCCGGCGATGCCAGTCAAAATGGCGCCTCGCTCGCCGAGCAGTTTGACGGCTGGCCCGGGCAGAACGGCTTGTGCGAGCGACTGGCAGACACCAAAGGTGCCGAGCGACATACCAATCCAGAGACCGTTCCACTGGAACGCATCACTGCCCCACAGGGCCCAGCAGGTGCCGTACGCTTCGCCAGTAGCACTCAAGAGAAAGAACACGAAGATGACAGGCCTCAGGTTCTTCATCGAAAAGACCCAGCGAAGCGGGCGCAGCGGGTTGAGTGCGGCAAAATTGACCTTCTCGCGGCCTTTCGTGCGTGATTCTGGAAGTACGAACAACGCAAGCAGCAGATTGCCCGCGTTCAGCGCAGCCGCAGCGATGAACGGTAGCCGTAGCCAGTAGTCGCCGAGCACACCACCAAGAACCGGGCCGATGATGAAGCCAATGCCGAACATGGCATTGAAAAGACCAAAGCGCTGCGCGCGCTTGTCCTCTGGAGATATGTCCGTGATGTAGGCTGTCGCAACCGAAATGTTGGCGCTGGTCAATCCAGCAATGGCCCGCCCGATGAGCAGCATCCAGAGCTGTGGGGCGAACGCTAACACCACGTAGTTGATGGCCGCCCCGGCGAGCGAGATCAGGAGCACGGGGCGTCGGCCTAGACGGTCACTCAATGCACCCAGGACGGGCGCGAAGATGAACTGCATCACCGCGTAAAGCGCGGTCATGATGCCAATGTACGGCGCGACGTTGTGAACATGCGTCACGTCCTTGAGCAGTCGCGGCAAGATAGGAAAGATGAGGCCGATTCCGACGGCGTCGAGACCAATGGCCGTGAAGATGACGATAAGGGGTTTGTTCATGGCGGATCTCCGAGGTCGATCCGGGGTAGTGCGTAGGAATTTCATGTGTCGAGCGGCATGCTTGTGCGCCCGACGTGTGCATGAAGCATCGCGTGCAAATGGGCGTCGTTGGTTATTTGTTGGTGTTGGTGTCTCACTGGAACGACGGGTTGCCCTCGTCGGGTTCGCCCGACTTGACGATCAGCGTGCCCATGTTTTCGCCCTTGAAGAGCCCCATGAACGCATGCGGCAGGTTCTCGAAACCGATGCGGATGTCCTCGCGGTGCTTGAGCCGGCCTTCCTCCGTCCAACGCTTGATGTCGGCGCGGGCAGTATCGGCGTCCTGCATGAACTCGTTCATGGCAAAGCCGCGGATGGTCACGCTCCGATAGATGACCTTCATCATGTCGCGCAGGCCCGGCGCGGGCGCGTCGGAGTCGTAGGCCGCAACCTGCCCGCATACGGCGACGCGGCCCTTGACCGCGATGTTGTCGATCACCGCATTGAGAATGTCGCCGCCGACATTGTCGAAGAACACGTCGACGCCCTTCGGGCAAAGCTCCTTGAGGCGTGCGCTGACGTTCTCGTGCTTGTAGTCAATTGCTGCATCGGCTCCGAACTCCTTGACCACGAGGTCGCATTTGTCGTGACCACCCGCAATGCCGATGACGCGGCAGCCAGCGATCTTGGCGATCTGCACGACCATGGAACCAACCGAACTGCCCGCCGCCGAAACCACGACGGTCTCACCCGCCTGGGGCTGGCCGACCCTGAGCAGCCCGAAATACGCGGTGCAGCTGTTGAGGTTGCGCATCGCTTCGATGATCTTCACTTCCGGCGGCTGGGCGAGGACGGGCATGGGCGACGTATCGGGCTCGAGAACCGAATAGTCTTCCCACAGGGATAGAATCATCACGCGCGTGCCGACGGGAAAACGCGGATGGTTGGATTTGACAACCTGCGATCCGCCGGCGGTACCGCGGATCGGCGTACCCAGATCGATGGAGCGGTTGGAGTGGCCGGGCGCGTTTATCCAGGTGCGCATGGTCGCCGCGCAGGTGAACATCAGGTTGCGCACCAGAATTTGGCCCTGCTTGAGATCCGGTTCTGGAATGTCCTGTTCGCAGAATTCGAAATTGTCGAGCCTGAGCGCTCCCTTGGGCCGGCTTTTCAAGAGCCATTGTCTGTTGTGTAGCATGTGAATGTGCTTTCAGTGCGGCCGCCGCGACGGGCGACACCGGTTGGGGACTGCGTTGAGCGTTACGTGCCTCGCGGCGCCATGTTCCACTGATGCTAATATTAGAGTTACTCTAAGATTAGTCAAGCAACAATATTAGGGTGACTTTTGGCAGCCAGGCGCTAGCCTTTGGCGACGATGTCCAAAGACGAGCCCGGCTTGCGCGAGCGAAAGAAGGCGAAGACGCGCCTGTCGATCTCCCAAATCGCGACGAATATGTTCATCGAGCGGGGCTTCGACGCGGTGACCGTCGCCGAGGTTGCCGCCGCGGCGGAGGTCTCGGTCGCCACAATCTTCAACTACTTCGAGACGAAGGAGGACCTCTTCTTCGATCGCGAGGGGGAGCTCATCGCCGCGCACTGCCGCTTCGTCCGCGAGCGCCAGGCGGGCGAGTCGATCACCGAAGCCTTGCACCGCGCGTTCCACACGGCCATCGACGCCGCCGCGATTCCGCGCATTGTCGCGGGCGAGGGCCGCTTCGTGCGGACGATCGAAGCCAGCCCGACGCTGCGAGCGCGTGCGCGGTTCGCGCTCGACAAGACCGAGGCGGCCCTCGCGGAGACGATCGCCGAAGAGACGGGCGCCGCGAAGGGCGATGCCACACCGCGCGCCGTCGCGGCCATGGTTATCTCCATCGAGCGGATGCTGATGGAGGACGCCCGCGCCGCGGTCCTCCGAGGCGACGCCTCCGCGGCGGTGAAGCGCAGGCTCCGGCGAACGTGTGACCGGGCATTCGAGCTGCTCGAGAGCGGTGTGCGTGGCTACGGGCGCCGGGGCAAAGCGCGATGAACGCAGCCGGCCACATGCTCTGGCGCGACGGCAGCGTCATGAGCCAGCACGTGAGCGGCTCGGGCGCCAGCGCTATCGGCGTCGCTTGCTGTCGGCGTGTGAACACCGAAACGGTCACCGATACAGGCACAGTCGCCGAATCCGAAACAGAACTCCCCCCCGAGTTGCCTCGGGCAACGCGCATGCCCAACCTAACTCAGCTTTTCGCCGGCCTGGGTATTCGGATTCAAGGAAATTCAATTAACTTCCAGGACGATGCACCGCTGGCGAAGATTCGACGTTCAATTACAGCCCCACTCACAGCGGCGAGATAGCCCCATGATTCGAGGCCGCGTGCTCAATCAACACAAGATCTGCGTAACACACTCGTGCCGGCGGCATATGTCTCGATAGAACCTAGTCGAATGCCACTTTAGCGAGGCATTCCAATCTTTCAAAGGGCGCTCTGCGCTTGGGACAATCTGAAAGTCAGGCGACCAAGGAGTGTGTGACATGATTCCAAGAACCAATCTAAGACTTTGGCCTCGTTTTCCCTTTACAAGCACGCGCTCACGACGACCACTCCTTGCGGTCTGCGCGATTGCGTTATCATTTGTGGCCTGCGCGAATCGAAAGAGTGCCGATGGTGTCAATCTGAAGGGTGACTCTACACTCGTGGCTGCCCCGGCAGGTGCGAAACACTCGGCCCTCGGCGGCCCAAGTCGCGATAGCTCCAAGGGGCCTCGGCGTAGTCGTAACCGAAAAGGGAACGAGTCTGATCGATACCTTTTCATTCCGGCACAATGGAACGCTCGACAGCGCCGTGACGCACGCCTCGTCGGGTAGCACTCCGTACGGGTTCGATATTTCGCAGAACGGCACGCTCGTCGTTTCGGAAGCGGTCGCTGGCGCGGCTTCGTCCTACTCATTGACAGCCAGAGGTGCATTTTCGACGATTTCCGGTTCCATCGGTGACGATCAAAAGGCTCCCTGTTGGCTCGTCATAACTAAGGACGGCCGATTCGCGTATACCGCAAATGCTGGCAGCAGTTCCATATCGGGCTATAAATTAGACCACGATGGCTCGCTGCAACTTCTCGACTCAAATGGGGTTACCGCATCGACCGGTGAAAACGGAAAGCCACTCGACGTGGCAGTTGACCACAACCAGCATCTTTATGCTCTCGATGCAGGCAATCACGTCATCGACGGTTTTGCGATAGGCAACGCGGGCGCCTTGACACCGGTGTCAAGCACGACGGGCATGCCGGAAACCATGGTTGGCATCGCAGCGTTCTAGGGTTCACGGAAGTCGCGCAAATGCGGGTGAACCACAATTGAGTCGTGGTTCGCCCGCTGCCGGACTCAAGAGCCCACAATTTACGATTTGCTCGTTTCTTACCACATGCGTTTGCGATATGGTTCTGCTCCGAACGCGCGATGGAACCTTACTTCTTGCGGGCGGCATTGCGCCGAACACACCTAAGCTTCTTGACATTTTCACTTGGTCTTGTCCCCGCTTGGGCCGCTGAGCAAGGTCAGGTCAAAAGCCCAGCCCCGCCCAGTACCGAGATGGCGCCGGTGACTCCGCCGGAGCTCGAGCACTTCGAGGCTGCGGCCTATCCGGTTGCAGCGAGTCAAGCTGGCCTCGAGGCTACCGTCTTGTTGCGACTCGACATTGACGCCGACGGTCGCGTGACAGCCGTCGCGGTGGTCGATGCGGCGGGCCATGGCTTTGATGAAGTTGCCGTGCAGGCCGCTCGCCACTTCACATTCAAACCGGCTAAGCGCGGAGAATCAGCGGTCGCTTCGCGAATCTTGTATCGCTATGCGTTCACCCTGTCCCCCAAGACCGAAGACGACAAGCCCAGAACACCCGCGGTGCCGCAAACGGGTGAATTGCGGGGCGCGATTCTCGGTGGTGACCCGCCCGCAGCGATTGCAGGTGCAGAGGTGCGTGCTCAGGGTGCCGATGGGCAAACCGTGCAGGCTATTACCGATGCGACGGGACTCTTCGTTTTTCCGCAGTTGCCCCCTGGTGAATATGTCATCCGCGTTGAAACTGACGGTTTCGAACCAGTATTAGTCAAAGAGAGCGTCGACTCGAATCAAGCGACCGATTTGAAATACACGCTCATCCCCAAGCAACAGGACGAATTCGAAGTCACGGTGCATGGGGCGGCCGTGCATCGTGAGGTTACGCACTATGAGTTGAGTCGGCGAGAACTCCTGCGTGTTCCCGGTACTTTCGGCGATGCCGTGCACGCGGTCGAAGCCATGCCGAGCGTAGCGCGTGCGCCGGCTTTCAGTGGTGCTCTCATCGTGCGCGGCTCGGCGCCGCAAGACACTCAGGTGTTCGTCGACGGCACTTTGGTGCCGCAAGTCTTTCACTACGGTAGCCTTTCGAGTGTGGTCCCGAGTGAAATGATTGAGACACTGCAATTCTACCCAAGCAATTTCAGCGTCCGCTACGGTCGCGGCATGGGCGGCATCGTGGACCTCGGCCTTCGGCAGACCAACGTGGACGGCCAGTACCATGGCTCAGCGCAAATGGACTTCATCAACCTGCGCGCGAATGCCGAAGGCCCGATACCGGCTCTGCGTGGATGGAGTTTCATGGCTGGGGGTCGCATCAGTTATGTAGATCGCTGGCTCGTGCCCGTGCTGCGCAGCAGCGGCAGCGCCATCACAGGTATGCCTCGGTACTCAGACTACCAGATGTACCTCGAGCGAAAGCTGCCGAAAAATGGCGTGATTCGCATCGGCTTTTTTGGGGCACAAGACAAATACGTGCCCATCAAAGAGAACCCAACGGATTGGCGGGCGCCGACGGACGCATTTGGCCACGTGCAGGCCATCATGCGCGTCCCCTTGTCAACGGACGTGAATTTGAGAGCTAGTTGGTCCATGGGCAGAATCAATAGTTCATCTTATGGCGATGACGGCCGGCAGAGTACTTACACGGCCAATCTGGCCACGGCCCGTACGGAACTGTCCGCGGCCACCGGGCATTGGGGGATTGCTCGTGTTGGCGCCGACCTCTTTTACGCTCCGTTCAAGTTTGGGACCGTGACGGATGTCGCGCAATCCGGCGGCGCATTGGCCAGCCGAGACACCGGTGCCCCGAGGCTGCGTGCGCTTTCATTGCACGGTGTTTTCTTTCGCCCCGGTACATTTGCAGAATACGAGTTCGCGCCGAGCGCAAGAACCAACGTTACTGCGGGCGTCAGACTCGACTACACGAAGGACACAAGCAAAGTCGATGTGGCGCCGCGCATTGCCGCGCGTCAAGCTCTCTCGAACTCGCCGTACAGTCCCATTCTCAAGAGTGGCATCGGCCTGTTTTATCAACCACCTCTACCGCAGCAAACGCTGCCGGAGATCGGAAACACTGACCTAAAATCTCAGCGTGCGCTGCATTCCATGCTGGGCGTGGAACAACCCCTGAGTCAACAGGTGACGCTTTCCGTTGAGGCCTTCGACAAGGAAATGCAGAACCTTATCTTCACGCGGGTGGACGGCTCGGGCAATACGGTCACCGAGAACAGCGGCACGGGTCGCGCCTATGGTCTCGATTTTCTACTGCGCTATCGTCCTGATGCGCGATTCTTTGGCTGGGTGGCTTACACCCTGTCGCGATCGACGCGGCAACCTGCGCCGGATGAACCCTCGCGGCTGTTCATCTATGACGAAACGCACCTATTGAACGTGCTTGGGAGCTACGAATTGGGCCGCGGCTGGGAACTGGGCGCGCGTTTCCGGTACATGACCGGCTTTCTTTACAGGGCCTGCACAGGCGGGCTCTACAACAACGCGACAGGCACTTATAGTTGTTACGGACCGCTCACTCAACGCCGGCTGGCGCCCTTTCACCAGTTGGACTTGCGCATCGAGAAGACCTGGTCTTACGAACACTTCAAGGTCAGCGCCTACATGGACGTCATCAATGCATACTTTCACAATAGCCAGGACTACGCGATTCCGAATTATGACTTTTCCGGCGTGAAGCCTTTGTCGCTCAGTTTGCCCTTGCTGCCGAGCGTCGGCGTCAGAGGGGAGTTTTGACATGAGACGTGCGTCTACACTCCGAATACTGCTGCTCACGGCACCGCTGTTGCCGGTTGCGTGCCACGGCGTGTCTTGGCCGAGTGAACGCATCGTACGTTCCTTGCGTGTTTTGGCCGTCCAAGCCGAGCCCGCTTCCGTCACACCGGGCCAGAGCAGCGAGCTTTCACTCTTGCTCGTGGACGGCATCGACAGCCCTAATGACAGCATTGACGGGCCTGATGCCGGTGTGAACCCCAACATCGATGTAGCTTGGTTTGGTGCTTGCGATAACCCGCCGCGCAACGACCCAAGCAAGTGCCTCGGTCAATATGCGGGTTGGCTCGATCGAATCTCGCCTGTACTGGCTGATCACAGTTTGTCCTCGACCTCCGCGCCATTCCAGGTGGCTCAGACGTTTCAATACAATGCGCCCGAGAATGTGTTGCAAAACGAAGTGACCGTCGGAGGGGTGACGATTCACTACGGAAACTCGTACGTCTATTTCGCAGCTTGTGCCGGTAAGCTTGTTCCCGCAGCGGGCCTGACCGACCAATTGCCAGTGCAGTGTCGCGACCGGTCGAGCAACGCACTGCTCGATCAGAGTCGCTTCGTCGTGGGCGTGACCACGCTGTACGCCTACGACAAGATCCTCAACCACAATCCGCTGTTTCCGGTACCGCGCAAGTGTTCGGGGCAGAGTTTGGCGCAATGTGCGATGCAGCAGCCGCCGCAATATGCGTCGGCAGCGCCGTATTCCGGCAAGGCTTGCAGTGTGGACAGTGACTGCTACTCGGGCTCAGGGAGCTCGGCGGCGTCGGAGGAAGGTGGGGTCCCGCCGGTCTGGGCCTGTGCGAGTAACGGCGCGAGTAACGGGGTTTGCGCACCGCTCGTGCATCCCTGCACCAAGAACGTACCGGGTAGCTGTGGCCTGTACGATGTAGGCGTAGAAGTCGGAGTCGCCAGTTTCTTTCTCACGGGTCTTGACGAAACACTCATTTTCAATCCCCCCAAATCCCTTTGGATTGATTGCTACGCCAACGCAGGCGGGTGGCCAGACAACCCCCACTATGGGTTTTCCGCTCCCCCAGTGAGCGAATTTGCCGGTCGCAATATATCGAAACCGGCGGATCTCGATAATTACACTGCTATGGAAGGTTGCGGCTACTGGCAGCCTCCCGCGCAACCCACGGATCAAGCACGTGTCTGGGCCGTAATCCGCGACGACCGCGGCGGGATTGCCTGGCTCGAGAAGCGCTTCGTCGTGCGCTAGGGTTGGACCCAATCGGAAGCTTCTTGCCCGCACCGTCGAAGTTCCGGTCCAAGCGGGAAAAATAATTGGCATATTCACTGAGCCGCGAAGACCCAAGCGACGCGCACACCGGGAAAGTGCGCCAAGCACGCCTCCTAAAGTCCTCGAAACATGGCAAACTCGTCGAGTTCGGCCCGATCCGTGCGCAATCGATTGATTGGCGCGGCTTCGTCGCGATACCCAAGCGCCATGCCGCAGAAGAGCATCAGGTTCGACGGTAACTGCAGATTGGCTTCGATGGTCTTGTGCCAAACGGCCCAAGACTCTTGCGGGCAGGTGTGCAGACCCTGTTCTCGCGCCAAGAGCATGATGTTCTGCATGAACATGCCTAGGTCTACCCATTGACCCATGCCCATCTGCCGATCAATAGCGAAGAACAAAGCGACAGGTGCTCCAAATAGGGAGAAGTTCTTCGCAAACTGCTGCCATCGCGCCGTCTTGTTGTCGCGAGCTATATTGATTGTCGCGTACAAATCTTCGCCACACTTGAAGCGACGCGTTCGATAGGGTTCGGTGAGTCGCGGAGGATACACGTCATACTCGGTGCCTTCACCACGAGGGTTCGTGGGAAATTTGGAATGAACGACGCTCAATAATTCGTCAAGCGGTGCACCCGCTAGCACATAGACGTGCCAGGGCTGCAGGTTGCCACCCGACGGTGCACGTTTGGCGGCCTGCAGAATATTGCGGACAACCTCGCCGGGGACCGGCGTGCTGAGGAATGCGCGGCAGCTCATGCGTGAATCAACGGCTTCGGATACGTTCATGGGCATTACTCTCTTGGTTCAAATCCGACGATTACACAAAGAGCATAACCTTCATGCCTTACGGACAACGACCGAGACGTTCGTTCCCCCAAAACCGAAGGCATTCACCAGTGCCGTCGACACCGACTGCTCTCGTGTTGTGTTGGGCACGTAATCGAGATCGCACTCCGGATCTGGGTCATCCTGGTTGATTGTCGGAGGCACGAAGTTGCCCTCCATGCCAAGCAGGACAGCAATCAACGAAAGTATTCCCGAGGCCCCAAGTGTGTGACCAATCATCGACTTGATGGAGCTGACTGGGATCTCACGGGCGTACGCTCCGAAGACCTCCTTGATTCCCTTCGTCTCCGTGACGTCATTCAGGCGGGTCGATGTACCGTGAGCCTGAATATGCGAGATTTGGTTCTTACCAAGGCCGGACGCAGTCATCGCCGACTCCATACATTCTACCTGGCTTGGCAAGTACGGAGCAACAATATCGAACGCGTCGTTGGTCTGCCAAGTCGAAAGGACCTCCGCATAAACGCGTGCGTTGCGTTTCTCCGCGAGACTCGCTCTCTCCAGAACAACGAAACCGCACCCTTCCGAAAGAACCATGCCGCTGCGATTGCGGGTGAAGGGACGTGAGGCTCGCGCCGGCTCGTCATTGAAGTCGCGCGTCAACGCCGTAAGCGCATCCCAGACGTGAAAATATCCCTGAAAGATGGGGCAATCCACGCCACCGACCAGAATCAGGTCTGCTTTGTCCGAACGGATGTAAAGATCGGCCAGGTCGAGAGCCACGAGCGCCGACGAACAGGCGGCGACAACTGTGTTGCTGATCCGCCGCAGGCCGTGACGGATGCCGATCTCGCCCACCGCCGCGTTGTACATTGCGCGAGGCACGGTAGTCGGTTTCGCTCGGAGCTTCTGGAGGGCATAATAGCGATGGTAGGCCGCTTCGTTTGTTCCGACCATCCCGCACACGGTCCCAAGCAC
>PMCK01000458.1 GCA_003154095.1 Myxococcales bacterium | reverse complement strand
GGTCTGGACGACGTTCGGGTGGTTGAGGCGCGCCGCGAGCCGCGCCTCGTCCAGGAACATGGCGACGAACTCCGGGTCCCTCGCATAATTTTCGTGCAGTCGCTTGATGGCGACGGTCCGAGAAAATCCAACGGGGCCCATTAGACGCCCCAAGTGAACCGACGCCATACCGCCCGAAGCAATCGGTTCGAATATGGCGTAGCGCCCGACGATACGCCGAGGAACGGAGCAATGGTTTGGCGCTGGCGTCGTCACCTGGCTTTTCCTTGGTGTGCCCTGTGCACAGTGGGGTTGATGCTAATTAGGCTATCCAAAAACCATGCGCCTGCATAGTAGGCCCGATTTGTCTTTCAATTCACGAGTGCCCTCTGCCGCGATGCTTCCCGAAACCCCGCGAACCTCAAAACGCGGTAGATTTGGCGTGATACCAAGGTGGGCAAATAGAGCCTGATCGTTGACAAGCTGAGTCGTAGCACGACAGCAACCCACGTTGGGCACATTGTCTGCTTAGGCTGCCGCGCCCGCCCCGCTAGTCACCGCGGTGCGCGTTCCGTGCTCTGTCGCTCGATCATCCAACCGGGATATTCAGGAGCGAGCGCGCTAGTTTCATTGAGGAGCATCAGCTCGGCTTCATCGAGCGCCACTTCAGAGGCGCCCAAGTTGTCGTCGAGTTGCTCGGGTGTTTTCGCGCCGACAATGACAGTTGTAACGAAACCGTGAGAGAGCAACCAAGCGAGTGCTACTCGCGGCACCGACATTCCTTTGCGCGCCGCAATTTCCCGCATCACATCGACGATGCGAAATGCGCGGTCTTTGTCGACGGGGGGGAAATCGAAGCTTGCTCGGCGTGTGCCTTCCGGACCGGTCCCATCCTTGCTGAATTTGCCGGACAGGAGGCCACCCGCGAGCGGACTCCACACCATCAGTCCGAGCCCTTGATCAGCGAGCAGTGGCACAATCTCACGCTCGAGATCGCGACCGGCGATTGTGTAATAGGCTTGCAACGAATCGAAGCGAGCCCAATTGTGAATCTCCGAGAGCCCGAGTGCCTTCATGATTTGCCAGGCGGCGAGATTCGAACATCCGATGTAACGCGCCTTGCCCATGCGCACGATGTCATCGAGGGCGCGCAGGGTCTCCTCGAATGGGGTTAGTGGATCGAAGCCGTGAATTTGGTATAGATCGATATAGTCCGTGCCGAGCCGTTGCAGGCTTGCATCGATGGACGCCATGATGTGTCCACGTGAGAGACCGACATCATTAGGACCTGGCCCCGCACGGCCACGCACCTTGGTCGCGAGCACGATGTGTTTGCGTTGACCGCCGAGCGCCTTGCCGAGCAGACGTTCCGATTCGCCCTCGGAATACACATCTGCCGTGTCGAAGAAATTCACGCCCTCATCGAGTGCGCGAAACACGAGACGGTCCGCTTCTTCCTCGCCGAGCTTACCGACGACGGACCAAAAGCCACGACCCCCAAATGTCATGGCGCCAAAACAAAGCTCGGAAACGAACAGGCCAGTGCGGCCAAGCCTTCTGTATTTCATCTTCCCAATTCCTCGCCCTTAGACATGGGTACTGACGTGCCCCGTTACAAGGGGCGACTATGTCACAAGAGCACGTTGTTGCCTGCTGCGAGTGACATTTGTATGCGCTTTGGAGTCCGCTGTGAGTTGTGACTTGTGGGTTCTCGAGCGTGTATGAGTCGATCAAAGTCGGCTCAAACCCGTGACCGCGGCCAAGCCGGGCAGGGGAGAGATCGGCAAAATCCCAGTTTTTTGCGCCAAGAACGGCCGACCAATGAATTCGAAACGAATGTCGGCCCAGGACACGGTCCTGATTATTTCGCCGCTAGTGGGCGGGCGGCCGCGTACACTTGGGCGGTGGTTCGTCGTTCCCTCTCCCCTGGTATCCGAGCGGCGCTCGATCGGTTCCGCGAAGATTTGGTGACTCGCTTTGGCTCGAGGCTTCGCGAATTGGTACTCTATGGCTCACAGGCGCGCGGAGATGCAACGGATGATAGCGACGCCGATACTCTCGTCGTTATTGACGCACTCGACGAAGACGAGCGTCGAGAGGTTTTTGACCTCTCCTGGCGAGCGGGAAACAGTGGTGCTGACTATGTCGTAATTTCTCCCTTGCCCTTTTCAACGACACAAGCCGCGGATCTTCGCGCGCGCGAGCGCCGTTTGATGGCTGAGATTGCCAGAGATGGAGTACCTTTTTGACCGACGAAAATCGGAGAGCCAACATCGCAATCGAAGTAGCTCGCGGCGATGCGTCGCTAGAGTCAGCTGAGATCTTGCTGAGTGCGGGCAAACTCGCCGACGCAGTGAGCCGTGCTTATTACGGTGCGTTTCATTACGCCAGAGCGCTACTGTTGATGTTGGGCGAAGAGCCCATCACGCACGCTGGACTCGAGCGGCTACTGCACCGCGATCTCGTGCGTACCGGCATTTTGGACCCGGACATCGCGCGCCTCTTTGCGCGCCTGCAGAAGATGCGCCAGGACGCTGACTACACTTCCGAATTCGTGTTCACGGCGAACGGTGCCCACGAAGAAGTCGACGCTTCACGCCAATTCGTAGCCGCAGCAAAGGAAATTCTGCATCGCGAGGGTTGGATTGAAAAGGGCTAAGGCTTCCCAGCTGGCCAAACTCCAGAAAATTCGGCCCACGACATTGACAGGCCCCCCCCTCGCTGCCAGATTCGGCCGCGGAGAGATGTCCGAGCGGTCGAAGGTACCTGACTCGAAATCAGGTGTACTCTAACGGGTACCGAGGGNNGGCCGAAGGTGCATGACTGGAAATCATGTGTACGGGCAACTGTACCGAGGGTTCGAATCCCTCCCTCTCCGCTGAAAGCTCTTTTGTTTTTGACGGCACTTGGACACGCGTCAACCCAGTGCCGGTTACTGTAACGGAACCAGTGACGGGGACTGGAACTGCTACTGCCACAGGGACTGCAACGGCCACAGATTCTGTGACTGCCACTGCACCGGAACCGGCAACTGCTGCTGAGCCTGCGACGGCCGCTGTTCCTTGCCAATGATTTTTGCATCGACAGTTGCCGTAGCAGGCACCGTCGCCGTTGCCGGCTCCGTAGCTGTAGCTGGACCAGTTACCGTTGCTGTTCCAGTTCCTGTCGCCGTTGCAGTAGCTGGGCTTCTTGAACGATTGCGATTGAGTCCCAATCGCCGCTTTGTGGATTGTGCATACCCGGCGGCGCAATTTTCCTGCCACCGGTCGTGATTGACGTTGTGACACTGCCTGCCGGTGGCATGAAAATTGGCGCCATGGGGGGCATGAACAATCCACAAAGCTCCACGATTTTGGAACATGCACTCAGTGTCGTTGAAATGGCTCGGCCACTAGTTGAAACTATTCAGCGGAAGGATCGTGACCTCGCCTCGCAGTTGCGGCGCGCAATCAGTTCCGTGGTTTTGAACTTGGCGGAGGGTTTCGGTACGGCACAAGGCAACTCTCGGCTTCGGTTTGAGACGGCGCGCGGGTCTTTGAATGAAGCGCAGGCGGGTATTCGGGTTGCGGTGGCTTGGGGGTATGTGTCGGACGCATCGGCAAGTCCCGTTGTTGAATCTATGCATTGCTTGGGTGGGCGGGTTTATGGGTTGGTGAGGAGATAGGAAGCCCTACCGCCCTACAGATAATTCTCGATTGACGGCGTCTTCCACTATGCGCTCAACGGTGTAACCAATACTTAGATCGCTCACTTCATTCCCCTTTGCAAGAGTTAACTCCGCAAGGCGGTTACGACAAGATCGCGACACGCGAATGGACGTCGTCGCCCCGTGGGCCTGAAGGAATGCGCCGCCAATCACGGAAATGAATGTGCCAAAGACTCCCAACCCAAAGACGACTGTGAAGGTTGCCGTAACCCGACCAGCAGAAGTGATAGGGTACTTGTCTCCATAGCCAACGGTTGTAAGGGTTGAAATAGACCACCACACCGCGTCGCTGAACTTCGCGAAAATCTGTGGTTGTGCCACGTGCTCGCATTCGAACAAGATTGTCGACGACAGCATAACAAAAAACAGGACCACAATGCAGAGGGCACCGAGTTGGTCGCTAGCGCCACGAAGTGATGCCATAAAAGTTCGCAATGCCGCGTTATATCGATGAAGCTTGAATAGCCGCAACATTCTGAGAGTTCTAACGAGACGAAGGACTCGGAGGTCCACTAGAAAGCCAACGTAGAAGGGCAGGACGGCGAAAAGATCAATCAAAGCGACGAAGGTAAGGGGATAGTGCCATTTTCTGCTACGGAACCATCGAAAGATATATTCGATGGAAAATATACCCGCAACCACCCTTTCGGACCACAGAAAGAACTTGGGGCCCACTAGGCTATTCTCGGACCTCACAAACTCCAGTTCGATGAAGAATGTAGCCAAGCTATAGAAAATGACAAACTGAAAGAACACTTCAATTGTGTTGCTAAACGGTCGTTCATCGTGACTACGTGACATACTGGAACGCTACGATGAATCTCGGCAGAGCGTCGACACTGAAAAGTCCATTCGCTTCCGAAAGGATGAGTCATGGGGTGAAACCAAATGAAAAGCGGCAGCGTGTATCTAGCAGTCCCAATCTCGTGTGTTCGAAGCCAATTCCGTATACTTAACGTCGTCTCAGCACTTATCGGCCCGCTAGGTATTGACAAGATGTCGTTTGAGGTGATTTGCTAGAAGCAGCATCCAAGCGGGAGTGGAATATGCCAAGCTTCAGAGAACAGATCGAATCTTACATTAAGCGCGTCAAGGATTTGGCGGATCACGTAAAGGGTAATGAACAAGCAACAAAGCAAAGTCTGATCGGGCCATTCTTCACGATGCTTGGTTACGACCTTACAGATCCTCGAGAGTGCATACCCGAATACAAAGCAGATTTTGGCAAGGACCGCTCAACAAAACCAATTGATTGGGCATTCCTAAACAATGGCAGCTTCACTTTCTTTGTGGAAGCCAAAGAGGTCGGCCGCAAACTGGCTGGGTTCGATGAGCAATTGGCCGACTACTTTGCCAAAGATCCCAATGTGAAATTGGGGATTCTCACGAATGGAGCTCACTGGCGTTTCTTTACCGACGTTGTTCACCCGAATGTCATGGATCGGGAACCATTCGCTCGGTGGGATATTTTCGCTGATGAGCCAGCTCCATTCGATGTTATCACCTTGCTTCAAAAATCGTCCTTCAATGCTGAACTAATTCGCGCGTATGCGGAGCGGCAACGGGCTCAAAATCTTCTTGTCGGAGAGTTGAGTCGCCTTCTTGAGCCAGCTCCCGATTTTACGAAGCTGGCTGTAGCGAACATCGAGACCAGAAACCTTACGCAAGCTGTTGTCGAAAGTTGGAAGCCCGTAGTAGCTAGCGCACTCAATGAATGGGCTCGCCAGAGGATGCTCAGCGCGGCCTTAAGTGCGCCGCATACTGAATCGTCCTCGGAGCCCGAGCCCGAGGGGAGCAAAATTGAGACGACACCCGAAGAGCTTGCGTGTTTCGCGACGGTTTCAACCCTGCTCGGTACGGACCGTCCCATCGGCTATGAAGATACCGTTTCATATTTCAAAATCCACGTTGCGAACAAGCGAACAAAAGTCGTGGCGCGACTGCTGCTCGGTCGGCGGCAACCAGCGGTTTCGGTTCCCCTTCCGCTCGAGATTGCGACGTCGCTTGCAGGTGGGCGACCGGTGTCGGCCGCAAGCGGCTGGTCTGTCGTAGCTATCGATAGCCCAACGGAGGTGCACGAACTAGGCGAACTGTTTCGGACTGCTTACGCAGCCGTGATCTGAGGACGACCCACGGGTAGAGCACGCACTAGCAGCGACCGCGACCGATTGCATCACAGGTTCTTCCTCACCCGCTCCACCGCCTCCGCCAACCGTGTAAGCACCAAGTCAGCGTCAAGCCGCAAGACCCGATAACCAAGCCGGGTTAGGTGGCGCTCCCGCCGAGCATCTGCAACAACGCGCCGAGCGTGATAGGGCCCGTCAACTTCAACCACAACTTTGATGTTGGGCGCAAGAAAGTCCACGATGTAGCGGTTGCCAATGAGCACCTGCCGCCGAAAAGCAACGCCCAGTTGGTTGCGCGATATTGCGGCCCAAAGTGCCGACTCGGAGCGCCAGACATGGTGCTAA
>PMCK01000325.1:277-3465 GCA_003154095.1 Myxococcales bacterium | reverse complement strand
CAATCCTTTCACAACTACTATTGGTTGGCGCTCGGCCTGCTCTGCGCAACCTGCGCCGCCAACTCCACAAAGACGGACGCAGCCATCGATCGCGGGCCGCATTCGTCTGCGGGGAATCCTCGCCCCATGGGTTTAGATTTGTAAAGGATTTAGCTCGAATCGACGTTTCTCTTGTGCTTTGGGGCCGGGCGGTGCACATTTGGAAAATGCCCATGGCCAAGGCAACGGTATTTCACTCCAAACCTTCACGTGTATCGGCAGGTCAACGGCGGCAGTTGTCGTCATGGGTCCCCATCTGCGGTGTCGTTGCACTTGGGTGGGTCGTAGCCTGCTCGTCGAGCTCAACCACTATCAGTCAAGGCAGCAACGACGCGGGGGCTAAGGGCGGCAACAGCAGTACGGGCGGCGCAACGAGCACTGCACCCAATTGCCTCAAGCTGGGTGTGACGGGTTGCACGGCATCTTGTTGCGAATCCGGGACCGCCTGTGTGAGTGACAAATGTGTCATCAAAGCACCGCTCGCCAACGGAGCCGCATGCACGGGTCCCGCTGAGTGCAACGCCTTAACCTGTCTTGCAGGCACCTGTGGTCCGCCACCGTGCCGCAACAATCTCGAGACCTGCAATAACGACTTTCCCTGTTGTTCCGGACAATACTGCGGAGCCGCTGGCACCTGTCAGACTATGGGCGTACTCGGTGCGGCGTGTTCGGCAACGCAACCCTGTGGTGCGGGGCTCCAATGTAACACCACCACCAACGTCTGTGAGGCGTGTCCGTCATGTGGCGGCACTGCTTGCTGCGGCACGTGCAATGGCACATCGTGTACGGCACGGCTGATTACGATCTTCTTTGCGTGCTTGGCCACGGGTCATCAAAAAGGCGACGCATGCACGAGCCCGTCGGGATGTTGCAGTGGCAATTGCGTCAATCTAGTCTGCGCCAATGCTTGTCTACCGGTGGGCGGCCTGTGTTCCGTAAGTTCAGACTGCTGTTCGGGCGAATGCTTGTCAAATACATGCGTGTATTCTGGCTGCGCTGCCGCGGGCAACGCGTGTAACGCCGACGCCAATTGTTGCTCGAATCACTGCGGAGCCAACGCTAAATGCCAATGAACGCTCGGTTGTCCCGGCGCGCTGCCCGAGTTGGCTTCAGATGGGTCCAAGCTTCGCCGCATTGAAGGCACGTGAGCCGATGCCTCAGGGCCCGGGTGACTACTTGGGCCCAACCTCCGAGTTGCGCATTGTTGCTGCGATTGAACGGATGGCGGAGACCTACGGACCGCAAGGCTGGTGGCCTGTCCAGTGTGAGCGAAAGCACTTTGCGAATCCACAAGGTCCTTACGAAATGGACGGTTACCACCCGGGCGAATTCGAATTCCCGCGAACTCGTCAGGGGCGCTGGGAAATCTGTTGTGGGGCGCTGCTCACACAGAACACGGCCTGGACAAACGTACGAAAGGCACTCCTCGGCCTGCACGAACGGAGAATTACCACGCCGGAGCAATTGCTTTCGACCCACGTGCAAACCCTGCGAAGCGTGATTCGCCCGGCAGGCTATTTCAACCAGAAGTCGGGCTATCTCAGGGCAGTAGCGGAGTGGTTCGTTTCCAACGATAGCAAGTTGTGCCGCACCGAGCGCAGTCGCGCGCACCTCGAGAACTGGCGCCCGGAGCTACTAGGCGTGCGCGGCATTGGGCCTGAAACTGCAGATTCGATTCTGCTTTACGCGTACGCCCTGCCCACGTTTGTCGTTGACGCGTACACGCGTCGCGTATTTGAACGTCTGGCCCTGGTCGGGCCTGGCTGGAACTACGAGCGGATTCGGGGGTCGTTCGAGGCGGCGCTCGGGCGCGAGTCCGTGGATGCGACCGTTCAATCGTGGCAGGAAGCGCATGCCTTGATCGTCGAACACGCCAAGCGACATCACGCCCGCGGCGCTGATCCTAAGAAAGACTTTTTGCTCGACCTAACCTGAGCGCGGTCGACTGCTCCTCCACTCTTTTTGGGACAAGTTGTTTGGGCCGGGACCCAAACAACCAACACAATCAAAACGTCGCGACGGACGTACAGGTAGCACGGGAAAATCTAACGTACAGGTCACCGACATATTAGGTCGCTACAGAGGGCCCTGCGGCAAAGTTCGCTACAAACGCTCAGAAAAAAACGGGCACAGTCGCACTCGTCGCGCTAAGTGAGGTTCAGCATGCAGGCGGACAAAGTAGCAACCGATATCCCGTTGTCGCTCTGGTACGATCAACCCGCGCGCGAAGCCATTACCGAGGGCCTGCCGCTGGGCAATGGGCAGCTCGGCGCGCTGGTACTTGGGGGCGTCGATTGTGATCGGTGGGTTTTGAATGAAGGGACATTTTTCAATGGTGGCCCCTACGAGCCGACCAACCCCGAGGCGCTAGCCGCATTGCCGCGAGTACGTGAACTGATCTTCAATCGGGAATATCAAGCAGCTACCGCCCTGGCAGAAGAAAAGATGCTGGGCAAGCCCAAGTTTCAGACGGAATATCAACCACTCGGCGACCTTTGGATCGAATTCCCCGATCATAAGAACTATGCGGGCTATCGTCGTGAACTCGATCTCGAGCGGGCCATCCACACGGCCCGGTACAGCTCAAATGGGGTCGACTATTGTCGTGAGGTGTTCATCAGTGCCGCGGACCAAGTGCTGGTAGCTCGTTTCACGGCATCGCGGCAAGCACATCTTAACTGCATCCTGCGTGTTACCTCCGAGCAGCGCGGTCGACTCGAACGGCAACGAGACGTCGAGCGGTGGTACACGAGCGCCGACTTCGGAATGCGGGGCAGAAATCACGCCGCTTGGGGGATAGATGGCGCGCTGAGTTTCGAATTCGCGGGCAAGATTCGCAATCTCGGTGGGCGCGTCATGCCCGGGCAAGGCCGGGTCAGCATCCGCGGCGCCAATGAGGTCGTCCTGATTTGCGCGGCGGCCACGAATTATCGCCGCTACAACGACTTGAGTATTGACCCAGTTGGCCTCGTAAATTCACGTCTCGAGGCCGTAAGACAGCTAACGTTTCAGGATTTACTAAATCGTCATCTTACGGATTATCAGGAGCGTTTCCATCGATTTACAATCGAGCTCGGTCCTGCGCAGAACACAGCGGCGACGCCAACGGATGCTCGAATTGCAGCGTTTGCACAAGGGCAAGATGCGCC
>PMCK01000325.1:0-188 GCA_003154095.1 Myxococcales bacterium | reverse complement strand
TACTGGGTAACCGAGCCTGCTGCACTTCCAGAATGCGACGAGCCGCTGCTGCAGTTGCTCGAAGATCTCGCGATTAGCGGGCATGTCACGGCTAGAGCTCATTACGGCGCTCGCGGCTGGGTGGCGCATCACAATATCGATCTGTGGCGCGCAACTGCGCCTGTTGACGGCGCCGAATGGGGACTCTG
>PMCK01000053.1 GCA_003154095.1 Myxococcales bacterium | reverse complement strand
GGCCACCGCTGGGTGAATCATGAATTGACGGCATAATTCCGCAGGCGCGTGCTGTCCACCGACAACGAACAGTTGACTTTAGAAGTGCTTCATTGCCCATCTCGAAATCCGCGCATCGGTCTTGGAATCTAGCCAATTCGCAATTTGCAAATCCCTTGAGTGAGTGTTTGCAGATTGTCGCAAAATGACGCCGGTGCTTCGGGTGATACTGCAACAGTGCGGCATTTCGCCCTCATGGGGAAACATTGATTTTGACAATTTGCGGGCCACGCGGCGTCAGAAGACTATACTGAGTCTACAGTTTCAATAACCCGCAAGGAGGATTCAATGTTGGGTGAACGATTTCGAAACAACGAGCACATATTGCCTCGCGAAGCTCGGCGGCGGGTAAGCGAAGTGGTTCCTGCCACGCATGAATCCGGAATTTATGACTACCCGACAGCGAGAAACGAGACTTGGCCGGAGGACTACTGGGACACCGAGGACGATGATCAAGTTACGATGGTGCATCATTCCGAATTTCCCAACGGATTTGGACAACCCGTCTTACGCCCAGCACCCCAGGATCCCGCCCGCCCCGTTACTTGGCAGGTCGGATTGTTCATTGAGAGTGATGCCCTGGCGCGACTGTGGACTTTAAACAAATGGTTAACACCTGACAATGCATTTGTGTGGTCCCAGCACCAACAATCATGGGTATCCCTATTGACCGTGCCGGAAATCTGCGCATCTATCAAGCAGGCTAGGACGGAACTAGCTGGGCGCCGCAACACGCGCGAGCTCAATGCGGCGATACGGCGCCAGACGGCCAAGCTCAGCGCAATCCTTGCTTATTATTCTTGGGGTGACTTAGTCGCTCGAGTCAGTGACCTAAGGTCGCGAGTCAAGTCGCTCTTCTTCCCTCTCAATTTCCGCCGAAGGCGCTGGTTCGCGGCGGCGCTTGTGTGCTTGATCGTAGTCGCAATTCTGTTGCCACGCAGCATTGGGTCCAATCAAGTGACGCTGGCCGAAACGCAGATTGTCGGTCGCGCTCAGCACGATACGAAGACTGAACGTGCAGAATCAAAAACACTTGAGCCACAAGATATCATCCCGGTGGAGTCATTGCCCTTGGTCCCCAATACGGAAGCAAAGAACCAACGTCGGTATGGCGCAAGGCCCTTTGATGCAAACCTCGCGCGATTTGCCCTCGATCGGGCCGCCAGGCAAACGAGCCGCTGCACGCGCAGCGAAGTGTCCGGGACCGTTCTCGTTGGCTTCGAACCCTCCGGTTCCGTGAAGGATGTAACCATTGGCACACTTAATGGTGACGTCACAAAAGTCGATTGTGTCCTTGGAGCTTTCCGCGCCGCACGAGTCGCCCCGTTTAGCGGCTCTCGAGTAGTCGTCAAGAAGAGCTTTCGAGCTAGGTCCTCCGCGACATAAGGGACTGCCAGGAGGCAATCGAGCCAATCATCGATCGCGTATTTGAGTTTGACGAGGCAAAGCAGGACTATCGATACCTCGTGAGTCAAGAACGTCTGGGCAGGGTCGTCATTCGCATAGGGCAGTGATGTGGCGCGTGCAGGACGCCGTCACTTGTTGTTCGGGCCCCACGTACCTAGCAGCCCGACGACTAGTTGAGGCTCATAAAGAATTGCCACCAGAAGTCGCCGTTGGACGTGGGCCAACCATGTCCGCCAGGTTGGGTGCACAGCAGCACCGGATCCGCAGCCGCGCAACCCTGGTACGCGACGCAGATATTGGAGATGGGGCTTGGCGCGGTCGTCGTGGTGCATTTGTTCTGCGGCACCCATACGGCAGTTTCGGACGCAGCCCCATTCGTCGTGTCGTCGCAGGGATTGAACGTGTCCTGCGCGCCGCAGATTACCATCACGGCGACATCTCCCTTGCAACCACTCTGCTTCCAGTCCATGCCTGACGAAGGCGCGATGGCGCGCAATACGTCACCCCGGAAGCACCCGAGCCAAAACTGATTGACACAACGCAGCGCGACGCATTCGCCACTGGCTCGTTCACACGCGACGTCATCGGGAGGCGGGCCGCAGCCCGTGAAGGGAGGAGTCACGGTCTCGTTTTTCGAACAACCGGCAGAGACGAGAGAATCAGGAATACCGCAGGGAGCATTGCGCGTTTCATCGGCAAATTCACAGTCTACTACACCGGAACGGACAGCGTGGCGACCCGTGCGGCAAAAATTGCGTCGCGCGCGTGGTAATCATGGCCGTTCCAGACTCCAACGCGGCGCCTACACGCTGAAGAAGCATGCGGTGTGCGCGAAGCTGCTCAGCCCTTGTTGCTCGAGGGTCTCGTCGAGCCGGAGGAAGATGTCGCTGTGCTCGAAGCGGCGGCCGAAGCGGTAAACCACCTCGACCAGCCGGGCGTCGAGCGCGGCGGCGTCTCCCTCGAAGTCGACCAGGCCTCGCTGCAAGAGCATGCGCAGCGTCGCCGCGCGCCGCACGAGCTCGCGCGCGTAGGCGAACAAGCTATCTGAGAGCATGTATGGGGTCGTCAAGAGGTGGTTTTGGCAATAGCGAGTCACGCACACTTCCGCACGCTCGAGCGCCGGTCCCGCAATGCGGGCGCGCTGCTGGACATGGTTCGTCCACGTCACGGCCTTGCCTGCCGCCGCGTCGTCGCCCAGCACGGCGCCGATTACCGACAGCGCCAACGAGCTATCGAGCTTGAGCGCCCGGTAGTTTTGCGCCAGGCACGCCAGCACGCCGTCGGCCAGCATGCCCACCAGTGCCGACTCGAGCTCGGCGAGCGGTAGTTGCTGGGCGCGCGCGTGCACCAGCTCCCCGAGCTTGCTCGAGATCCAGAGCAGCGCGAACAGCTTCTCCGAAAGCGTGTAACCCGCGCGCCCGAGTAGCTCGACGAACCGCGTGCGCAAGAGTTGATAGGGCTTGTAGTAGGGCGCATCGGTGTTGAAGCGGTTACGCAGCTTGCGCGGTGCCGTGTCGAGCTCGACCGCATCGAGCTCGAAGGCGTCGTCACCGAACAGGCACTGCCGCGCCACTTCAGGGCAGCTCAACGTACCGAATAGCTCGAGCGCCCCATCGACCTCGTTATAGTAGCGCGGATACGTGGCACACACTTCGAACAGCGCGGCGGGTCCGAGCTGGGCATGAATGCCGCACAGGCCACGCTCGTCGAGCATGCCGCAGCGCCCCGACGCTGCGAAGCGCAGCTGCCCGAAGTGAGGCCCTNNCCAGCACGGTCAGGCGCCGGTGGGTGGGCTCGTCGAGCGGCACCGTCCAGCCCTGACAGCAAGTGTCTTCGCAGTCGCCACCCAAGCAGCGAAAGCGCGTCATGTAGCGCGCCGAGCGAACAACGGGGCCAGCCATGAACGAAGCAACGGCCGGAGCCCTAAAATAGCTTAGGTCGGCGTTGAAATTAGCAAGAAATTCGCCCCATTGACGAGCTGCTCCACCACCTTGAAGATATCGCGGCGGCGGAGGCCGGTGCCGCGTCTCGCACGTCGGGAACGCTGCGTGGAA
>PMCK01000350.1:2730-6070 GCA_003154095.1 Myxococcales bacterium | reverse complement strand
GCAATCAATTGGCTTCGTTCGGCTTCACTATTGGCGACCATCGTCACGTGACCCAGTTTTCGACCGGCGCGTGGTGTTTTGCCATAGTCGTGCCAATGCACGTCGCGATGGGCGAGAATGCTCGAGGCCTCGGGCATGTTGCCGACAAGGTTCAGCATGGCCACCGAGCCGCGAATCGAAGTATCACCTAGCGGGAGATTCGTTATTGCGCGCAGATGATTTTCGAACTGGCTGGTGACGGCACCCTCGATCGTGAAGTGGCCGGAGTTGTGAACGCGCGGTGCAAATTCGTTGGCGAGCAGTTGCCCGTTTGTTTGAAAGAGCTCAAGCGCCAGGACCCCGGCATAGTCCAAGTGTTGCAGGAGTTTTTGGGCATACCCCTCGGCGAGCCTTTGCAGCTCCGGCGTCAAGCTCGGGGCGGGGGCCAACGTCACGCGCAGGATGCCTTCATGATGGATGTTCTGAACCAGCGGGTAAAAAGCCATCTGACCGCTGTCGGTTCGAACGCACAATAGGCTCAATTCGCGCGCAAACGGCACCAGCTTTTCTAGCAAACAAGGTACTTGTCCCAGGGCGTCGAATGCGGCCTGGCCGGCATCCGCTTGCAATAGTCGCTGCTGCCCCTTGCCGTCGTAGCCGTAACGCCGCGTCTTGAGGATGCTTGGGGTGCCAATCTCGCCGAGGGCTATCTCCAACTCTTGACGAGTCGTGACATTTGCAAAATCCGCCGTGGCAATTCCAAGTTGCCTGAACGCGGATTTTTCGAGCAAGCGATCTTGCGATACTCGCAGTGCGGTCGAATTGGGGCAAAGGCGTGTGTGCGCCTCAATCGAGGCGGCGGCAGCGTCGGGGACATTCTCGAATTCATAAGTAACGACATCAGCCGTGCCCAGATGGCCGAGTGCCTTGGGGTCGTCATAGGCCGCGGTCAATTGCGGCGCTACCTGCGAAGCGGGTGAGTCAGGTGTCGGGTCCAGGAACGTGAAACGAAACCCTAGCGGATAACCCGCGAGGGCCAACATTCGCCCCAATTGGCCGGCGCCGAGCACTCCAATATGCACGAAAATTACGAATCCGAAGGAGGATCTTGGTTTTCCAAGATCGATTGGGTTTGGGCGTCACGGAACCGGTGCAGTGCCTCACGAAATTTGGGAAACTCTCCGCCCAAGATGGCCGCCGCCAAGAGCGCGGAATTGACCGCCCCTGCGCGACCAATGGCGAGTGTTCCAACCGGGATACCGGCAGGCATCTGAGCGATGGACAAAAGTGAGTCCATCCCGTTTAGCGCCTTGCTCTGTATCGGCACGCCCAGCACCGGCAATGCCGTTTTGGCGGCAGTCATGCCCGGCAAATGCGCAGCCCCGCCGGCGCCTGCAATGATGACGCGTAGGCCTCGGCCTTCAGCCGCCGCGGCATACTCGAACATGCGATCGGGCGTGCGGTGCGCGGAGACCACTTGCACCTCATGGGGGACGCCCAATTCATTGAGTGTCAAAGAAACGTGTTGCATGGTTTCCCAATCGCTATGGGATCCCATGATGACTCCTACGAGCGGAGCGTGGACCGAGCTTATCGTCACAGGTGCCTCATGAGGGGCGATACCGTATCGCCCGAGGCCGAAACCTAGCGGCCGACCCGCGGGAGCTCAAGTCGATTGTTCATAGTAATCAACCAATCTCCATGTCGTGGACTTTGCCCGCGGTGGATTGCCAGAATAAGTTCACGCAGTACCTCACCCACCCACGGAGCGAAAAAGCCCAAATATGCTCAGATCACGCTGGATAGCTGGATTTTACTCAGTCGCACTGGCTGGGGCGGCCTGTGGGGCGGCGCGAACCCCGAGCGCGGCGGCGGCACAACCCGGGGCGGATAAATCGCCTGTCCGAGGTCCCTCTGCAGTGGCAGAGCCCGTCCATTTGAGCAGCGCGCGTCGATCGATTCGTCCGCGCGCAGACGCTGGCACCGTCCCACCCGAGTCGAAGACAACGACTCCTGCTGCGAGTCCGACGCCGAGCGCCAAGCAGGAAAGTCCGTCGCCTGCGCGAGAAGGCGCAGCTTGCCCCGAAGGCATGCAATTGGTTGAGGGGGACTATTGCACGGAGGTCAAGCATAAGTGTCTCGAGAGTTGGTACGACAAATCCAACAAGAAGACGGTCTGCGAAAAGTTCGAAGCCAAGAGCGAATGCGTGGGGCAACGAAAGCACAAGCGCTTTTGCATCGACCGCTATGAGTGGCCGAATCGCTCCGGCGAGCGACCGGAGGTGATGAACCGTTTCCATCAGGCCGAGGTCAAATGCGCAGCTCTCGGTAAGCGGCTGTGCACCGAGTCCGAATGGACGATGACTTGCGAAGGCCCCAAGTTTAAACCATTCCCCTACGGCTACGTGCGGGACACCAATATTTGTCACGGTGACGTCATGTGGGATTCACCCGATATGAAAAAAGTCGCGTTGCGCGACCCCGCTGAACTTGCTCGCTTGTGGAAGGGCGTCAGGAGTGGTTCGCAGCCGCAGTGCGTGAGTGACTACGGTGTCTACGACATGCCGGGTAACGCCGATGAGGTAGTAGCCAGCGAAACCACCAGCAGTGACTTTCGAGGAAAATTCGACAGCGTGCACACGGGGGGACCCTGGTATAAGGGTGTGCGCAATCAATGTCGCCCGAAGATCTACACACACGACGAGGGCTTCTATTACTATTTCCTGAGCTTTCGCTGCTGCGCCGAACCTGACCATCAGCAGACGGAGCCGCGCACGCCCAAACAACGCGCCGCCAATTGGAAGTTCGAAAAAGTCGAGCAGATTGCTGGCTTTTCGCGGGAGCAAGTCCAAAAAGCCCTGAAAACCAAGGCGGAGAAGGGCAATTGCGCCTGTTCCAAGGGTGACATTCGTTGCAATACCCTGTGCGGAACGCTCCTAGGACCGCAGGCGAAGGACTATCCAAAGAATCGACGCTAGTTCGTGGCCTGGCTCCCTCGAGCCCAACTCGACTAGTGAACAAAAGGTCACGGGGCGCCTGGACCAGATATTGGCCGGGTCCACAAATCTCTGTTACCGCCTTCCAGTTTGGAACATTATGTGTGCTCTATGCGGGGCGCTGCGGCAATTGACAAGCGAAGTGAAGATCGAGCAGAGCGACAAGCTCGCATCGAAAAGGCCGCAGAACATGTGTTTGCCCATCGCGGCGTTGCTGCAGCTACCATGGACGACATTGCGCGCCATTCAGGCGTGAGCAAGGGAGCTCTCTATCTTCACTTTGAAAGCAAAGAGCAACTTTATCTCACGCTTGCGGTTCGCGCGCTCAAGGAATTGATAAGCAAACTCGAAGCGAATCCAACGGA
>PMCK01000350.1:0-2688 GCA_003154095.1 Myxococcales bacterium | reverse complement strand
AGACGGTTCGATTCGCGCTCACCTCGATACGCAACTGACGATATTGCAATTCCTCGGGGGCATGCACGGCGTGCTAGCGCTGCGCGCCAAAATACTAGAAGCCCCCGACGAAATGCCGCCTCAGCTCGACCCACTATTGTGGGCGGGCCTCGTGCCACAACAAGACCCAGCCGCGCCAGCCTCGATAGATCGCGAACGCATAGTAACGTCCTACGTAGAGCTACTACTGTCGGCGATAGAGCAGAAATAGCCCCAATTGCCGCTCAGGGTCACGGAGCAAAGCCCTTACTCCGTTGATCCTAGCCAGCACGACCGCGACCGTGCCACGATCGCCGAAGCTTCTTTGCCCCAAGCAACGTCAGGTTTCCAGCGTAGCGAAACATTCTCGAGCTTGCCGATAAAATCGACATCGCATTCAATCACGAAGCGCTGCAATTTCGTCTCCATAAAGCCCGCCCAGGGCTCACGGTGGAGGCGTGTCGCAATGGTTGGATGCGCCCATATTCCCGACACCAATACGAGCTGATTATCGGGATACGTTCGATAAGGCTGAATTACATGCTTCTTGGTGTCATCCAGCGGTTGCCCGGGNNGCGCACAGCAGCCGCTCGAAGTCCATCGTGATCACCGTCAGCCGCACGCGAGTCGAGCCGCCCTCATGCCAACCACTCATGTTGGTCGGAGCTGGATTGCGCGTGTGCACGACATTCTCGAGCGGAAACACTATCAACATGGCGCAACCCGCGAACACAGCGTTCATCAGATTGCCACCAAGAATTGGCAGTGGTTCCGGCTCGTCGCGCCTTCTGGGGCGCGGCCTATCGGAGCGACGTCGAGGAGGATTGGAAGTGCGGGGACGTGAAGTCCGGTCCCGTTCGGAAGCCATTGGCCCTTGATACCATAAATGCCCTCGCGTGAACAGATTTCCGTCCTCTTGTTTTGGGCGGCACGGGGCTACGATTTGCGCGAATAATGAGGCAGAATCGCATAATCAACCAAATGGCCGAATTTCGAGCCCGGCGGCGCGGGTGCGGGGATCAAGCAACGCGTAGCCCCGGGCTCATCAACTTGACTAACGTGGTTCGCGATGTCTGCGCTTAAGGCACTCTTGATCGTGGCGCTGACCATCGTTGTCGGTTGGGGCACGGCGTTGGCCACGTTCGAAGCCGTTCGTCCCGCAGCACCGGCGGGCCACGCTGCTCCGACTCAGCCTTCGCCGCTTCGTTCGCGCCTGGCGAGTCATGTCCTGTTCGTGGTCGTCGATGGGCTGCGCTGGGACGTGGCAAACGACTCTCGACGGATGCCCCACTTTTCCGAGGCGCTCCGCGAGCATACCAGCGGTCAAATGTTAGCTGGCCCCATTTCGATGACTTCTAGTGCAGTGCTCTCGTATGGCACAGGGCAGCGAGGGAGTCTCGATCAGATCCTCGAGAATCTAACACCCCCTCAGGTCAACACCAATAGTTGGCTCGAAAACGCCCATCGAGCTGGGCGCCGCCTGATGGCGGTCGGCGATCCCGCGTGGGTACATTTGTACGGAAAATGGCTCGATGAGTTTCGGCCAGATCCGGAAGGGGTGGGCATCGAGACAGACTTCAATCGCCAGACTTTTCGCAATGCGAGCGACTTGATTGCCAAGTCCCCTGATTTTCTGGTGGCCCATTTCGTGACTCCCGATCACCAAGCTCATGCCTATGGTGTAAAGTCGCCGGGGTACGCCCGACATATTCATGCCTTCGATCAAGAACTTTTCGACTGGTTGGCACCACTCGGCACTGACTGGACAGTAATCGTAACCAGTGACCACGGTGCGGCAGACAGTGGCACGCATGGAACAGATACCGACTTGCAGCGCCGAAGTCCAATATTCGCGTACGGTCCCGGAATACGCCCCAATCTGCACTTGGTGCGGGCTCTCGATCAAGTCGAACTACCCGGCTTGTTTGCGGCACTCCTAGCCGTTCGTAGCGCCGAACGAGGCCGAGGAATGGGTCTTTTCGATTGGCTAGACGTGAGTGCCACTCAAAAGAAACTACTGGCTTGCGGCGAGGTTGATCGGCTGGAGGCACTCGCGGCACAACCTGACACGAGCGACATGAATCGTTGGGCGACGGTTGCCAAGGGTTGTTGCAAAGGAGCACAGGCGGAAGAAAGTTGTACAGCGCAAGCTGGTGCAGTAGCCGCAGCCTATGACTTGCGGCTAGGAAATTCCCAAGGAGTCCACTCGAGTAGTAATTGGTCTTGGGTAATAGTGGTATTTTGCACTGCACTCGTGATCGCATTCACACTCTTTGGCATTTCTGCAATTACCCCAATTGCCCTCGGATGCGCCTTTTTAGCCGTTTCGCTTGAACTCACGTACGGCGTCGAACGTTTGCCCGGAGTCTTACCCAACCCCGTGCGGGCGCTGATTTTGGTTGCTACCAACGGGCTCTTGCTTCTTGGTTGCCTTAGGTTCAAACGCTGGGCTCCGCTACTCGGTCGACATCCCGGGATCACGATGGCGGTGGTTCCCGGATGGCTCTTGGTGAGCTACACGACCAATACCCAGATCGAGGCGTATATCGTCGTTATCCTGTTTGCCGTGCTCTTGATGGCGATCAATGCCGACCCAATTGGGATTTTTGGCGCACTCCGAGGTCTATTCAAGAAGGGCAACCGTCTCGACTCGACTGTCATGCTCGCCTC
>PMCK01000147.1 GCA_003154095.1 Myxococcales bacterium | reverse complement strand
TGCAGTGAGCTCACCCGTGGTTCGGCCAATATGATTTCGCAGCGAGATCCATCGCGGCCAACTCGCGATTCCGTTCCAGCTACGACCGTGAAAGTCCCCGCCGACCCCTGAAGAGTAGCGCGCTGCGAAGGCGAAGCCACTGCGGCTGGTTTTGCGACTTGAGCGGCGGCCGCACCCCCGGGCCCATACATAAATTCCGGATTCACCGCGGGTGGGGCCGCGTGAGCCTGGGGCTGTGCATAGGGATTCACCGCGACCACTGGCTGAGGTGCAGCTGGCCCGTATCCGGCAACCACCGGCGCTGGCGGTCGCGGAGCAGCCTTCTTCGATGTTCCCCGTAACACCACGATCAAGAGTAGCGCAATCACGACAATACCGAGTACACCACCCAGCACCCATTCCAGAGGAAAGGGTCGGTTGGTCCCTTTGAGTTGGATTACGCTGTCCGCGGTAACGCCGCTGGTCCGATGCGCCTTGTTGTCGTAAATCACAAGCTGCACCACTGCCTGAGCCCCCGAACCGTGTAGTAGCTTGTCTTTGTCGGGGGCTTCGAATTCGACGTAAGTGTCCGTGGCCTCGACTGCGCGACCCTTCATTCCCATTTCTATGAGTTGTTGTTGAGTCTGCTTTGCCTTGTCGGCGTCAGCACCGGCCAAGGCGGTGGGCAATTGCTGACCTGCCGGAATGAAGTAGGATTCTGCCTGTTGTGTTTCTCCGTTCCAACAGAAATTGCCGTACACGCGAAAGTGCCCGCCCGGGTACACGCCGCCCTGTCGCTGCGCGCTTTCCTGAGTGTATTGGACATTTATGTCGAGCGGCCAAGTCGTCGGATCGATTCCCACTGGAACATCCTTGAATGAACTGTCACCAAGAATAGGCGGCTTTACATCCTTGAATACCAATTGGAATGTCTGTGTCACGGCAGGTGCGATGCACGACACGCGCCACTTCACGATGTACATTTTCGAAAATCGCGTGCGCACTGCATCCACGATTGTAGCCGCGTGATCGGACTGACCCTCCTGCATGGCGGTGAAGAACCCGCCAATCTGAGGATTGGCTAAATTCTGCATGAAATCGAGCGAGTTGCTGCGATACTCGTCAATCGTGTGCGGAGGAAAAAAGACGCTGATTACTGGAACTGGAGTCTTGGGCAATGCGGTGTTGTCTTCCGGGAAACGCCCGCCCGACATATATTGCTGCAGCTGGAGCGCTCCGGCCCCCGTGGTAAGCGCGTCAACACCGCCAAACCCGTTCGATAGCACGACCATCGCCTGATGCAGTGGAACCTGGACATTCTGCTGATCTACGTTGCCCAGTGACTTGAATGCGTCCGTGGCGGCGGTTCGAATTATCGTAAACAGGCTTCGATTGCGACCACCGGCGGCATAGGTCGAGCCCACTGCCTGAATAAAGCTAGTCGCCTTGGCTTTTTGAGCTGCAGGAAGCCAACGTGAATCCGCCGTGACCATCCTGTCGTTTATGAACATCACATTGACGATGTCGCTCGGACCCATGCTCGCGACGAAACGAAGCGCAACTTCGCGGGCTTCCCTGAAAGTTCCGCCCATCCGCGAGTCAGCATCCACGATGATTAACCATGCGGTCCCAACGCCGGGCTGTTGTTGCGACTCACCCCAGCGGCTCTGCCCGACATATTTTGCCAAGACATCTCCGCTATCGATGTGCACTGTCAGTACTGCATTCTGCGCTGGGAACGGGAATGGCGTGTAAAGAGCGTAGGGCTTTTCGAGGGCCTCGCTCAGGCAGGACAACTCCGTGTTGCCCTTGAGTGTTCCGCAGTGCATCGTGGCGTCACTGACGCGTTTGTTTTCGACGACCTCGACTACGGTCGTTAATATGGGCGTGCCATTATCCTGCGCGGCGCGCGGGTCGATTCGCAAAATGTGCGCCTCGGGAGACGCTGCTGCGGTGCGGGTTCCAATCGCCCACAGACATAGAATAAAAAGCCATTTCCCAAAAGAAAACCCCCTGGACGCGAAACGTGACTTTATGACTCGCATGGCAACTTGGCTCCGTAATCAGACCGTTACACTACCAGCACGACGCGGACATTGAATCCGCCGAATCGAATTCGATCGCCGTGGGCTACTAATTGCGCGTGCCCAGGCGCCAGCCGCTGATCATTGATGAAAGTACCGTTGGTACTACCCAAATCTTGAACACTGACGCGACTCGGTTGTGCCGACGCGATCAGCTGCGCGTGCCGCGCAGAGGTTGCCCCGTGATCAATGGCGATATCCAGCCCATCGGTGGACTGCGAGCGCCCGACGATCAACCGGCCCTGATGCAGCGGCCAGAAGCGGCCGAGCTCATTGCCGTCGAAACTTACGAGAAATCCCATCAATACGGGAAGGGAGTACTGGGGTGGTTCGGTATGGCCCACCGGAGGGGTAGTGGCTCTAACTGGGGCCGCAGGCGGTGCAACTGGGGGATGGTTCGGTTGCGGCGCCGTGAATTCCGGCATGGGTCTAGGAACTAAGGCGGCCTCCGCGATGCCGGGGGATCGCTTTTGCACGAGATTCCACGCGGCCTCTGGCTGAGGGAGGACGGCGGGCATTGGCGCTTGCGGAAAGCCGCCTGCGGGCATTGGCTGCTGAGGAAAGCCGGCGGATGGAGTGGGCCACAAAGCTTGATTTGCCGAGAACCCAGCGGCGGGGGTGGGGCGACGAAGAAGTAGAGGGGCCAGCAATGAATAGCCGCACGCCGCGCAAAATCGACTCTCACTTTCGTTGCGGCAACCACACCGGGTGCACTCGACCATTGAAGCCTCCGCGAGGGGTTACCGGCTCCACAGCCGCCGGGGACCCGAATCGGAGCATACAGCGATCTCGCCTCGTAACGAAAGCGCGGCTGATTGGTCAGCGATCTTTCTCGTCGCGAACGCGCGCGGCTTTGCCAGAAAGATTTCTCAGATAAAACAGTCGGCCCCGCCGAACCACACCGCGGGAGACCACTTCGATCTTGTCGATACGGGGGGAATGCTGCATGAAAATTCGTTCAACCCCGACGTTAAAGCTGACTTTACGGACGGTAAACGTACTCCGTATGCCCGAGCGATGTCGCTTGAGCACGACTCCCTTGAATACTTGCACTCTGAGCTTGTCGCCTTCCACGATTTTGTAATGTACGGCGATTGTGTCCCCAACGCGGAATTGAGGCAGGTCTGTGCGCAACGACGCGCTATCTAACGCTGTAATCTTACTCAAGCTCATCGACATGGGGCTACCGGCCTTCGAAAGGGGGCAAAATTGTGCACGGTCAGGGCGAATCGTCAACGCGTTTCGGAGGGTGGCGAGCAATTCGAACGAAATACTACCAAAATGACCCACCGGCCCAATCAGGATCTTTTGCTCAGGGTGCCGATCGGCCGCGCTCGCGAACACCTAGGGCCACTTGACCACCGTGTTCGGTCGAGGTATCCCGCGTGGCCCCGAAGTACCACGTTTGATTGGTCCGGGACGCGAAGAAGGACAGGAGTCTGACAATGAATCAGTACCCCGGCGTCATTGGCCGAAAACTCGGCATGACTCAAATTTTCACGGCCGACGGCACCGTGGTGCCGTGCACCGTTATCGAGGCCGGTTCGTTCGTGGTCGGCAAGAGAACCGAAGCCAAAGACGGCTATAGCGCGCTCATTCTTGGATTTGGCGACAAGCGAGAAAAGCTTACGACCAAGGCTCTGCTTGGACAATTCAAGAAGGCAAATCTGACTCCGAAGCGCTCGCTCAAAGAGTTTCGCTGCGGGGCTGACTTCGTTGCAAAATTCGAGGTCGGTCAAGAGGTAAAGATNNACGGGTGTTATGCGCCGCCACAATTTCAGTGGCAACGTGCGAACCCACGGTACCCACGAGTACGAGCGACATGGTGGCGCAATTGGCAGCAACATGACCCCCGGACGAACGCTACCCGGAAAGAAAATGCCGGGTCAGTGCGGTAACGAAAAAGTCACTATCTTGACTCAACCAGTTGCAAAGCTCGTGCCCGATGAACGGTTAATTCTCGTGTGCGGTGGTGTTCCCGGTTCCCGAAATGGAATCGTGTACGTGCGCGGGGCCACGAAGAAGCGTGGCGGGCTCAAGAAGACGGATTAGCGACCTTAAGGCGAAGAATTCATTGAATCTTGCGTCAAGTCTTCTCGATGTCGTGGTTTGGGCCGGGACCCAAACCACCAACACAATCAAACGTCGCGACGGACGTACAGGTAGCGCGTGAAAATCTAAGGTCCAGGTCACCGACCTAGCAGGTTGCGATGGCAAACACGGCTTTTCAGGTTGGGAGGAATCCCATTAATTCCTGCAGCCTCAGCGATTGAGGCATTCGGGAGTGGCCTTTGAACCTGTTAGCGTCATCTGGCCCGACAATCGAGTGCTTTGCCTTGATCGCGACCTGTTGGTGATAGACAAGCCTTGGGGTTTGCCCGTCTATGGCGGACATGTTGCAGTTGACGACATCGTTACTCGCTTGCGACGCTGGCTTAGGTCTCAAGACGAACCTGACTATCTTGCGCTGCACCAGCGCTTGGACAGGGATGCCTCCGGCGTAATGCTATTCGTCAGAAATCGAGATCTCAATCCGATTTTCGCGCGAGCATTTCGTGATCATGCAGTTGACCGTCACTATGTTGCGGTCGTTAAGGATGAAGGACTCCCCCAACACCTTCTGATGGTCGATCAGATACAGCCCGCCGCAAAAGGTCCAAGCCGTGTCGTTGCTTCGGGCGGCCTACGTGCAGAGGCAGATCTTCACGTAGTCAGCAGGCATGGCGGGCTAGCGCTGGTTGAGCTTCAGCCGCGCACGGGTCGCCGTCACCAACTGCGACTGCAACTTGCGCACCGAAGGGCAGCTATAGTTGGGGACGCACTGTACGGCGGCCTGCCCGGGCCGCGGCTCATGTTGCACGCCAAAGAACTTGGAATAGCGGCTGCTAATAGACGATTCGTGGCGAAAGTTCCGCTCGAAATATCGAATTGGCAGAACATGCAGGGGCTTGGAACAGCCGGGCGTATACGGCAGGCACTCATTGATTCAGCGCAGCGCAGAGCGCCGTGGTTCTCCCAGAATTCTACGGCTTTCCGGCTAGTCAACGATGGCGGTGATGGGCTTGCCGGAGTACGGATCGATCGATTTGGCGATTGGGCTGTCATCGAATTGGCCGAACCCGAAGCCATCGATCGGCGCGATGAACTCGCCCAGGCAGTCAGTCGCTGGGATTGCCGAGGTGTATACGTAAAGTGCCGTCCGCGTGCCGATTTACGACTCAGAGATGCCGAAGAATTGGCGCCCGCAGGGCCTGTGTTTGGCGAACCCGCGCCGAACACTTTCATCGTGAATGAAGGCGAGCTGCGTTTCGAAGTGTCCTTGTCCGATGGCTGGGATACAGGTCTCTATATCGATCAGCGTGAGAATCGCCAACGAGTGTTGCGAGCGGCCAAAGGCAAGCGAGTATTGAACCTGTTCAGCTACACTTGTTCATTTAGTGTTGCTGCTGCAATGGGCGGGGCCGAAACGACTACCAGTGTGGATTTGTCCCGCCGCGCACTGAACCGCGGAAATCGGAATTTCTTACTTAACGGAATTGAGCCCAGTTCAAGGCATCGACTTCTCCGTGCCGAGGCCACGCAATTTGCACGCCGCGCCTGCGCCCGCGGCGATGAGTTCGACCTCGTGATCCTCGACCCCCCAAGCTTTGCAACCATTGGCAAGGGCCACGTTTTTCGGCTCGAGAAAGAGTGGGATTCACTCATTGAATTGGCGATTACGTTGCTCGCCAAAGGCGGACAATGCCTTCTCGTTAGCCACGAGGTGCCCGAGCGCGCACGGCTACTGCGTCAGCGCACGTCAGCGTTAGTTCGAAAAGCAGGGAGAACATCGACAGGTCTGCGAGATCTCGCGTCCAATACGGATTGTCCGGCGCAGCGGGACAATCCTTTCCCAAGCCGGAGTTTGTGGCTAAGCCTGGAATCGTGAAGCGCAAAAATCCATACCTCGCAGACGTCAGAACTCGCAATGCTAGGCTTGCGGGCTACCCGGCTCGCAGCGTATTCAAACTCGAGGAAATCGACCAGCGCTGCCGGCTCTTGCACAGTTCGATTCGGGTACTCGATTTAGGCGCCGCGCCGGGGTCCTGGTCATTGTACGCCGCACAGCGTATTGGTTCGCAGGGGCTGGTCGTTGCCGTGGACGTTCGGCCAATTGCCCAAAGTTTTCCAGAACACGTCGTTACATTTCAAGAAGATGCTCTGACCTCGGACGGAACGTCTTGGTCAAAATTTGCGCCCTTCGATCTCGTATTGAGCGACATGGCCCCCAACACATCGGGTTCCCGAGTCCGTGACCAAGCGCTTAGCTTCGAGTTGTTCGAGCGCGCACTGGGCGTCGCCGTAAAAGTGGGCAAACCCGGGTCCGACTTCGTGGCAAAACTGTTCATGAGCGATGCGATTACGCAGGCCAAGATGGCCGTCACCGGGGCGTACGAGCAAATGCGCATCGTACGCCCCGAAGGCACCCGGCAGAACAGCTCCGAGGTGTTCCTCGTAGGCAAGAGCAAACGGCGATAGAGCCCGACTAGCACGCGTAAATATTTGTTAAGGAAGAGGAAGCGCGCAGAGCCGGCCGAGCGACCAAGTTTACCCGGGTGCCCTAAAGGTGCTGTCCGCTGTGGTGGCATCGTCCCCACAATTCGACCCAACGGCATGTCCGTATCATCGCCGTTCGCTTCCACTTGACGCCGGGGGCATGAAAGCGTTTAGGTCTCGACGACGGGGTATTTTGCCCGTCAGGCGCTCAGCGCCAGGGAGCAACGATGCAGACACAGAAAAAGCCATCGAAGACAGGCCTGGTCTTGTGCGAAGCCGCCATGCTTGCGGTAGTCGCTGGCCTCGCCGGCTGTGGAGGCCAAATCGCATTTACGGGAAAAGATGCCCTTACGATTGTCGGTGAACCACCGCCACCGCCACCGCCACCGCCGCCGCCCCCCAAGGTCGAGCCGCCGAAGCCTCCACCGCGTGTCGAGGTTCGAGATAACTCAATCGAAATCCACGAGAAGATCCAATATGAAGTCAATAAGGCGATTATTAAGCCGGAGTCCTTCGGACTGCTCGATGAAATCGTAAAGGTCGTCCAAGAGAATTCTTATATCAAGAAGATTCAAATTGAAGGTCATGCGAGTGCGGAAGGCGACGCCAAGCACAACATGAAGCTTTCGGACGANNCGCGCCAAATCAGTGCGCAAGTACCTGGTTGATCATGGAGTTGATGCGGACCGGCTGATCGCCAAGGGCTTTGGCATTACCAAGCCGCTGGCGCCCAACGACACCGAAGAGGGTCGCGAAAAAAATCGTCGAGTCGAGTTCAATATTCTCGAGCAGGACGTGACCAAGCGAAAAGTGGAGATCGATCCAGCTACTGGCAAAGAAAAGGTCATCGAGGAAACCAAGACTACGGTGTCCAAGCCCGTACCGGCTGATACGATTCCGGATGATGCCAAGGGCTCGAAGGGCGACACCAAAGCGGATGCCAAGAAGGACCTCAAGGCAGATGCCAAGAAGGATACCAAGGCTGACGCAAAGGACGCCAAGAAGGACGTAAAATCGGATTCTAAGGATACGAAAGCTGATCCCAAGACGGGAACGGCTACAACAACTGGAGTGAAGAAGTGAGCGCGTCGTTGCGAGACGACCTCTAAGCTTGAACCGAAGGAGACACGAAGATGCGAAAGTCCCCGATTCATCTCGCTCTGCTCGCGCTTGCCGTTGGTGCGGTAGGCTGTTCAGTT
>PMCK01000011.1 GCA_003154095.1 Myxococcales bacterium | reverse complement strand
CCGCTGGCAACGGGCGGGCCAGCCTTGGGTTATGGCGACCTGATAGGTCGCTCGACCTCTCATTTCAAAAAGCGCTAGATAACTCATGGTTTGCCTGACTTGACTCCAAAGGAAGGTTCAAAGATTTGCTACCTCTGTGGCAAGGAGGGTGCGGACTCGCGCGATCACGTTCCCGCGAAGGCGCTACTGCCGCCAGGTGGAAACGAGTATCAGCGGATCACGGTCCCGGCTCATCAGTCGTGCAACGCTCGGGAATCCTTCGACGAAGAGTACGTCCGGGACCTCATCGTTCCTGAGGCCATCTACCTTGGGATGCACGATGCGGAGGTACCATACGAACGGGTTTGGAAAGGCTGGAGCAGAACAGCAGGTTGGCGGCGATACCAGCAATTTCTCCGCAACGCGCGTCGTTTGGAAGTGCAAAGCACATCAGGGGTTTTCGTGGGACACGCGATGGAAGTTGCACCCGACATTGATCGCATTTGTCGTGTCGGTCGAAAGATTGTTCGGGGTGTTCTGTTCAACGATACAGAGACGGTTGTCGCAGATAGCGATGTGATTGTCGTTCTCTTACGCACCGAAGACGTGCCAAAGATTCGGCAGCAAGACTCCGACCAACCTTATTGGCAGGCGCTGAGCCGACCATCAGCAATTCACACTACCTGCGCAAATGGTGTCGCCCTGAGGCGAATCTACTTCGCCAATGCGACAGACAACGGAGTGTCGGTCGATGGCATGTTCGCCATAGAAATATGGGGCTGCTACATCGTCGGGACCGTCACGTTTCTGATGGAAACGTCAGGACGGAAAGATTTCCCCCGTGTCACCGAAACAGCGAAGGACGACTGAGTCGTTGAAAGACTCCAACAGGCGAGCAGGGCTCGCGGTTGGATATTCGTTACCGAAGGAGGGCATCTACCTCCCCAATACATAGGGAAGTTTGAATTTGGACACTGTCGGGCGATATCACGGTTGGAGCCCGAGAAAGGCCACTCATGGAGATCATTGCCTTTCGCCGTGCTCGAGGCGATGATGCAAGCCTTGATGTTGGAGCTGACCTTTAAAGGTAACCGTCAGAAGTTGCGAAATTCGCGAGGACAGGACTAGGTAGAAAATGACTGACGAATTTCTGTCCACGGATCTTTGGGGTGAACTACGACGTGTCGCGCTAAAGGCCAAGCGTCGCCTTGTTGTGGTTCCATTCGTCGGCCAGGGTGCTTCGCGGCGTCTCCCTCTGCGCACAGGAGACCTTTTAGTTTGCCGGTTCGACGAGGCGACTGTACGGGCTGGCCTTACTGACCCTCGAGAGATCCTTGCCTATCTNNTTCATGCAGTCAAAAACCTTCACGCCAAGGTATTCGTGCTCGGCCGTCGCGCCATCGTGGGATCGTCGAATCTGTCCGGCAACTCCGAACACGCGCTCGTGGAGGCGGCTATTGTGACCTCTTCGCGACCAGTCATACGAGAATGCCGTGCCTTTGTTGACCGTCTTTGCGGCGATGTTGTTGGACCCGAATTCGCAAAAAGACTCAAGAAACTGTATCGACCCCCGCGTGGCGTCCCAGCGACTCACAAACATGTCCGGCGAATTCAACACAGTGATGTGGTTGCAGTCCATCTTGTACCGATAGCGCCGGACGACTACGATGAGCAAGATCTGGCGGCTGAGCGCGCGACAATTGCGGTCGCCCATCGACGCTTGAAAGACCCGGAGAAATCGAGGACTGACACGTTTAGGTGGGAAGGCGAGTTGCCAATCTCTCTAAAACTGGGGGTGCGTGTCGTCCAGATCCTCAAGCGCGGAAGCAACTCCCAAGTCTATCCACCTGGCAAGGTACTTCACGTGCGTCGCTACACGTCTAGTCGGGGTCGGGCTCGGACGAGTGTTTGCGTCGAATTGCCCAGGCACGCACGAACTCGGGACCTTAGTAGAGTAATCAAACAATGTGGCAAATGTGCGCGCGTGCTCAAGGTCGTAAAGCATGTTAGGCGCCTGAGTGATCCGGAGCTGGTCTATGCGCTCGGGCGCGTCTGGACGCGCTCTTCGGTCGTTGGCACATAAGATTAATTTCCTAACGGCGCAATCGAACTAGCGGAATTCAGGCGTCGTCGGCAGCGTTCGGCGATGAGGATTCGTCGTCGGTTTCGTAGCTAGAATCTTCTTCGACCGGTGTTTCGTCGGGCACATTGATCGACTGCTTGCCCATGGCTCGCTCAATGAGTCCTAGCAATCCTTGGCGACGGGACTGAAAGAAGGCGTCGAAGTCGTCGCTTCGGAGATCTGCGGGGTGGATGCAATGAGTTACCAGAATGTCGTTCATGCTTTCGGGCGGTAGCTGCACCTGCTTGTGGGACTGTAGCTTGTGCAAGTATTCGGACGNNTAGGAAATGGGTGTTTTATTAATGATGCAGTTGCATCTCGCACGAGGAATTTCGTTATCGTTGCACCACTTTTGAGGAAAAATGTGATGGATATCTAAGGAAATGTCCTCGTCATCCAGTTCCTGGATCTTCAATTTCCAGAAGAAGTCATTTGCGCCTTGGCGAACTACCAGAACATTAATGCCCTTGTATGCTGCGCTAAGCCTTGACGACATTCGCTCGAGTCTGTCGGGGCGGAACGCGGCGTCCTGCACGGTGCGCGGAACACGACGCTCGTCTTCGACCCAAGCCAAAAGATCTTCGACGTCGTTGGCCATTCTGGTTTCAACGGCGCCTCCATATAGTTCGCCCATTACCCCGCACCAATACCATTGCGACAATCGCTCGTAGATTTTGGGTTCCATCCACCGCTCACCAAGCATTGCCAACGTTGCCGCCAGGGGAGCTAACTGAGTACGGTAAGGTAGGTCGCGGCTGTCCTTGA
>PMCK01000211.1 GCA_003154095.1 Myxococcales bacterium | reverse complement strand
GCCGGAGAACATATTCATCGTCAATGCCAATACAGTCAAAGTACTCGATTTTGGTATCGCGAAATTCCTTACGCTGACGGGCATCACGACTCAACGAGACACGTTGCAGGGAACGATGTGGTATATCAGCCCCGAACACGTGCAGGGTGTTGGCGTAACGGCCCGCAGCGATATTTACGCACTGGGTTCCATACTCTACGAAGCTATTTCTGGGACGCCTCCGTGTCTCATGGGCCTTCAAGAGATAACCACTCAATCTGTGGCTTGGAGCCAGATATCGCGCATGCCGCCCCAATTGGATGTGCTGATGCCCGGTGTGCCCTCTCTCGTCGCTCGGCTTATTCAGCGCATGCTATTAAAGGAGGCCGATAGGCGATACGGCAGCATGGCGGAAGTGGCCGAACTACTGCGAAATGCCTGCAAGCAACTGAGCGAAGGAGCGGGTAGTTCCGGCATTGTTCTTCGCGATCTTTGGTACGCGGGTCAAGACAAGTCGCAAGAAGCAGGTTTTGGCATTTTGGCCGCTCCCGACGCGCCCAACGAAACTCGAGTCCCAACCTCGAAGCGACCGACCGTCGATGTGAAGCAAATGGTCAAGCGCGCGGCATCCGCGACTGTACCGATGCGCGATGATCCAACCGTCTCTGCTCCGGTTCATTCAGGCTTCAACGCTCCTAGGCTATCTGCCGGAGCTGATGAAGCGGTCGGAGACGTGTCCGCTGCTGCAGGTTCCGCGCCCGAACAATCCAAGTCGCCCACTATCAGGCGCTGGCAGATAGTGGCCATTGCGGTGGCGCTTGGGACCGTCATTGGAATAGCGCTGGGATTCTCGCGACGGATTCCACTCGACGCAAAAAACGGCGCGGTTGCGAGCGCACAACTTGCAGTTGAAGCCAAAGTCTCACTCCCGGCAAACTCCCCTGTCACTCAGGTGATGGGGAAGACCGCCACCACAGCTACTGGCGTTGCAAGTGCAAGCGGCGCGGCGTCAGCGAATCCTCAGGCTCAATCGTCGCCGGTGGCATCGGGTGCACTGCGTGCAGCGAGCAATGGAAGCGAATCAATTCCAAGTGTTGTCACGACCACAAACAAAGACATGAACTTCTCTCCCAGCAAAGGAAGCCCAGGCTCGAACGCTAAGCAACCTCGTTCGAAAACCCCAGCGTCTTCATCGGACAATCGAGCCGCAAAGTCCCCAGCGTCAGGTCCCAAACCTCCGTATGGCGGGGAAGATTTGGAATAGAGGAAACCCGGATTGGTAAGACCATGACGAACCACCGATCTGATTCTCAATCAAAGCTAACCGACGCCGCCAAGGTCGTGCGACTTGTCGATGTCAAGAGCGCGCGAAAAGAGGCGACCCCGCCTTCTGAAGGCATCCGCCCCACGAAGGAAGGGCCTTGGGATCCCTGCCGGTTTCAAGAGTATGAGGTGTCACCTGAGTTTCGGTTGCAGATTATGACGGCCAAGCCACCACCCGCGGATCCTGAGCTCTTCGCAGAGCCATTCGCTCCGACTCCCGTGGCGGAACTGATGCAGTCGGAATTGTCCGGCGATATGCAGAAGACTACACCGTTTGGTCCGAAGGATTTTCAGCCAATATCGTCAGAAAATATCGGGTTCCACGCCGATCGCGATGACGTTCCCTCTGCGTCCACCACAGACAAGGTCGGACTCAAATCATTGTCCCCGCCCAAATTCACGAATGCAACAAGAGCACCTCAATCGAATCCTTCTCGCAAAATCAAGGCGCTAGTTCTGGCCGGTGCGTTACTTGGCCTAATCGCGGGTTTCACAGTCGCGCGTTTCAAGAAGCAGGGAACTGGGCTGGCCGCGTCCGCAATACAATCAGCGTCAATGGCCGTGTCAGTTGCTCCAACTACGTCGTTGACAGGCTCCATCGCCTCCCCACGGAGTGTAATCGCAGCGGGCGAAACGCCGGCCATCGCATCACCACAACCAACGCCCCAGGAAAACACCCACCAAGAAGTTGTCAGCAAGGCAGCAGCCCAGGCAAGACAAGTTTTAGTTGAGCCTGGCGCCACCAATACTCAGCCAAAACAGTCGGCGACCAAACGCGCCGTGCCGCGCAGCAAGAACAGTCAACCGACGGATTCTTTCCCCATGTCGCCGGATGATTGAGGATCGGGCCATGTCAAACAAGCACTGCATCTTATGTGAGGCGCTGAGTCTAGTCTATTGGGGAAGCTTTTCATTGACTCCAAACCACGGTATGATTGGACTTACGAATAGGAACAGCGCGATGGCACGGACATTCGTCAAAATAACCCTCCTTTCCTTTGCAACCGTCGTCGTGGCTATCCAGACCGGTTGTTCCGCAAAAGTGAGAGACTATCCACCGGACAATCCCGGAGTAGGCGGCGGTAACGCGACGGGCGGGACATTGAGTACCGGTGGCAAGTCATCAACTGGTGGCACCACAGCGAGCGCCGGTGCTAGCACCGACGGAGTCGTATCGACGGGCGGCAGCTCAAGTGGCATCACAACAGGCGGGACATTCAGTACCGGTGGTAGCTCATCAACCGGTGGCAGCTCTGTAAGCCCTAGTACGAACATTGGCGGAGCAACAACCGGAGGGGCAACTCAATCGACTGGCGGCACCAGCTTGGGCGGCACAAGTGCGATCGGAGGCGTGGTAGCCATCGCCGCGCACGTCGAGTTCACCTGCGCCACGGTGAGCGGAGTTGCCAAGTGTTGGGGATTCAACGCCAGCGGCGTTCTCGGTCAATCCGCCCAGGAAACCTCCTATAGTGCGGTGCCGGTTGCAATTAGCGCTCTTGGCACAAGTGTACAGGCTTTATCCGTTGGTGCTGGTTCGGGCCATGCTTGTGCCCTGGTTGCCGGTGGCGTCGAATGCTGGGGGCGGAACGACTACGGTCAGCTAGGCAATGGAACCACCGCCGATAGTTATGCCCCGGTCCAGGTCACTGGTCTGACTTCTGGAGTCTTGGGCGTCGCCACGGGGGAATTGCATTCGTGTGCGTTTCTGAACGAAGAAATCAAATGCTGGGGTGACAACACCTCTGGCCAACTTGGCGTGTCGGGCATCCAAGGGGCTACGACCCCAGTAGCCGTAGGCCTCAGTGGAAACATTCAGGCCATCGCTCTAGGTGGCTTATATTCGTGCGCTCTGGTTGGCGGCTCGGTCTGGTGTTGGGGCGACAACTCGAATGGTCAGCTGGGCAATAACTCCACAACGAACAGGGACGTCCCTGTCCAGGCGGTTGGGGCGGGCTTGAACGTTCAAGTGATCACCGCAGGACGAGCTCATACCTGCGCGATAGCAAACGGAAGCCTCCTCTGCTGGGGCCAGAACGCGGACGGAGCCGTTGGTGACGGAACAACTACGGATCGCTGGGCTCCGGTCCAGGTGCAGGGTTTGTCGAGTGGTGTGCAAGCCGTGACGAATGGCACCTTCCACAGTTGTGCGATCATTAACGGCGCTGCTTTGTGTTGGGGATGGAACCCTGATGGGGAACTGGGCGACAACTCCACGATCACTCGACTCTCTCCAGTCCCAGTACAGGGACTTGGCACCGGTGTACAGGCCATTACTGCAGGCTACAGTCATTCGTGTGCGCTTACCAATGCGGGCACGAAATGCTGGGGGTACAACCATTACGGAGAGCTGGGCAACGACACGACAACCGACAGCCTGATCCCGGCGTCGGTGCAAGGTCTATAAGTCGCTAGCGCCCCTGACTTTTCAACATGTTTTCGGCTCTCCTCAAGTTATCGAGCGCCGCAGCATCGTCCGGCTTCAGGCGAACCGCGGTGCGAAACTCGTCCGCAGCAGCAGCAATTCGGTGGGTCTCCGCAAGCACGATGCCGAGACCGGTGTGGGCGCCGACAACGGTCGGGTCGAGCGCGATGCAACGTCGAAAAGCCGCCTCCGCCTTGTCGAACTGCCCAACGGCGGAAAGAGCATTGGCCTCGTTGAAGAGGTGGGCTGTGGTAGGATCTATCACGGCAGCAGCCGAAAACGCCTCGACCGCTCGATCGGGCTGGTTAATCTGCATCAGCACGACGCCGAGGATCGAGAAGTCGTCCGCCGTCATCCCGTCTGTCGTCAATTCTCCCGCTTTCGTAGATTGCCTGATCGCACCTTCTGCCTCTGCTGGCTGGTGGAGGTCGAGGTATACTTGGGCAAGGTTAACGTAGGCTTTCAGTCGAGTCGGATCGTGCGCGACGCATGCCTTGTAATCCGTAGCGGCCGCCGCGAGATCACCGTTGGCCTGTTCTGTGTGACCCAGGTTGAAGTAGGCAAACGACGCATCCGGGTTGACGTCGATTGTGTGGTGGAGAAAAGCCGAGCTATTGGTCCAATACTGGCTCTGATTGAACGACAGCGCGGCTAGCACGACGAGCGCCACAGGAATCACTACGATCTTCCGGGGCCTAATGAAATCAATGGCATCAGCGACCACGAGCCCAACGCCGATTAGGGCTAAATAGGCATAGCGGTCAGCAACCGTCGAGTAGCCTTGGTAGGCAAACGGTACGATACCCAACGTTGGTAGTAGGAACGTCACGAACATCAGTATGCCGAGCCATATGATCGGACGTCGCTGGCGGTTGCGGTAGCAGAGCACAAGCAGACCGACCGGTACCGCCCAAGCCAGGTAGGCCCACGCGTGCGACATCACGAAGCGCGGCGTTCGCCCATAGTCGACACAGAGGTCGATCGGCACAAAGGTCTTGAAGACGTAAAAGCTGAGTGCATCGCCCGCGATGAATGGCCGCTCCCACCATTCAGATCGGCCCGCTGCCGCAATAGCCTGGACGGAGTTGGTGATCCATGCGAACGGCAAAGCACACACGGCCCAGGTCGATGCTGCCACGATGGACCGACGCCAGGAAGTCCCGAGGACAATCCGATCGATCGCGAGCCCGACAAACGGCAAGATTGCGACGGCTGGCTTACAGAGCATCGCGCACGTCACGAACAAGGCCGACGCGGCGAGCAGCGCTCGAGCGATGGCGGAAGCTTCGTCTGACGCTCGTCGCGACAGAATCAGCGCATATAGAGCAAGTAGTGCGAAGAAACCGCTGCTCAAGCCGCGGAGCTCCGAGATCCAGGCAACGCTTTCCAGCTGCAGGGGGTGCAGCGCGAATACGAGCGACGCAAGCAGGGCGGCCGCTCGACGTCGAGTGAGCTGCTGCATCAGCAGGAAGCACAGCAGAACATTAGCCGCGTGAAGGGCCACGCCGACAACGTGAAAGGGGAAGGGATTGATGCTGATGGAGTGGCCGATCGAGCTTTCCGCGTGCGCAGGAACCTGAGCGAAGCGCGCGATGGCGGCGAAGATCGTGTAGGCGAGAGGGACGTAGAGCTGCTCGTAGGACTGTTGCCAGAGCCGGGCCACGTTGTGCAGGGTCAGCGGGTTGAGGAACGGGTTTGCGTAGACGTGAATGTCGTCGTCAAACGCCACGAAGCCTGCGCCGAAGATCCGGAAATAGACAATGATGACAGCGACGACCAGCACCAGCATCGCCGCCTTCACGGGCTCGACCGCTTCGCTCGTGGTTGTCGATAGCTCCGAGATACTCGGCTCCTTGGAAGCGGGACGTTCGTTCACTCTAGATGGCTTATGACTGGACATTCAACTCCGCGGGGATCGTCGACGCGCTACGAGTTCATTCCATCATACAACCTTTCGCCCGTCCAGACCGTGACTGCAGCAGAGCAACCCGTAGGTCCCAGAAGAGCAGCTTGATCGTGCCATGCGGACAGTCCGTGAGCCGCCGTGGCCCGCAGAGTGGCCCTAGCTTGGATGGACTCGGAGTCCGGTCGCGCGTCTTTTCGCAGGTCAAGGAGTGCAATCGCACATCTTCATGCTCGTGGCTATCGGTGAGCAGGCTCATGGGGTCAGTGGGGGCCTGACGGAATGGTCGCCGTTGCCATTGGCGGCGTGTTGTGTTTGCGTACGTCTGCGTACGAGTCAGTCATGTTTGCGAATCGCATTGTAGCTAGCGCGCTTTTTTTCGGTACCGCAATCGCCATCTCTTCAACGGCCGCCCTTGCGGGTCCTGAGAATATGCAACCTCAGGATGCCTCGATTGATGGAGAACCAAATAGGGCGCGCCGAGAATGGATGAATAAGGGCAATGCCGAGTACGTGCAGAAGCATTGGGAAACGGCACGGGACTACTATCTGAAATCCTGGGACATCAAGCATCATTACACGATTGCAGCGAATCTCGCTGATGTGGAAATGAAGTTGGGGCACTACGCCGAAGCTGCTGGTTACCTCAAGTACGCCCTCGCAAATATCCCCGATAGCAAAGCCAAGGAGCGCAAGGCTACCGAAGAGCAACTGCTTGAGTGCAGGAATCACCTCACGGCTGTTCGCGTTGCGACCGATGTGACAGACGCAACCGTGCTGGTAGACGGCCGTGATGTCGGTCAGACACCGTTGCGAGAGGAACTATTGCTCGAACCGGGAAAACACGTGATATCCGTAACTAAACCTGGCTACGGCAATAAGACAGAGGAGTTGTCGGCTGAAGGTAATCAAGTTGACGTAACCATTACGCTCGAAAAGCTGGCAACTGAAGGCCCCCCGAGGCCGCCACCACCGGCCGCCCCAATTGAGCAAGTCCGTCGCGAACCGCCAAAGCCAGAAAACAAGAGCTATCGACTGGGCAGTTACATCGGATTCGCCGTCGGCGCAGTTGGCGTTGGAGTTGGTACCTATTTCCTAATCAAAGCACACGGTACGCAATCCGACTCTGATAGTCAGTTTGCGTCGTGCCTGCCGCATTGTTCGCCTGCTGATAAGGGAAGCATTTCCGATCTGGATCAAGCTGCAAAGAATCAACAGACGGTAGGGGTCGTGGGGTTGATTGTAGGCGGCATCGGGGTTGGGACGGGCGTGACCTTGCTCATGATTGAGCCGAAGAAGGAATCAGCGATAACGTCTGGCTTTGTGCGTCCATGGTTCGGCTTCGGTCAGGCTGGGTTGTACGGCGCCTACTAGCTCGGCCCGACTCCTAGCCGGGTTGTACGGCGCCTATTAGTTCGGCCCGACTCCTATTGACGCCCTGGCCCAGGCAATCGGAATCTCGCGGAACGATTTTACGCAACGGTTCCCCGCCCCTGACCGACTAGAGCACATGAAGGCAAAAGAGCCTTCAGTTTGACTCACACGTTTTCGGACGGAGGCATTTCTATGTTAGCTCGAACCTGGGCTCTAGGATTGGTTTGTTCATTGGTCGGCATCACGGCCGGATTGACCGCAGGTTGTTCTTCAAGCGCGAAACCGACGGCTTCTCTCGACACACACTCGGACGATCCGGAGTCCGATGCGGGTACGAAAGTTGTCCCCGGAAGCGCTGATGAAGAGCCGGACGATGTGGCGCACGACGCAGGCTCGCCTCAAAGCACTGCTGCAAAGTGCATTTCGTTGCCCATTGACGATCCCGACGACAACTTCACGGACAGTAACTGCGACGGCATCGACGGCGACAAGAGCAAGGCGATATTCGTAGCTGCAACCGGTTCTGACACAGCCGGAGGCTCCATGGAACTGCCCGTTGCCACGCTCACGCACGGCATCGAGTTGGCCATAGCCAAAGGTAAAGACGTTTACGTGTGCAAGGGCGATTATTCGGAAGATACGATTCAACTGAATGCAAAGGGAGTACGCGTATACGGGGGCTACGATTGCTCGGCCAAGTGGGTTCGCAATTCGCAATCTCAGCCGCACTTGGTTTCGACGTCCAGCACGGCCATCAGTATCAAGGACGTGAGCGACGCAGTCGTGTTCGACCGAGTGGATTTCACTGCTGCAAACGGCAAATCGGGCAGTGAGAACTCGATTGCCGTCTTCGTCAGTAACAGCAAGAATGTGACTCTACGCCGAGGCACATTGCAAGCGGGCTCGGGCGCTGATGGCGTTCAGCCGGTGACGCCCACAACCGAAAACTCGCTTCCGGCATGTGTTGCCTATATCTACTCNNCGATCTCTCGGTTTTCGATCTGGCTCCTCAATCTACGGATACTCAAAAGAACGTCTGCAAGAATTCCACGTACAGCATTGGCGGTAGGGGCGGCGGAACCGATCCGAATAATCCGCGCGTTAGTCAGAGTGGCACCAAGGGCACGCCGGCATCCACGTCAAGCACTCTGAACGGTAACGACGGGGCCACGTTCTCGTCTGGCACTGCGGCAACTCTGGCCTTTGGCACTCTAAACGCGAGCGGTTACGTTGCCTCGAACGTTGGAACCGCCGGTACCGACGGCGCAATTGGAGAGGCGGGCACCGGTGGCAATGGTGGCGGTTTCACCGCCGTATATTCCGCCGGCACGGGTGACTTTCCGTATTATCTGTATGCACCCGCCGCTGGTGGTGGAAAGGGTGGTTGGGGCGGCTGCGGTGGAGTTGCCGGTGCAGCCGGCAATGCCGGTGGTGCGTCCATCGCAGTTGCAGTTTATCAAAGTCAAGTCAGCCTCGAGCGCACAGCACTCGTTGCCTCGTCCGGCGGAAAAGGGTCCGCAGGCGGTCTCGGAGCAGACGGCGCATCTGGGCAACCCGGCGGAGTCTGCGGCACGGCCTATTACGATTGCACGAACATCATAGCGGGCCAGGAAGCCCAATGGCCACTCATCAACAAGACGAACACTACATCTGCTCAATCCGGAGGACACGGTGGCAAGGGCGGTCACGGTTCCCAAGGTGGCCCCGGCGGAGGTGGCCCGTCGATACCGCTCGTCGTGAGCGGCACGGCACCCACGCTTTCGGCAGTCACGTTCCTGCCAGGCTCCGGTGGTCCCGGCGGCAGCAACGGCGGCCCGCGCGCAGCGGACGGTGAATCCATGGATCAAAAGGTGCTGCCATGAATCATTCGAATGGATCCAATGGATCCTTTGGTCACATCGGCACGGAAAAGGCCACGCACGCTAATTCCGCTCTTCGACCGCAAACATTTTCGGGCGCAAGTGGGGGTCGAGGCATGCCTCGACCCCGCCTAACCCAGCTAGCGGTCCTGCTATTGGTTTTGCCCTTCTCCGCCGGTTGCGGCAATTCGGATAACAACGGGGGCAACCTTGACGGCGGGTCACAAGCCCAAGCAGGTCAACCACCGAAGCCAATCAGCGATCATCCCGAATGCATCCTGAGCGCGGATTGCCCGGCGGGGCTTCACTGTGATCTCGGCGAGTGCATTCAAGACTGCAACACCCAAAACGCCTGTTCGGGCGACAAGACCTGCTCCACGCGCGCCCGTTGTCTCACCCCAACTCAACCGGATGAAGATCCTCCACCGCCGAGTTCGAGTGCAGGCACGCTGGATGTCACTCCCTTAGCGGTGAAGCTGACGCGTGCCAACAACGGTAAGACGATCAGTCTCAACGTCACCACTGACTCAACCGACGAAGTGCGCTACCGCGTCCAGGTCGACGCTTCCTATCTCTCCATCGATAAGCCAAGAGGAAGCTTCAAAGGGCACACGACGTTACCCATCAAGATCAACACGAGCAGTATCGTGGCCCGTGACATCCCTGGCACCGTCACCATCTATTCGACACTCGCCACCACGGTGGTCCAATTACCCTTGCATACGGGCTTGACGGGTCGATATCACGGCTCGTTGCGTTACAATGGCGACGCCATTCCGTTAGGCGACACTCGATTCGACCTAGATGTCATCGAAAACAACGGCGATGTGTCGGCACGTGTTGCTCCCGAGCACTCGATGCTCTTTCCGCAAGGCGCCACGAGTGACGACGTCGCTTACGGCTTTGGTTCGCTCAACAGTGACGGCAGCGTAGATTTGACCATCGAACATCGATTGGAAGCTAGCGCTGGTGGAAAACAGAATCATCTAGGCCGCCCCATCGGGCGACGGATGCTTATGCACCTAGCATCAACCGACACGGGACTATTTGACGGTACTTTCACCGAGTCGATCTACGGTTTGTTCCAGAATCCAGTCAAAACGAAGGGCGCTGCCCATCTACAATTCATGCCTGAGGCCGGAGACCCGAGCTTTCAGACGAAGAACGTCATTATGCCGACTATCGATTCGGCAACGCAGAACCTGCCGCTAACGACAGCTGACACCCTTAACGGAGGCCCCTACGCCTGTCCAATGGGCTCGTGGTCTACCAATTCGATTCTGACCAGCTGTTACAATCCGATGCGCGCTTCGCTTCTCAACATATCCACGAAATACTCCGTGCTGTCGGAAAGTTGCAAACTAGCTCTAGGCCTTCCGCATGCCGCGACGGCCAACTCCACCGATTGTGGCTGTGCCACGTACCCCGCTTGCGCCTTGACGACATACGCTACGGGCGGTGACTACACGGGAAAGGGCGCCGATCAAGGCGCCATGGCGCAAAACCTTGTTGCCCCGGCGGCACTCGTTGCTCAGGAGGAGGTCGTTGCGGCGCTACGAGACTCAGTCGCGAATGGCGCGGGCATAAGGTCGGAACTCGCGCACTATGACACGGCTCTTTCCGCGTTGGCACCGGTTACTGAGTGGCTGATGCAACCTGGAATGCTGGAATTCTTCCGAAATATTCCGGCGACCGTTGCCGCACAGGCGCCTTCGCTACCCGCATTGGCGGGGACCACCACAGTGTCCGGTACCGAAACCCAGCAATTCCCCATTGCTCGAGCTCTTGCACGTGTCGTGCAGCTGCTGGTGGACGTGAACGCCGAGCGACAGCGCGTCGCGGCTGCTACGACCTCGACCGATCCGTCGATCCAGATCGCCCAAGCTCAGAACAACTCGGTGATTACGTACCTCGAGGCAGTAGCCCTGCTCGGCGTGCTCGATAGTTGGTCCGTTGCGCCCGCCAATGCCACGGGCTCGGTTACAGGAATTCTAACGAAGCTTGACCACGCCTTTACGGACATGACCGGAGGCGAAGGCGATTCGCTAGGGAATCCGAAACGTCATGTTCCTTTCGTCTATCGACCGGAGGACACTGCCAGTGGTGCGACGAATTTCGAGCAGAAGCTTACGATCGCAGGCAAGGCCGTGGTGCAGCTCCAATCCTTGGAAGCCACTTTTGTCGAGGATTCAAAGCAGGTCGATCAAGCACAATACGGCAATTCAACGCAGCTGAACAGCGTGATAACGACATTGGAGCCGCAGATTAAAGATATCTGTGGTTCCGAGTTCGTCCTCGACCCGCCCTCTGGTTCGATTGACTGGAAGCAATGCGGCGCAAAAACCGGAACTCTCGCCGAGTTGGCGCTCGAGATTCAGACGGCGCAGATCAACGCACAAGCGAGCGCCGAGCGCGCGCAGGGTCAAAAGGACAAGATCGATGTTGACGTCCACTTGGTCGCCTCCAAAAAGAAGATGCGCGACGACCAACTTTGCTTCCTGTCGGACACGGGCCAACAGATTGTCGTGAACACGGCGACCATCGGCATGCTCGGCGCAATGCAGGAAATGCTTTCCGTTGCGTCCAACAGTAACCTGTGGAACGCGGGCGCATCGGCCGTGATGGGTGTTGCAAGCTACGGACTGGGCCTCGAAAAAGCTGGGCTCGAGGCGGACAACGAGCAACTGCGCCAAGAGCAGACAATGAAGACTCAGCAGACCGACGCTGACGTCGAATACATCGACGGCATGGCCAACATCAAGCGCGAGCAAATCGACCTCCGTGAGATGGTCATCGAAGCCAGGCAAGGCGCAATCAACATCCTCGAATCACAATTGAAATTCGGCAATGCTCTGTCTCGCGCTCAGGAAATCTACGCCAACCGTACGCAAACCAACCAATTGATTGGCACCGATCCGTCAATGGACCCGGCGTGTCGGTTGGTGCGAAACAAGTCTGCGCTGGCGGTGCTGGACGCGCGCGACGCAGCGCAGCAGCAACTACTAGATGCGGGCCGCGCGCTCGAATACGAAATGAATCAAGATCTCCCAACGCTAGAAGTCGCGGTGCAGAGTGCACGCAACCATACAACATTGAACATGCTGCAAACCTGCCTAGATAGCATGTTCGACCAATTCAACGAACCCTACGGCTCTCCACAGACCTACTCGACCACGGTCTCTGTCCGAAAACTCTTTGGAATTGCCGGCCCACGTACGGATGAAGTCACCGGGGCCACGCTCAGCGAAGGCGAGCAATTCCGAGCCTATGTTCTGAACAATCAGACTCTGGACTCGAACGGCTCCTTGCGCATCCAATTCGGCACCGATTTGATGCCGGGCAACGGCATCTGGTCGACCGAGAACTGCGACGACAAGATCAGCGAAGTCCAAGCACAGCTCGTGGGAGACTTTCTCGGAGACAACGAAGCGGAAATCAGCCTTGGTCTGTCTGGAAGCGCACTGCTCCGTGCTTGCGATACCAGTGAAATTCGAGCCTGGAATCTCGACACGGACCGAATAGCTGTCATCCAGGCGGGCGTAAACACCTTCGGCGACGTAACGAACACAACGCTTGTAGGACAGTCGGTAGCGCGCGCAACGTGGACACTCGTGATCAAAGGCGGAAATCTAGTGCCCGCCAACGCAGACGTTGACGTAACCAAGCTCGATGACATCGTGCTCAAGATTAAACACAAGGCCCTGCCGATTCAATCGAGCAGTACTTGGGCTCTCGACGACAGTTGCTTAGGGAACATCGTAAATTACTAAACCGGATCGTGGCAGGCGTGAACCCCATCACGCCTGCAGCACCCTTCAAGAAAACTTTTGGGAGTGCCTTCGGCTCCCGTTACGGCAGGTGTAACCATGAACAAGCGAATTGCGGCGGCGATAATTGGAATGGCTTTGAGTGCCAACGCTGTAAAGGCCAACGCCTCTGGCGTAGAGCCGACGCACATTTCACTGCCAAAGGGACCCGCGTCCATCGAAGGACTGGGGCGTAATTTCGTTCCATCACTGAGCTCGGGCACGTCGTCCTATGGTGTTGATATTGCCGTTCCGCCCGCCGTTGCGGGCTTTGGACCAAAGCTTTCGCTCGATTACGACTCCGGCGGCGGTGTGTCCGAGCTCGGGATGGGCTGGAAGCTTAGCGGTCTTCCGACGGTTCGACGACGCACAGAGAATGGACTTCCGAAGTTCGATGCGTCCGACGCCTTTGAAGTGACTGGCCTCGGGGTGACTTCAGACCTGCTTCAGATTGCCGACAATACCTACCGCCCTGAGCAAGAGGGCGGTGCTTTCATTCGCGCCAAGCGCAGCAGTGATGGCAACACCTGGGAAGTACGCGACAAGTCAGGCTTCACTTATCGCTTCGGTGGCGAAGGTTGCACCGAGTCCGAAGGTGGAAAAGTCGCCACTTGGTTGCTCTGCGAGCGTGATGACTTGCACGGCCACAGCATCAAGTACACCTGGGATACAACTAACGGCACGGGGCTACTGCAAACGATCACCTGGAATGGCTCCAGTGACGCGGCGCGCCTGACCATCAAGGCAACTTACGAATCTCGATCCGATGTCGTCGAGCGCTTTTCGGCCGGTATTCGTCAGGTTCTGAGCAAACGCATCAGTCGAATCAATGTGCTCCGTGGCAAAGAAACAGTCCGAAGCTATGCACTAACCTACGACAACACGGACAATCATTCTCGATTGGTCAAGGTGCAAATGACGGGCACCGACGGCGTCACGGCGATGCCAGACTTGAGTTTTGAGTACACGCAAGCCAGTCTCGCAACTGCCGGTCAAATCACCACAATGACGGCGCCTCCCGGACGCTCGACGTCGGACAAGGATGTCACGCTTGCTGACCTCAACGGTGACAGCCTGCCCGACCTGCTCGTGGGCAAGGCGGGCGCCTTCATTACCTACGTCAACCACGATGGTAAAGCCTGGAAGGCGGCCAGTTCCTGGGCAACCAGTGACAGCCCGTCGGTATCTCTATCAACGACTGGCGTTCAACTTGCCGACATGGACGGCGACGGAGCCATTGACCTGGTTATCAAGAGTGG
>PMCK01000448.1 GCA_003154095.1 Myxococcales bacterium | reverse complement strand
ACGCACCGGGATCTCCCTCGTCGGCATTGACTAGCACGTACTTGACGTCACCCGGCGCATTGCGGGTGGTTTCCCATTTTCTACCCGTAGAAAAACCACCTCCACCACGACCGCGCAAACCCGAACGTGTGACACAGTCAACAATCTCTTCTGGGCGCATATGAAAGAGGGCTCGCTCTAGGGCAGCGTACCCGCCGATGGCAATGTAATCGTCGATGCTGCGTGGATCGATTTGAGTATTAGCGTCGAGCAGCAGACGATGCTGTCCCTGATAGAATGGGATCTTGTCGAGCGAACTCGCGCTTGCACCGTGCCCGTCCTTGACCATGAGCCTCTCGATCGGTTGCGCGGCGATAACACTCAACTCGACGATCTCGTCGGCGTCAGAAGCCTTCACGCCAAAGTAGCAGTACTCGCGGGGAGAAACGACAACGATGGGACCTCGCTCGCATAGCCCGTAGCAGCCTGTCTCGCGCAGCTCTACGGTGTCGGACAGGTGATGACGAGCGAGTGAGTCTTTGAGGGCTTTGATACAACCGGAGGCTTTGGCGGCGCGGCATCCAGTGCCGCCGCACACACTGATGCACTGAGGCTTTGCGTCTCGGTTCTTACGCGCTTTCAGTCGAAGAGACGCGAGTGCCTCGGGATTTGCGAGTCTGGACATGTCAGTTTTCTCCCGCTGAGGGTGCATCTTCGTTGCAGTTTTCGAAGATCTGTTTAAGTTCTTTCATCGACGGATTGCCATAGTAGGCGTCATCTACCTTGACTACCGGTGCCAACGCACAGCACCCAAGACAGTGCACCTGCTTATACGTAAACTTCAGCTCACTGTCGGTTTCCCCGGGCTGGATACCGAGCAACGCTGAAATGGTTGCCGAAAGTTCCGGAGCGTGTCGTACATGGCACGCTGTGCCCGTGCAAACCTGGACCTCATGACGACCTTGAGGCTCCAAACTGAACGCCTCGTAGAATGTTGCAACCTCTAGAATGCGGCCCATTGGGATCCCGAGACGACGCGAAGTCCACATGAGCATGTGACTCGGCAGCCATTTCTTCTTGTTCTGTACGTCGAGTAGAATCTGAATGAGCCCTGACCGCTTGCTTTGATGGCGAGTTACGATGGCATCCACGTCATGCAGATCTGCCACGAAGTCGTGCAGTGCTTTCCCCTTCTTCTGCACGATCCCAAGTTGACGCGCGTGATAGCTGGCTTGCTTTTCTAAAACCCGAATCTCGTCGGCGAGTCCAGACGGTGTGCCCCCCAGCTCTGCGTACTCCTCGGCGGCCTCGAGGCTCTTGAGCAACGCATCTGTTTGACTTTTGAGACTCTTAGTCGGTTCCGCCTTGCGCTTGACCGAGAGGTGTGGGGCGGGCGCGTATGTACCCCAGTGATGGATCCCGCGCTGCACTGTGTCGAGCAACTGCGTGGTTTCGAAGGGTTTGGTGAGAAACTCGAACGCGCCGAGCTTCATCGAGTCTACGGCGTTCTGTACGGAAGCGTAGCCGGTGATAACGATTGGAACGATGCGAGGATCGATTTCTCGCAATCGTTTCAATACGTCAATGCCGGCAATTCCGGGCATGCGCAGATCGAGCAGGGCAACACGCGGCTTCACACGAGCGAGAAGCTCAAGCCCCAGGGTGCCGTTCGCGGCCGCTTCGATTCGAAGGCCCTCGCTTTCGAGTGCCATGCGGCAACCCTCGCGAATCGTTTCTTCGTCGTCGACGACGACCACATCGACGTCTGGTCCGGGCAACTTCTGGAGACTTGGCATGATTCACCTCGATGCGAGCGCGCTGGCCGCGATGACGCCCTGAGCAAGAGACGGGCCACGGCGTTATCCGCGTCGAAATTGAATGGAACCGGCAACAAGTCTGCATCGGCGGTGACAGTCAGCCTCGGACTGGCCAACCTTTCGCGGTACTTATGGTACCGTGAGCAGCTCGCGGTGGGGTGAAATGTATCTGCCTCTTGCCAAGCGGGAGGCGGCGGCGCGCACGATTACGCTGAGCTAGGTGCCAGACCGTAGCGACGCATTTTTTCGCGCAAGGTTTTCCGATTGATGCCAAGGAAATCCGCCGTCCTATTGATTTGGCCGCCGAATCGTTCCAAAGCCGATCGGATTTCGCGCTTCTCGACCTCGACGAGGTGTCCCTCACTCGTCACGTCGGCGGCCGCCGGATTCGGTCGAAAGAACATCAGATCTCCGGGATCGATTTGCGTCGGATCAGCCATGACCAATGCTCTCTCGACGGCATTCTCGAGTTCGCGTACGTTTCCGGGCCAATCGTATTCCTCCAACATCGCCAGTGCCTCGTCGGAGAAACCGACAATGGCTCGGTTGCGATGCGGACCGTGCTTCTGAAGAAAGTGCAGTGCCAAAGGCACTATGTCTTCGCGACGCTCGCGCAGCGGCGGCAAGTGGATTGGGATCACGCTCAAGCGATAGAACAGGTCTTCGCGAAACTTTCCGTCGCGCATCTCGTCGATCAAGTCGCTATTGGTCGCGGCAACGATCCGTACGTCGAGCTTGACGCGTTGGGAGCCGCCAATCTTCGTCACTTCCCTCTCCTGAATCACCCTGAGCAGCTTGGCCTGCATGTCGGGGCTAATGTTACCGATTTCATCGAGAAAGATGGTTCCGCCATTGGCCAGCTCGAATTTCCCGGTACTCGCCTCCACCGCTCCCGAAAAGGCTCCGCGAACATGCCCGAAAAGTTCGTTTTCGAACAACCCTTCCACCAATGCTCCACAATCGACTGGAACGAACGGTCTATCGCGTCGTCCACTTCCGTCGTGAATGGCGCGCGCCGCCAGCTCCTTACCGACGCCAGTTTTCCCAAAGATTAGGACGGTAGCATCCGTTGGTGCCGCCCGACGGATGAGTCGCCCGACCTCCTGCATCGCCTTCGAGTCGCCGATCATTACCCCCTCGCCAATGCGCTCTTTCAGCGCGAGGCGAAGCGCCGCGTTGTCGAATTTGAGTCGTCGGCGCTCGATTGCCCGCTTGACGACAGCATTGAGCATGTCGCTAGAAAACGGCTTCGGCAGATAGTCATAGGCACCTACGCGCATTGCATCGACTGCTGACTCAATAGTGGCGTATCCGGTGATCATGACGACCTGAGTGTCCGGTACTTCTTGGCGAAGTCGACCGAGCACCGTCATGCCGTCGACCTCGGGCATCTTGAGATCTACGATGACGACATCGAACGCTTCCTCGCGCGCAAATTCCAGTCCTTCCTTACCGTTTTTGGCAGTGCGAACTAGGTAGCCATCCAGTTCGAGGCTTTGGCTACAGCCGAGACGTATGGACTCGTCGTCATCGATGACGAGTACACTAACGGGGGGGCCACTCATGATTATTCTCTTCGCTAGTTGTTCTATTCATTCGACGTCCACGGGTCATGTGGCCGTGTCTCGTGTAGGTATGCGGATGAAGAAGCGGGTCCCATTCCCGACCGCGCTTTCTGCCCAAATGGTACCATGGTGACTTTCGATAATGCTTCGGCTGATCGAGAGGCCTAGCCCGGTTCCGCGACCAACCTCTTTCGTGGTGAAGAAGGGCTCAAATAGACGGTCCAGATTCTCGGGCGAGATGCCGCAACCGGAATCGGCGATTTCAAGCTGTGCCGCGTTTCCATCTTCCGCGCTGCAGATGACGAGCGTAAGGACGCCTCGGCCGTCCATGGCCTCGGCTGCGTTGACGATCAAGTTCAGTGCCACTTGCTGAAGTTGTGCGCGGTCGACCCAGCACTCAGGCTTCGGTTGTCCGTATTCCCTCACGACCTCGATGTTGTGAAAGAGCGATTGCCCGGTGACAAGTTGGAGTGTGCGTTCGACGACCTCCTCTAGTATCGTCTGTTCGCGTTTGGGTTCGCGAGGACGTGCAAAATCTAGTAACCCCTGGACGATTTTTTGGCAACGTTTGGCTTCGTTACAAATCCGTTCGAACACAGTACGATTAGGGTCGCCGGGAGTAGCCTTCTTCAACAGGATACTGGAGAATAGTAGGATACCACCGAGCGGATTGTTGATCTCATGGGCAACTCCAGCGCTCAGTCGACCAATCATGGCCAGACGCTCGGATTTACTCAGTTGCTTCTCGGCGCGATACTTGAGCTGTAGTTCACGCTGGCGCAGCGCTTTGGCCATCGCGCGAAGGCCGTTACCAAGCTCAATCAGTTCGGACGGTGTACGCGTGAAGGGCACCATGCGAAGTTCCAAATTACCCTGTTCGTAGGATCGCATGGCAAGAGCGAGTTCCTGAATCGGGTAAAGCACGCGACGTCCGATGAGCCCCGCAAACGCGAATGCCACGGCGCACCCGCAGAGCACTATCCCGATGAAGATGGCCAATGCTTCATTCCGCAAAAGGGCGAACGTACGCTCAGGCACGCCGAGCGAAAGGATCCCGATCGGTCGCCCCTGCGGGTCGTGAATCGGCTCGTATGCAGTGAAGTAGGCGTCGCCTAGCACAATCGCAGGATACCCGAATGGCCTGTTTTCGTCGAGAACGCGCTTTCGAACGTTGGTTTCGACCGTGGTCCCAACTGCGCGTTCTCCGTTTGCCTTTCGGATGCTCGTGGCAACGCGCACATCGCCTAGGCATAGGCTGGCGCCGCCACTTGGGTGCCCATTGCTGACTTCCTGTGCGAAGATCGTATCCTTAATCTGATCGACTGTGGCAACGTCATGGTTCAATAACACACCGCCGTGCAAAATGGCGATGAGCTGGCCTGCACCGTCTCTAACGGCCGCAGCTCCCTCTAGAACCAGCCCTGCAGTAACTTCTCGAGGGGGCTGTTCTCTTCCGTCGGGAGTGCGCACTACGACCCTCGCGCGATCCGCAACTAAAGCCGACTCTCGAGCAAGTGTCGTTGTGTCGCGCACCATTGTCCCCACAGCGTCAGACTTACCAGCGGCCACTTCGTGCACCATGGGCGAGATGAGCGGCTGTTCCGAGGTGCCACCCTCCGATCGCACGAGCACTCGTCCCGACCGATCGAGAATTGTTACGTAATCGAACTTCCAGTCCGTCTTGACAGCCGTGGCTTCGGCACGCATCAGATCGACGTTCCGATTCGCGACGGCACTAATGAGTGATCCCCGCAGACTCACAAGACGCAATGTCGACCGTAGCCGTTCAAGGCGATCCTGATAGATGAGACGGGCTGAGTTGAGGTCAAGACGCGCCTTTTCCTGCGCTTGCTGCGAGATTCCCTCGCCAATGAGCCATACTCCGACAACCGAAGACGTGATTCCGGTGACCCCTATTGTCACGAACAACGCCACAAGCAGCCAAAGTTTGAGGGAATAGGTTCCCGGTCGAGGTGCGAGCCCGCCAGCAGCGGACGCCTGTGAATCGGATCTCGAAGAGCCTGGTCGGGACGCTAATGGGTCAGAAATCAACTCGTTGGGTCGGGACGCCGCTGGATCGGATCTAGAATCGCTGGGTTGGGCAGTGGACATTTGTCGTGGCTCGGACGCCGATCCATCCTGAAGGCCACCAACAGGCTAGGTCAAGTCCATCGGGCAACGCGGCCGTGATCCACGCGCATGCAGTCCGTAGCACGCCGCACTCGGCCGTTGCACGTGCACGGCGAATTTTGCTGGGGCACCCGTGACGGCAAGCGCTGGAGGAACCGTCATGGATCCGGCCAGGTGCCCGCAAACCTTGCCTATCCCAGGAACTCCGATGCCTTGCGAAAGACGTCACGAAAACAGAGCTCTACTTCCTCATTGGGGCTGGTCGTCGGGAATGGCACGATATGATCGTAGCGGTAAGGAAAATCGCGGACCGTGACAGAGACCGGAATGGCCCGGGAATCTCCTTGCAGCGTGTTGATGACTTCATTTGCAGGCATTACCCGATCTCGCTTCAGGGACAGTGCGGCGAGGCGGCTGCTTATGGCAAAAAGCTTCCTTTCCCGGACCTCCTTGCCTTCCTGATAGTCCAACATCATTCGAAAGAAATGGCCCATTTCATGTAATCCATCCACATAATGGGCAAGCCGAACGTTGTTGCGCAGTTCATTTGCGAATCGAGCCAGGAAGTACGAATAGAGAGCAATCGTCGCATCACTGTCCAGAATGTACCGAGAGTTGGGACACATTCGGTCCAGTGTCGCCCCGCCGCAGAACATGAACAGCCTACAATTGTCGAACTGCCCTTCTGGATTTGCCATGACGAGAATCTCCGCCAAAAATGCACCGATCGAGTAGGCAAAGAGATCGACCGACGCATCCTCATTCAGCGTGTCGTAGGCGCCCCTCCGCACTTGTCGGACGAACTGCGAGAGGTCGAAAATGGTCTGCAGTCCAGACCAGCAGAAACGCTCAGGCTGTGCTTGAAGGCGAGTACTGATGGCGGCGTTGGCAAAAGTCGAGTTGGCAATCGTCGAACCAGCATTGCGCCGGGTATCCGAGACTTTTTGCATAATGCGTGGGTTGCCCCACGCGTCAGGCGCACGATTCATGTGCAGAGCCAAGGGGAAGAGCACAACCGCCTTTCCAGTCTCATGGACCAACTGCTGTGCCCATGGGAGATACTTGCCCCAATTACGCTCGTTCAGGCCATGCAGCAGCACGATTATCCCTCGAGATTTCGGCTGCCGCGAATCGCGATAAGTAGCGAAGCGAAACCGCTGATTCTCCTGCACACGAGAGTCGGGAACGAGCAGACTTGGCTCTTGTGTAACGTTGGGCGCGGAGAGTGGCTGTTCTGGAAAGTCTCTACCGTGAACGTCACAGCGGTAGCTGGGAGCTCCCGGGAGCAAGTCGGCTGCAGCGGATTCGAACCAACGACATTCGACAATAAGCTGCCGCTCTTCGATCACCTCGTAGTCTTTGTCCAATCGGAAGCGAGTTCGGAGCATCGCCTGGTCGGCCTGATACGTCATTCTTAAGGTAGGGGAGACCTACTCCCGGGATCTGAATGCGACAACCAACGTTTCGAAAAATGGCTCGCGAAGCTGATGCCGCGAAGCACAAGCGCGAATGAAGACACCGAATGCGCGTCCTAATCGCCGAAGAGACTGGCACCCGTACTGGCTAACGATTTTGGAGAATCAAGCGACGTCCAATACCTCGCGAATCTTGGTAGCCAACTGTTTTGATTGCTACGAGCCCGACATTTGCGCAAGCTCTAAGCGATTGCAAAGAGCTATTATTACGCCGGTCCAATGTGTCCCTATCGCACTATGTTCACACCTTGTCCGACATGCCACGCGGTTGCCCGTGAATTCGCCGATGTATGCAAGTGATCCTAGTCCAATTGAAAGTCGCCGTTCCGCCGCATATCCAGCATTATGTGTCCAGTAGCAAAATTAGATGCAAGCAGTAGTTTCGAATTGTTATGGCACATTTCCCATGATTGCTTCGATGACCTACCGGTCATGGGGCAGGCACGACCTTAATATTAGAAGACCTGAGTCGTT
>PMCK01000480.1:324-4897 GCA_003154095.1 Myxococcales bacterium | reverse complement strand
TCCAGGATGGCTTCGGCGTAGGCCAAGGCTGCTTCCAACGAAATGCGACAGAGACGGTGCACCGCGGCTGGGTCTTTGAGCGTTAATCGGGCTAGCTGGTTGGCCCCCACCAAGTGCGAGGAATTGGTAAATGGACAGACTACGCCAACGGTGACCGGAACCTCGCTGCCCACACGGTCCAGAATGATCTCAGTGGCTTCCAAGAGCGAACGAAGCTGCCAAGCTTTTTGCGGATGCGCTGGATTTAGTGAATCGATATCCGAGCGCGACTTGAGAGCGGGTTCGTCCAGGTACGCAGTTTCATCAATGGGATGGCGAACCTTTGCTCCCATGGCTTCCGCCATGAAGAATAGATCGTTCATGACTCGGATTACGTCGTATCCAAACAGTCGATACGCTTGAATCTGACCGTGTGCTGTAAGAGCCGCGTTTCCGGCGAATTCGGAGACACGTGCACCAATGACTCGAGCTGTCGTATTCGTCAGCACCGGGACGGTCGGCAACCGGTCGATGGGCTTGCCCGCATCATAGGCCGCAAATCGTTGTAGGGGCGTCATGTCGACATTATTGGAGGCTTTCGAAAGCTCATGCGGCAAATGCTTCGGGCGAGAGTGGATAGCGGCCATACTCTCGGGCGGCCTCGACCAGCGCAGCCACATTTTCTCGCGGTGCATTCACGGGTAAACCGCAGCCGAGACCGAGAATGAACCCTTTCGGAGTATCGAACGCCTTACGCAGACATTCTCGGGCGTTTTGGTGGACGTCGGCCGGCGTACCTAAGAAGATGGTGGCCGTGGGGCGAATGTTGCCGATCAGTGCGGTACGGTGACCAACAACGGCCTTGGCTTCGGCTAGGTCGACGACGTCATCCACGCTGAGTGCGGAAGTTCCCGTATCAGCTAGGTGCGACCATAATTTCTGGCTTCGCCCACAAATGTGGATGGTAGGAGGCGTACCGTTGCCAGCTTGCCTAATTCCTTGTACGAGCTCACCGAGATAGGGAAGTGCGAAGGTCTCGAAGGCGCGTGCACTTATTACACTGCCCGATGCTGTGGGGTCGGCAAGCCCAATTCGGGCTCCCCGGGCGATAGCGGCGCGACAGAAGGCAAGTACTCCCTCAGTAACGACGCGCAGCAGGTTATGTACCAACAAAGCATTTCGATTCAGCTCGCGGAGGAGCCGCTCGGTGCCGAACACATTGCAGGCAGTCGTAAATGGCGCAGCGACCGTCATCGATACCAATACTTCGTCTCCGACTTCACGTACGGCGCGCTCCGCCGCCTCCAAAAAGATGGGAAGCCTTGCTGTGGATTCTGGGTCGGGCGACTTGAGTTGCACCGCTTCGTTGAGGCTTTGAATGGCTGGAGCTGAAACGTAGGGGCTACTGTTTGCTGGCAGTTGTACCTGGGCGCCGAATGCCTCAGGAATCCCCGAAAGTCCCGGTCCGACATTGATTACATCATGCCCATAGTGGCGATAGGCGGCGATCTGACCGCGCACGAGTAATTCGGCCGAAGACTCATATTCTGTGACACTCACGTTGGCAAACTGGGCAGCATGATCACTGATGAGTAAATTGACTGGAATGCGATCGTAAGCTTCTCCCTTGAGCGCCGCTGTCAGGCGCTGCCTTGAAGTCAGGACGTCAATTGTTGCCATTCGAATTCTCCAAGATAGGCTACTAGATCGCGCATCGAGTACCGCCCCAACGAGAGCAAAAGGCGTACCACTTACGCTACGCCACGGGGCGTAAAGTCCGGCGGTTTTGGCCCACCGCATTGAACGGAACCACTCCACATCACGGAACCGTGATTATTGACGGAATCGTGGGGGAACCTCGGTAAGTGGATTGTTGGACTTTACAAATATTGGACTCGCATCCACAATAACAGAAGTCCAGTTTGCAACTACCCCAGCAATTGAAGATGTGGTCGCCGGCTCCTTGCCGGGGCGGCAATCTTTGGAATTGGCTGGGGTCTTGCCGGCTATTGCCCAGGGCCCGCCATTGTTGCGGCATCGAGAAGCGCATCCGCGGCCATACTTACGCTGTCGATGCTTGCGGGTATGTGGCTATTCGATCGAGTGACTGATCGGCATAAGGGGTCCACAGCGTTTGCCAATGACCCGACGGAACAACAAACGACGGCATCGCAACGGCTGCAGCATTGACGGGTGGGATTGAGCACGAGGCAGCCATGAGTTATGGTGTGGACGCCCCTGTGATGTCGATGTCCGATGTGTCCATATAACGGAGGACAATCCAGTATATAAAGAATCATCGGGGTAGGACGAGGATTCGACAGTCGCACCCGCGGGTTGCTTCAAGCGAGAACTTGCAGAGAAGTGAAAGTGCTGGGTCACGCTGAAATCGCCCTATATCGAGGCATCGATTGGTCAATTCAAATACCCCATCACGGCGGACAGCGGTAACTAGCGCTCGGCTGCGCATCCGCGGTAGAGGTCGTGAATTCATGGTAGGAACTACTAATGGTGAAAGACCTCGTTATTCGCAGCGCCACGCCGGACGATATCGAAGCCGCAGCAATGCTCGGCGCACAGATCGTAAGGCTGCACCACGCCACCAATCCGAAGCGCTTCTTTCTGATCGACGACGTCGAGAAGGGTTACGCTTGGTGGCTCGGGCAAGAACTCGAGCGAGAGCAAGCTGTAGTTCTGGTCGCCGAACTTGACGGAGAAATCGTAGGCTATGCATACGGCGCCATCGAAGAACGCGATTGGAACTTGTTGCTCGATCGCCATGGAGCGGTTCACGACCTATGTGTCGCTGAGAAAGCGCGCCGCAAAGGAGTAGGCCGTGCCATGGTTACGGCGGTGATGGCCAGACTCGAGGAACTTGGTGCACAGCGCATCGTGGCCCGAGCCATGGTGCAAAACGAGGGTGCACAGCGCCTGTGCCAGAGCCTTGGATTTGAACCCACTATGCTCGAGATGACGCGAGAACTGCGTTGATAAAGGCGGCGTACCCATTGCAGGCGGAGCCCACCTGGCGTTTGCTCGACTAGGCCACTATGCTTGGCCCAGGCGCCGCTTATGAGCCAAATGAAATCCTTGCAATCCGTCGTTGGGCTATTGCTGCTCGGCTGCATCGCGAGGACGCATCGAATTGTCGAAAATCAACCGTCGAAGGGCGAGGTGAAGAACTCCGCGCTCGCTTCCGAGGATTGCGCACATGTGCAGCAAGTCATTTGCCAAACGGCGGGGGAAAAGTCGGGGGAATGCAAGGCGGCGGCGAATACTCTGGCGCTGATGCCTTCGAAGGCATGCTCCGCCGCGCGCGACGACGAAAGAAACATCGAGTCTCGTGTTCGTGAGCTTCGACTGCCGTGTACGACCCTGGTCGACCGGCTATGCCTGGACCTTGGCAATGACAAGGATTCCTGCGCAATGGTTCAGACCCAAACATCTGGCTTTGCGGTTGAGCGCTGCAAGTTGTTAGCGCAACATTACCCTGAGGTAGTTGCCGAATTGCGCAAGATGGTGGAGGCCAATCGCCCCCTGACACTGCCTCAGCAGTCCCTGATTGCAGATGGCAATCGACCCTCCTTTGGCCCACCAGATGCGAAGGTGGTTGTCGTTGAATTCTCCGACTTTCAATGCCCCTTTTGCCTCAATACGGCCAATACGGTTCATGAAATTCGGAACAGATTCGAACGTCAAGTTCGCTTCGTATTTCGCCAATTCCCTTTGAATTTTCATACACAGGCTCATTTGGCAGCGGAAGCGGCGCTCGCTGCCCATGCGCAAGGGAAATTTTGGGAATTACACGATTTACTCTTTCTGCATCAGAAGGCTCTGGAGCGCAAAGATATCGAAGGCTATGCCGCTAGCGCGGGTCTGAATATGGACGCCTTTCGCAGGAGCTTAGATGAGAACAGCTTCAATCTAGCTGTGACCGAGGACATCGACATTGGCAATCAAGTGCATGTCCAAGGTACGCCCACGATGTTCATCAACGGCAAACGAGTCACGAATCCCTCGGATACCCCGGCCGTACTGAATGCAATTCACGAGGCCTTGATTCTCGAATTTAGTCGCAGGAAGAGTAATCAAGCGCTTGGGGGCTGAGCCAGAAGGGCAAGTGCAGCCTGTGACCCGCCGTTGCCATCGCGAGCGCCGGACGGTTTGCGTACCCCAATTGGGCGGCTTCTCCAGCATGAAGCGAACGCTGTGCGTGGTAGTCGGCGGTTCGGAAAGCTCCTTGCAGACCATATAATTGAGTATATACTAATCTATATGAACCAGATCCTAATAGAAATTGACGATGAGCTCGCGGCGCAGCTCCGTCGTGTGGTTCCGGCTCGCTCTCGGGGGCGTTCGGAGTTTATTCGCAATGCCATTCGCAAGGCTATCTGGGCCCAGGAAGAAGCGAAGACCGCCGCTGCGTATGCGGAGCTTCCCGATTCGCCGAATGACGGATACATTGATGCAGAGGTTTGGAAGCCCGCGCCGGCGAGGCGCCCGCGCAAGAAGAGCAGCAAACCGTGAAGCAGTACGACATCATTTGGGCCAATATGCCGGCGCCGATCGGTAGGCGGCCGGTGCTACTTCTCAC
>PMCK01000480.1:0-302 GCA_003154095.1 Myxococcales bacterium | reverse complement strand
CTGCATCTCGTATCTGGGAAATCAAACGTGCGCTCGGATACGCGCTTGATTGGGCGGAACTCAAAGTTCAGCAAGCGGCGAGTCGTTGAGCTGAGGTTGTTCATGCGTGATAATGCGGTTGCGCTGCAGACATTGTAATCCGGAACACAAGCAAGCTCTGAGTGGGCAGGCCAAACGTACTTCGGGCATTCGGGGCGCAGAGGCCCCTGTCGGGGCGACGTAAAAAATCGCCATTTTCCCGAAAAAGTACGTCAAGAGCGTAAAACGGCCCGCCCCAACTTTACATATGTTGGACACGTATC
>PMCK01000491.1 GCA_003154095.1 Myxococcales bacterium | reverse complement strand
GGCAAGGGATGGTGATCGTATCGCAGGCTAAATGTGTTGGCGACGCTGAGCTTACCTGCAATTGCCGATGACAGGGAAATGTCCCAATTGATACGACGGTTTTCCGTGTGAGCCAACGCCTGCAGCATTTCAACACCGGTCGAAAGCGATACGTTCTTGTTGAAGCTGTCGTTGTATCCAAGAAACAGGCGTCCACTATGCCGATCTTCTGTCTCGGATAGTGTCGGGTCCTTTAGACGGGCCGTGTCCAAAGCCGTTTGATTGCGAATGTCGTGCTGATAGTCGTAGCCAATTTCAGTCCACAATTGGCTCGTCTTTGTATCCACTGCGTAAAACGCAACGCCAGGGTCGAGATTGAGGCGAAGATCCAAACCTTGAAAGCGGTCACTGCGCAATGACGCCGAACCAAATACTACGACTACCGGCGTTAAGAACCGGTCGTAGCGGCTCTTGCCCTGAAAGTTCTCCACGGTTTTCCGCGTAGCCGGCTCGCCCGCGGGGCGCGCCGATGCATAGTTGGCGGCAGCCGCAGCAGTCAGCTGGTTGTCCCCGCGTCGCAATCGAAAGGTCGATCCGCTCGTAATCGAAGTTGATTGTGCATTTCCGGCCGTAAATAGGCCGCCTCCGGAGATTTTCGCTTCAGTGGTGTCCTTATCTTCAGCGTCAGCCTTCTTTGCGGCCTCGAATGTCGAAGTTGCCACGTCAGTGCTGCCCGAGGTGGCGGGTTTGGCTGACGTAAGTCCCTTTGCCAAATCATCCGCCTGTGCCCGAGATAAGTCGCAAATGCTCACTATCGCAATGCCCGCCGACAGCGCGACCCCGGCAGATCGTCCGTATTTCATGGCCCCAGGCCTAGTTCATCGACCCACCAACGTCAACAATTACCGACCCATGTAGAATGACTGTTCGAATTCGAAGTGGATCATCGCACCGTTTGTCGTACAGTCGCCCGAGAATAGCCGTGCAATTTCGAGCCGATTGGCACGAAAATCGCGGTCACGGCAGCGTAAGGTTTGGCCAAAATCGATGGGGAGCTGTGAAATTAAGGAATATTCGGTAAGCTAGCGCTTCGATGTGGAACGAGCGCTACTCCGAACCGGGTTACGCCTATGGCACCTCGCCCAATGATTATCTGGTGAGTGTTGCGCCGCAGTTGCCCTCTGGACCCATTCTATCAATAGCGGAGGGCGAGGGGCGCAACGCCGTATTTTTGGCAACGCGTGGACATACCGTCCACGGCGTGGACGCTTCGCAAGTAGGTTTGGACAAGGCGCAACTGCTTGCACGGGACCTGGGCGTCGCGATTACGACCGAAGTGTCCGACCTTGCTACCTATGATTTCGGTGTGTCGCGCTGGGCGGCCATCGTATCTATTTTTTGTCATCTGCCACCATCCGTGCGTGCGCGTTGCCACGCGGCAGTCGTAAGAGCACTAGTACATGGTGGGCTCTTCGTGCTCGAAGCGTATCGACCCGAACAGCTACAATTGGGAACTGGAGGCCCTCAGAACCGTGAATTGCTCGTCACATTGGACGACCTACGAGCGGAGCTGGCGGGGCTCCAGTTTCTTGTGTTGACCGAATCCAATCGAGTGATTCACGAAGGGCGGTGTCACGAGGGGGAAAGTGCCACCGTGCAGTGCTTGGCCAGAAAAGGCAATTAGCTCTCCTCTACCAGGAAACGATGTCGCGCCGGGGCTGACGTCCCCAGCACATCCGCTGGCGCTGCGGATTTTCAGCAAAGGCTGCAGATGCCTCGTGCAAGGAACATCCGTTTATTGGCAGCCAGTGCGGCTAACGTTGCTATAATGCACTATGTGTAGACTTCTTTGGCTACCAAGGTAGTTGTCCATACTACTTGACAGTCACCTGGAACCGATTTGCGAGAGCTTTATTCCATTGGCGAGCATACTTTAGCAGTGGCGCGATTTGCCCGAAGGGTAGTTGACTATGCGACGTATTGAATCCTTCTTTGCAGTGTTGGGTTTGGCATTGTTATCGGGCAATCTGATTGGTTGCGGGAGCCCGAGCAGCTCAGGAGGCCCTCCTCCTGGTCAACTTGGCGTAGGGGGCGGCGGGGGCGCTTCAAACGGCACCGGCACGGGCGTTAGCAACGCCGGGTCCGGTTTTCACGTCGATACCGGCGGCACCCCCGGGACCGCCGGTGCTAGCGCTCACCAGGGGTCCGCCCCGCCAGGATGCGGCGACGGCGTGGTCAATCAGGCCAGCGAAGCTTGTGACGACGGCAATGCGCTGGCCGGCGACGGCTGCAACGGCATCTGCCAAGTGGAACCCAACCACACCTGTCCACCGACCGGTGGTGCTTGCGTTGTCAGTTTCACCTGCGGCGACGGCGTGGTCAATCCGGGAGAAGTCTGCGATCAGGGGACGTTCCAGGGCAGCCCGGGTTGCTCGGCTGACTGCAAGACTCAGGACAAAGGGTACAAATGCCTGCCTGGCCAGCAATGCGTAGCTCTCTTCAGCTGCGGCAACAGCCGAATTGAACAGGGGGAAACTTGCGATCCTCCTAGCCCCGGCAAAGGTTGCAGCGCGACCTGCCAAGCAGAAACCGGTTGGCGATGTTCGCCGGGCTCCTGCACGAAACTTCCCTACTGTGGTGACGGTATCGTGCAGACCGATCAAGGTGAAGTCTGCGATGAGGGGACCCATCAAGGCAGCCCCGGTTGCTCGGCAGATTGCCTGTCCAAAGACGCCACCTGCACCTGCACCCCCGGCCAGGCCTGCGTCTGTCAGACACCGACGTGTGGCGACGGCATCGTTCAGGTAGGCGAGCAATGCGACGACAAGAACAGCCAGTATCCGGGTTGCTCCGCAACCTGCCAACTGGAGTCCGGCTATACATGCCCCTTTGCCGGCGCGCCCTGCGTACCCAAATGCGGCGACGGCATTTTGGTCACGCCCGCCGAGCAATGCGACCCCGGCATGACGATTCCCAACATTGCTACCGCCTGCAACGCGGATTGCTCGGTAAAGCCCGGTTGGGTGTGCACCGCGACCGGTTGCAGTGCAACCGTATGCGGCAATGGCAAAGTAGAGGGCGCGGAGGGTTGTGATCCGACGACCAAGAACAATGACCTGGGCGACGGTTGCACCCCCACGTGCGTTGCCGAACCCACGTGTCCGGCCGGCGGCGGCGCCTGCACCACCCAATGTGGCGACGGCCTCATTATCGGCACGGAACAATGCGATGATGGCAACGCCGTAAGCGGAGACGGTTGTTCCGCCACCTGCCAAGAGGAAGCCGGCTTTACCTGCTCGCAGCCTGCGCTCGGGGACACGATGCTCGTACCGATGGTCGTGCGCGATTTCAATGTAGGGACCGCCACCGACGACTTCGAGAAGGGCACAGAAGCAAGCTCGGGCATCAACTTCGCAAAGGATCGCGACTATGCGACCCAAGGGCTACTTCAAAACACACTCGACGCTCAGGGCCTAAAACCCGTACTCGCGTCCACAACGGGGACGTACAACGGTGCTGCCAACACTCCTTCAGGGATCGCAAGCGCTGCGAGTTTCGCGCAGTGGTACAATGATGCGGCAACTGGGCCGAACGCGTACCACGCAACGCTCGGCACATCGCTCAACTTGTACCTCGTTACCGGCTCCACTCCGCCAACGTACGTGAACCGCTTCGGTGTTAATGGCAATGGCCTGACTTCCGCTAAGTATGAGCGCTTGCAGACACAAACCTGCATCAGTGCAGCCCAGGTTGCCAAGGACGCAACCGGAGCGCCCATTCCCTGCGTGGCATGCTACTACGATGCCGACCCGACTACGCCGCAATGTGACGGTAATGGGGGTAGCCCTCAGGCCTGCGACATCGGCGGGCAGGCGCCGACCAGCTGCGCGCTCGTCGGAACGAACTATGTCGGCACGGTCGTGCTGGCCTCCTTCGACGGCAATCCGCTGTTTTTCCCTGCCGATGCCATGACGCCTTTCAGTCCGTCTATGGGCGCGCAGGTTTCCGGCAACTACGACTCGAGTTGGCCGTGGGAGGGGGGCTCACAGGCTGCAGCCCCACCCCACAACTTCAGTTTTACCACCGAGGTTCGCTTCTGGTTCAAGTACGACTCCGCGCAAACTTTCAAGCTGACATTCGTGGGCGACGACGATGTATGGGTATTCATCAACAAGAAACTCGCCGTGGACCTTGGTGGTATCCACGCTGCGGTGCAGGGCGTCATAACGATTACCAACGGCAACGGGTCGACAGTCGTGACCAACACGCTGCCCCTCGGGAGCATCACTAGCAAGACCAGCACGGTAAACCTGGGCCTCACGAATGGCAATGTCTACGAAATCGCCGTGTTTCAGGCTGAGCGCCAATCCTTTGCATCGAGCTACCAACTCAGCCTAAGTGGCTTCAATGCCGCCCACAGTGTCTGCAAACCTGTTTGTGGCGGCCCGAATCCGGGAGTGTCTCCCGGTGAGCAATGCGACAATGGCACGGCGGGCAACTGCGATCCGGCAACCACCAGCTGCTATAATAAGTGTACGACGTCCTGCACGCTCGGTCCACGCTGCGGCGACGGCGAGGTTAATAGTCCAACCCCTGCGGCTGGCGTCACGGCGGGTCCGGAAGAATGCGACAACGGCAAGAACACGGACGCCTACGGGACAGCTGGCTCGAACGCCTGCAGCCCCGGTTGCACGATTCCTCCCAGTTGCGGCGACGGCAAGGTTCAGCTCGAGTACAACGAGCAATGCGACAACGGCACCGCTGCCAACAGCGACACGGCCTACGGCGGTTGCACGACTAAATGCCAGTTTGGTCCGTCTTGTGGCGATAATATAGCCAACGGTGACGCGGCCCATCCCGAAGCCTGTGACGATGGTGTCAATGATGGCACGTACGGAACATGCGGCGTCGGTTGCACGCTGCCACCGCGCTGCGGCGACGGAATCGTCCAGGCGGATTGGGGCGAACAATGCGAACCCTCTCTCGACCCGACGTGCACCGCCGCTTGTCAACTTCCCGGCGCATGCGGGGACGCTCAAGTGCAGACCAGTCTTGGAGAAATCTGTGACTACGGAGCAGCAAAGAACACGGGGGACTACGGCGGTTGCAATTCCAACTGCACACCGGCCCCGTACTGCGGTGACGGCGTGACGAATGGACCCGAGATATGTGATCTTGGGAGTCAGAACTCGCCGCTCGATAACCCCGCCTATGGAGGATGCCTAGTGACCTGCATTCTGGGGCCGCACTGCGGCGACGGCGTCACGAATGGCCCCGAGGAATGCGACGATGGCACAGCGAATGGCAGTGCGACGAGTCGCTGCACGCCGGCCTGTAAGATCTACCTCGCGGGCCCACCGACGTAGCGCGACGAGCCGGATATCGGGAGCGCCAGATTGTCTGGCGCTCTTGACACCCATTAGCTACCCCCGGGTCGCGCCGGCAAATTGTGCAGCTTGAATTGGCTTTCCGTGCCGTGACGGACAAAAAATCCGGCCCGGATTGGCCCCCCCCTGCGAACAGCCATCAGGATGTCCGCGATTAGTGGCAATCTGACGCGCTGGCCAGGTGGTTGTTCGTACCACTTGTTTGTCGGGTGGAACCGATTTGCGAAAGCTTTAATTGGCAGACGGGCTTAGCTTAAGGGCGCGGTTCGCTTTGCCCGAAGGGTATTTTATTATGCGACGGTTCGAATCCTTCTTTATTGTTTTGAGTTTCGCGGTTGCTTCGGTTGATCTGGCTGGCTGCGGGAGCCCCGACGCAGGTAGTTCAGGTCCCCCCGGTTCCGGCGTGGGCGGCCACAATGCAGGTGGCGTCGGCGCCTCAGCTGGGATCGCGGGCAACAACGCTGGCAGCGGCAATATCTTTGTCGTGGGTACCGGCGGCAGCACCAGCGACCCCTGCTTGGGGACCAATCCACCCGTTAATTGCAACATGACGGCGCCGCCCGGCTGCGGCGACGGCGTGGTCAATCAGGCCAGCGAAGCCTGCGACGACGGCAACGCGCTAGCCGGCGACGGATGCAACGGCATCTGCCAGGTAGAACCGAATCACACCTGTCCTCCCGCTGGCGGGGCCTGTGTCGTAAGCTTCACCTGCGGCGACGGCGTGGTCAATCCGGGAGAAGTCTGCGATCAGGGGACGTTCCAGGGCAGCCCGGGTTGCTCGTCGGACTGCAAAACTCAGGACAAGGGATACAAGTGCCTGCCCAACCAGCAATGCGTCGCGCTCTTTAGCTGCGGCAACGGCCGCATCGAAACGGGTGAAACTTGCGATCCCCCGAGCCCCGGCAATGGTTGCAGCGCGAAGTGCCAAACGGAGACTGGCTGGAGATGCACACCCGGCTTGTGCAAGAAGCTGCCGTATTGCGGTGACGGCATCGTTCAGGCTGATCAAGGTGAAAAGTGCGATGAGGGAACGCATCAGGGCAGCCCGGGTTGTTCGGCGGACTGTCTGTCCCAGGACGCCACTTGCACATGCACGCCCGGCCAAGCCTGCGTCTGTCAGACACCCACGTGTGGTGACGGCATCGTTCAGGTAGGCGAACAATGCGACGACAAGAACAGCCAGTATCCTGGTTGCTCGGCCACCTGCCAACTCGAGCCCGGCTACCAATGTCCGTTCGCAGGAGCGCCCTGCGTACCGAAATGCGGAGACGGCATCGTTGTCACGCCCGCAGAGCAATGCGACCCGGCATCCACCGGACCCAACGTTGCCCAAGCCTGCAACGCGGATTGTTCAGTGAAGCCCGGTTGGGTGTGCACAACCGCGGGCTGCCAAGCCACGGTGTGTGGCAACGGCAAGATTGAAGGCTCCGAAGGCTGCGATCCCACGACCAAGAATAATGACCTCGGTGACGGGTGTACCGCCAATTGCATGGCCGAGCCCACCTGCCCCGCGGCGGGCGGCGGCTGCACGACGAAGTGCGGCGATGGCCTGATACTCGGTGGCGAAGCCTGCGATGACGGCAACGCCGTGAGCGGCGACGGCTGTTCCTCCACTTGCCAGGTCGAGGATGGCTTTACCTGCACCCAACCGTCGCTCGGCGACACGATGGTCGTGCCGATGGTCGTCCGCGATTTCAATGACAACGGTAATACCGATGATTTCGAGAAGGCGGGGAGCTTCGCGACCGGTCTCAACTACGCCAACCAAGGTTTGGTGCAAGCCCAGCTCGACGCTAACGGGCTCAAGCCCGTTCTCGCCGCAACAACAGGCACGTACAATGGTACCGCGGGTCAAGACTCAGGGATTGCAAGTCCGCAGAGTTTTGCGCAATGGTTCAATGACGCAGCGCCAGCTTCGGGAAACACTTACCACGCTACCCTCGGCACGACGCTCAATTTGTACCTGATCACGGGCTCTAATCCCCCCACTTACGTGAACCGCTACGGCGTCAACGGCAACGGCTTGACCGCCGCACGATACCAGTCATCGCTAACTAACGGGAAGTTCTGCGGCAGCGTTGGACAAGAAGATCATGACCCTGTCACTGGCGACGCTATCCCCTGCACGTTCTGCCCGTATGATGATCCAGTATGTGGCACGCTTGAATGCGACAAATGCCCCAATTACGGTCCCAATAACACTTGCGCCGTGGCATGCGTAAGCAACGTGCAGGCAACGGACTGCCAGACGACGAAGCCCCTCTATTGCATGAAGTCAAGCGACGGCAAACAATGGCAGGGTATCTACCAGGAAATCAACTTCGACGGCAACCCGCTGTTCTTCCCTGCGGACGCCATTGCAACGCCATGGAGCCCATCGACAACGGCGCAAATTTCAGGCAACTACGACTCATCCTGGCCTGCCGATCCAACGGGCAAGAACCACAACTTCAGTTTCACGACCGAGGTTCGGTTCTGGTTCAGTTACGATTCGACCCAGAATTACAAGCTCACCTTCGTAGGTGACGACGATGTGTGGGTGTTCATCAATAAGCAACTCGCCGTGGATCTCGGCGGCATCCATACGGCCGTGCAGGGCGTCATAACATTCGGTGCAACTGCAACGACAACGACCGTTACACCCACGAATGTAACGCCTGTACCCGCGGGAATTGTGAGCCATCCCAATCTCAACCTTACGAATGGAGGCGTCTTCGAAATCGCCGTGTTCCAGGTCGAGCGTCAAACCAAAGCCTCGAGCTACCAACTCAGTTTGGGAGGCTTTAACGCCGCTCACAGTGTCTGCAAACCTGTTTGTGGCGGCACGAATCCCGGCGTGTCTCCAGGGGAGCAGTGCGACAATGGCACGGCAGGCAACTGCGATCCTGCGACCAGCAGCTGCTATGGCAAGTGCACAATATCTTGCACGCTGGGCCCGCACTGCGGCGATGGCCAACTCAATAGTCCAACGCCCGCGGCTGGCGTCACCGCCGGCCCCGAGGAATGTGATAACGGGAAGAATACGGATGCCTACGGGGTGGCTGGCTCCAACGCTTGCAGCCCCGGTTGCACGATTCCGCCCAGTTGCGGTGACGGGAAGATTCAGCTCGAGTACAACGAGCAGTGCGACGATGGCCCGTCGAACAGCGATACGGCCTATCACGGCTGCACGACGAAATGCCAATTTGGTCCGTCATGCGGAGATGGTGTAACCAACGGCGACGCAGCCAATCCCGAAGCCTGTGATGATGGTGTCAATGACGGCACCTACAACACCTGCAGCCCCGGTTGCACGCTACCGCCCCGCTGTGGTGACGGAGTATTGCAGGCCGATTGGGGCGAGGAATGCGAACAAGCCCTAGACCCGACTTGCTCCGCTGACTGTAAACTTCCGGGCGCGTGCGGCGACGGTGTAGTGCAAGCAAGCCTGGGAGAAGTCTGTGACTACGGTGCAGCCAAGAATACGGGCGACTACGGCGGTTGCAATGCCAACTGCACACCAGCCCCGTACTGCGGCGACGGCGTGACCAACGGGACCGAACAATGTGACCTTGGGAGCCAAAACTCACCGCTGGACAACCCCGCATACGGCGGATGCCTAACAACCTGCATTCTGGGGCCGCATTGTGGCGACGGCCTCAAGAATGGCCCCGAGGAATGCGACGACGGCACCGGGACCACGGGTAACGGCTCGGCCACAAGCACCTGCACGACGGCTTGCAAGAAGTATATTGCGGGTCCGCCGACGTAAGGGGGGCTGTCTCTTCACGCTCGAAGTCCCGCCCGCCGGGCGGGACTTAACCCGGATCAGCTATAGCGCGGCTTGTTGCGCCGCGAACGTCGCCAGCGTGGCATTGCCCGCCTCAACCGCCGTGACGGTGCTTGGAATAGCGACTACGCGCCATTGGGTAGTCCAGGGCAAACTACCGCCAGTCGTCAACGTAGTGTAAACCCCTTGAACTTCGAGCTCGAGGTATCCTGATCCGGGATAGATTTCCACGTCGCCCTCGCCCGGTGCAAATGAACTGGGTTGTACGTCCGTGAATTTCTTTATAAAGAGATTCCCGCCCAGCGCATATGCAAGCCAACCGCCGGTGCCATCTGCAACGAGCTTGGCGCCGCTCGGGCTGGTGGCGGACTGAGAAGCATCATTGAACCAGACCATCGCAGGCGTTGTGGTCGTCGTTGTATTGGCGGCAAGCGGTCCAGGTGTCATGGAAGTGCCCGATGGGAAAAATGCAAGACCACCGCGAGGCACTCGTGTGACCTCCCAAGGCGCGGCTTGTATGCCTTTGGTTGCCTTAATCGTGTAGAGCAGCGTGATCCAACACGTGCCGGCATCAGCCGAAAGATCTTTGGTTATACTCGCGCCGAGGTTTGCGTTGGCCGTACCGGTCAAGATGACGTGGTCTCCAGTGATGCTGGCCGTATAAGCGTTCTTATTGATTTCTACAGGCGGCGGCCAGTCACCGGTCGTGCTTATGTTGCCATCCCAGGCACTTTGAGGGCTAGTCCAGAATGTAGAACCCGAAAGTGATGAATCCGCATTGTCCGTGCTTGCGACGTAAGGAACGATGATGTTCGTTCCATTGAGAGTGAGACCAGAAATCCTTGCACCCACCTGCGGATTTACGTCAAAGACCACCTGGCAAGCCGTAAGCGTGAACCGGTAATCCGAGCCCGATACCATCGTGGGTGTTACAGGGTTGGACGAGGCACCACCCGTCGCCGCTCCACCCGTGGCAGCGCCACCTGTTGCCGTTGCGGAACTGCCGCCTGTAGCCGCGCCACCGGTGGCAGCTCCGCCCGTCGCCGAACCGCCTACTGCCGTCGCGGAACTGCCGCCCGTGGCAGCCCCACCGGTCGCGGCGCCACCGGTATTTGCAGGGGTTCCTCCGGTTGATGCGCCACCGGTAGTCGGGGTGCTTGTCGTCGTTCCGCCTGTCGCGGGCTGACCGCCAGTGGCTAAGGAGCCTCCTGTCGCTGTTGCTGCCGCCGATGTTCCACCAACTTGAGCCGCGCTTCCGCCGGTGCCCTTCGTTCCGGCACCTCCGCCAACGTTGGTACTGGTTCCGCCACCCGTTGTGGTTGCGCCCGTGCTCCCCGGATTCGAGCTCGAACAAGCGAGGATGACACTGCCTACGCCAGTAACGATCGCTAATTTCCCAACGGACCTACGCGTAATGCGGGCCATTCGATTATCGAGTCCGCTGTTCTGTCGTGAAGCTTTTCTGGGGTCGTTTGATGCCATTGGACGCTCTCTTTATTGATTGGAAGGTCGGTGTCACACCCATTTGTGCTTAAGCCGGAGCCCCGCGCAAGTCTCAAAGTTCGGCGGAACATTGAGCGCGGGGCTCTGACTCTCGATTGGCGTGGTTTCCTAGTTCTGTTGGACTTGAACCACGCAGGTGCTGCTACACGGGCTGGACGGTCCGTTCACCGCGGTACCCAAATCGCATTTTTCTTGAGGCGATTGCACTACGGCGTCGCCGCATCGCGGCCCCAACCGACAGTTGTCTAGACAGCTACCGTATGGGGCAGCACCGCTAGCATCAGGCTTAACGTTGGCCGCACCGTAGTCGCATTCTTCAGGGCCATTCTTGACGCCGTCACCACAATACGCCGCGAGTTGGCAATCCTGCGTGCACTTGCCGTAATCGCCCGTGTTTAGTGCCGCCCCATAATCGCATACTTCGGGGGCCTGCAGGGTTCCGTCGCCGCATACGGCGGGGATACCACATTGAGCGTTGCAACCGCTGCCGGCCACACCATTCTGGGCTCCGAGATCGCAGGTTTCTCCGAAATCTCCTTGCACAGTTCCATCACCGCAGCGCGCATCCGGTGTGCAGTCTGCCTTGCAATATCCGTAACCACCGATATTAGCGCCGTCATCGCACAGCTCGCCACAGGCCTTATCAGTCACGCTGTCGCCGCAGAAGGGATTCTTTTGGCAGGTCAGGCTGCAACCGCCGCATTGTGCGTTGGCGTTGCTGTTGCCGTCATCGCACTCTTCACCTGTCTGAGTGACGCCATCCCCGCACCTGGGCGGTAGCTTGCAACCTGGGCCGCAGCTACCCGCCGTGCTGGCACTCGCGGTAACGGTGGTATTCTTGCCGTCATCGCATTCCTCGGGCCCGTTCTTAATGCCGTCACCGCAGAATGGGCCAAATTGGCACTTGGTGGTGCAACCGTCATACGTAGTGTCGCTGTTGTTAGCACCGTTGTCGCACTCTTCACCGGCTGTGACGTTTGCATCGCCACAACGGGGTTGGCATACGGAACGAGTCGTGCTGAAGCCAGACAACGTGAGTTGGTAATTGGACTCACGCGGGTGTCGATCGGCGTGGAAGACGGCGATCTCGTACGTGTTTCCTGAAGTTAGACCTGCGCCCACCGACGCCGTACCCCTGAGTTCCTCGTGGGGGGCACCGAGGTCGAGCGCCAGTTGGCCGTTGACGAACACCCAAACGTCGTCATCTCCGTAGAACTGAAGAGTTCCGGGTGTTCCATTGTAATGGAAGAGGTAGCGCGCTTCTGTCGTCGTGTAAAAGTTTCGCATCATGCCTTGCACCGGCGCCACGGGGCCTCCGGTACCGACTGTTCTAGCTGTATAGGAGCCGAGCGGATCCCACTGGCTAGGTACTGCGGTTCCGGCGGCTGCCTGGCACGACGTAGCAAGTGCCGGCAACCAGTACGGCCAGATGTTGCAGACCTTCGGCCGTGGCTGGCTTTCGAGCGGGAAGAAACCGCTGGTCAGGGTTGTCTGTGTGCCCATGAAGATTGCGTGGATGTCGTCTCCAACGTTACGGCCCACCGCACCTGCCGGTGCCCCTGGCGTGCTGCTACTATATTGGTATTGTCCGGCGGTGGCGGTGGCAGCAAGCTCAAGGGTGCCACGAACCATCGTGCTGAAGCTGGAATCCGAGTACCACTGTTTGAAGGTGGCAGCGCTCTGAATTACCGTCACAGTCGTGTCGATGCGCAGATGGTGATTCCCCACGTTCGTCACCCAACAGGTTCCAATACTCGGGACCGAAGCCAACGGAGTACACACGTCGGTCGCTCCGCTACCCGTGCAGGTACCCAGCAGGCCCGTGTTGTCCCAGTCGGTGAACACGCAGGGGCAGGTACCTTTGGCGTAAACAGGCTTGCCATCGGAGCCAAGAGTGTTTGCTACAAGGCCCTGACAGGGCCCCACCTGGTCGGTGTTCGGACAAGCGTCACCGGCATTAAATGCTGCCCGGGTCCCGCCCGCGTTCGGGACGCACGTTGTAGTTGTCGCTCCTGGCGCCACGCCCGTGGTACGCCCTCCACTTGCAGCCGCTCCGTAGAAGAACATGTCCGGATGACCCGTTGACAAATTCTGTCCATCAAAATCGCGATAGGTGACCGGCAATACGAGGCACTGAAGTGCCGAGTTACTCGGACAGGGTACGGCATCACTCTTGACAGAATCCGTACAAACGAATCCGTCCTCCGCCTTCTTGCAATCTGCAGAGCAGCCGTCTCCACTTACTTGGTTGCCATCGTCACATACCTCGCCTGGGTCCTTGTTGCCGTCGCCGCAAGTCTGCGAGCAGGGGCCCGTCACGCCGCCGCTCCGACAAGTGGGCTCCTTGGTGCAAGTCTTGGAACAGCCGGTGCCATCCCCATAGAAGAGACCGTTTGGACCGGCACACCCGGTGGGCAGTGTTGTCGGGTCGTTACCGCAATCGCAGGTCTCTCCAGTTTCCACAGTACCATTGCCGCAGATGCTCTGCGTGCATGGCTGGCCCACTGTGGGGCAGGCCCAACCTGGCTCAATGAGACAAGTGCTGGAACAACCGTCGCCGCTGGTGTCATTGCCGTCATCACACTTTTCGGTCCCGGTAATGACGCTGTCTCCGCAGAGTGGGACACAGAGCTTTCCTGGCATTCGGCACTGATACCCCGGCTCTACCGTGCACGTGGCCGAGCACCCATCACCGGCATTGCCATTGCCGTCGTCGCAAGTTTCTACCTTTTCGAGTATGCTGTCGCCGCATCTGGAAGTGTCAATACACGGAGCACCGGGCGTCGCGCAGTTGTAATACGAGCCTTCTATCTTGCAACTCGAGGAACAACCATCATTGCTATTCGTATTGCCGTCGTCGCACTCTTCCCCGCTTTCTTTCTTGCTGTTGCCGCAAACGGAGACTTGCCGGCACCCGGTGGGAAGTGGCCTACATACCCAGCCGTCCTGAGTCTTGCAAGTGGCATCACAGCCTACGCCCGTGCCGTTGGCCGCGCCAATATCGCAACTCTCGCCGGTAGTAATGCGGCCATCACCGCAACTGGCCAGTTTATGGCACACTGACGTGCTTGCAGGATTGGTTGAGTCTGTGCCGGCGCAATACCAACCTGCCTCGACGTTGCAATTGGCATCGCAGCCATCACCCGCGGTAGTGTTGTTGTCGTCACAACCTTCACCGATTTGTCGATTTCCGTTGCCACAGACAATCGTCGACTTACAGGGTTGACCGGCCGTGGGACATTCCCAGTTCGGTTCGACCGTGCAAATGCCGGAGCAGCCGTCGCCACCGATGCGGTTGCCGTCGTCGCAGTTTTCGCCGTTGGCGGTGTCGATTTTGCCGTCTCCACAATAGGGCCCCGCGTCTACTATCGCGTAACAGGGACCTCCATTAGCCTTACACGCTCCAGAGGCGCCGCCGTTCGTGGTGGCGCCACCGGTGCCGAAACCGAAACCCACGGCTCCGTTTGCGCCCGAGCCACCGTTGTTCGCGCCTTTGCCCCCGACACTTCCCCCGGGAAAGCCACCCTGAACCGACGAGGAACAACCGGCGAACCAGCTGACGGCAACAACTGCCAANNACAACCCTCCCGAGACGGGGACCAACATTAGCTGAACCAAGACTAAGCCCTAGGCACTGGTGAGACCCTGACTAGGTCGACGTAGGATTTATGAAGAACGGCTGGAGCGTGGACGCCGTATCCGAGATCCTGACACGATTAGAGAACAACCCAAGCTAATTCCCACATATAGGGTGTCTAATCAACTGATTCGTTAGTTGGGATCGTTGCCAGACATTTTCAAATCTTCGGCGGTCGGACCCCAACCCCTTCGGCACCTCATTGTGATTGATTCGAGGCAGCGTAACGGTTCGCTAACCGGTTGCGCGCCCTTCGTTAGCCCGTTCGCAGCATGAACNNAGAATCAGCAAATGGAAGATCATTCGGGCAAGACTCACGGAGTTTGACGTCGTTTTCTCCTGGGGAGACGTGCAATGATGCATCAATCGAGATGCAGGCTCTTCACTGCCGTTTCGTGAGACAATCCAAGTAACAGTCGTTTACGTTCTCATTCGCGACAAGAAATTCAGCGCGCAAGAAAATCTACCGCTGGCTTGGATACTCACATACCACTGTGTGAACTCGATACTTTGGGAAGGTAGTCGATGTCGCGTAACGTAGGATAAACACCGCGCACCACCGATAATGTCGGCCGGTCGGGGTGCGCCGCCCGCGTGGAGGCGGACAGTTATTACCCGCGGCACCGGGCCGATGGTGAAACAAAGCTTGGTTGCATCCACAATCGTTGAGTAACTAAGCAAACGCGTGCCGACCATTGCCAGTACTCCGCGAATTCTACTATTCGATATTGATGGGACTCTGCTCACTGCGGACGGCGCAGGGCGGCGTGCGCTCGCGGCGGCTTTGAACGATGTGTGCGGACGCAGTAATGCCGTCGAAGGGATCGACTTTCGCGGGATGACCGATGCGCTGATAATCGAACAGGCGCTGTCAGCCGCCGCTGGTTCGGCTCAGAACTTCGACCTGAACGAGGTCTATTCCGTCTACTTGACGCACCTAGAGCAGGAGCTGACTGGGCTTCAAAGTGCCCGCGCCTTGCCCGGCGTAGTGCCCCTGCTAAAGGCCTTGCATTTACACGAAGGCCGATTGGCAATAGGTCTCGGCACGGGAAATATCCAAGCTGCAGCGTACATGAAACTCGGTAAAGTGGGCCTCTCTCAGTACTTCAATTTCGGGGGTTTTGGCTCCGATCATCGGATCCGCAGTGAAATTTTGAGAACGGGGGCCTCCCGCGGTTGTCAGCAACTGGGTTGTGCATTGTCTGACTGCGAAGTGGTCGTCATCGGCGATACCTATCTTGACATCGACGCGGCATTGGCAATTGGCGCTCGTTCGGTCGGCGTAGGAACTTCCGGGAAAACTCCGTCAGAACTGATGTCACGCGGCGCTTCGCACGCCTTCGAGACTCTTGAGGACTCGTCGGTACTCGCGGCATTGCTCGAATAGTAGGCTTGGTGGTCCCTGGCGAGATGAGGCCAGAATTCTTCATTGCTCGTAATGCGGGACCAAACTCTCATACAGCACCGGAAACGAACTCGAGGGGCGGTTTTGAAGTTGTTCCTCCAAAATGTCGAGACGCGCGTGCCAGCTGGCGCTACTGCTCGGAACAAGAGGTTTAGGAAGCTTTGCGTGCGTCAAAAGCAAAGCCACTTGCTGCCCTCGCCTTTCGATCTCGAATATCACGTTGGATATAGTGTTCGCGTCCGTCCAATAATAAGCCAGAGAATCCGGTGGTTGGTAGTGAGTGACAACTCCGCTGATAGCCGTGCCGGATTTGACCCCTTTGGGCGCGTCAAATCGTAGATCTACATATCCACCGACTCGCAATTGAATTTCCCCCTCCGCGAGCCAAGTCGCTATCAACTCTGGTCGAGTCAAGTAGTCCCATACTCGTTCTGCTGGGCCGGAAAACAATCGCTCGAAGCGGATTGTTCCCGTATTAGCGATTGTTCCAAAAGCATTCATCACGTGACTCCTTCCTGAGTCGCGGAGCACCTATGCATCCGCCATTCTAATTGCGAACCTCGGAGGACCTTCGATATTCCCAAGAATCCGACAACGCTAAGATATCGCGGCAGCTTGATTTCGCTCTAGCGACTGAGCCCCTCAATGAGTATTTGGGATTATGGCACGGATTTGTCGCGTCAGCGTTGGCCGAATTTCAAATTGTGAATTTGTGGGAAACCCCATGGGAAATGCGTCCGGGGTGGCAACACAATAGCAGTTGCACGATTCCATTCGACGCGCGGTACTTTGCGATGGGAAGGATTAGCGAATCTGGCTGCGGCCAGATGGCAGGCGACACCCAATCCTGGAAGCCAAACCGTCACTCGAGGTGGCAGGCGCATGACTGCAGTTTCACTTTGGACCCTGGCAATTCCGAGGTTCCTATGTGAGATAAGGTCGTCGGGTTGCCAAAATTTCCCTAGCTTATTTTGCCACGGATCTTTTTGCTTTGCGCGCCTTTTCGAGTTTATCGAGGACGTCCAAGGGGCTATCGTTCCCTTTGGCATTGCTCGCGGCATTGGTCTTGTTCAATTGACTTGATTCAATTGCCTTGGGTCGTTTCTTCACGTCAGCCCAACTCGAATTGACAGTCGCAGCATGCTTTGCGAAAGCGTCCGAAAATGATTCTGATTGGGCGCCCGTCGCTGGCGCGGGACGCACCGGCTGTGGAGCTCCGATCTGAGTGGGCACTGCTGATTTTGCCACGGCGGCCGCCTCGCCCGCAGTGCTTGCAGGGTTCGAGACCGACACGGGTGCGACTTGCTGGGCCTGGATGTCACTGATCTTTGTCTGTACTTGATCGCGACTGGTCTGTGCGTGTCTTGACCGAATCGTCAAGAGGCCCACCACCAGGAACAGCGCCGCGGCAGCAGCTATGGCAATGGTTCGCCAATGCCGGATAGTGTGCCTTTCTGTATCTGACCTTAGGGTCACCCCGACCGCGGCTGGCTCATCTACACCGCGATCCACCAAAGCCTGGGGCGTTACCGACGATTCGCAACTTATAGGCCCATCCTGCGCGGCAACCACGTCTGGTGCGCGCAGTGCGGAAGGAGCCTCCAGTGTTTTGGCCTCGATTGAAACCCCAGGCACTTCAGTCGCGCCCCCTGAAGCAATGGGCTCGGCCTCTGCGCGCGTGTCGACTCCCTTGAGCGCTAGCAGCTGTGGCTTTTCGGTCACCGCCGTGAACAGCTGTAGTTGTGAATCAGGCGAATCCGCGGGAGAGGCGCCGCTCGAGGAAACCAGGATGCCCAAAACGGGCGGAATTGTTTGTTCCAGATTGACCTCGGTGGCAGGCTCCTGGGGCTCCGGACTGGACTCTGTCGGCTGCGGCCCAAGCTCGGACTCCGTCGGCTCCGCCGATTGCTCCAGGCTCGACTCGGTGGGCCGCTGCGCCAGGGGCTCCGAACTGGACTCGGCGGGCTGCCCCACGAGCTCCGACTCCGTTGCCTGCGTTGATCGCTCAAGGCTCGGCTCGGCGGGCTGCTGCGCCACGGGCTCCTGGCTGGTCGCGGCAGGCTGCGCAAGCACTTCTCCCGCCGGGGAAGTCACTACAGGCAATTCAGTGAGTGTACCATCTAGTGGTAACGGCGGAGCTGCGCTGGCGCCGCTCGAGTCGGCTAACACCTCTGCATCCGGCGCTGATCGCACGATAGCGGAATCGAGTGGCGCCGGTGATTTCTCAATTGTTATCGAATTCGGAGGTATTGATTGGGAAACAGCATCCGCAGATTCAGCTTTGGGCACAGCTGATTGTTCAGGTCCGTCATCCCAACCCGCATCCAAATCCCCTTGGCTCAATGAGGACATACCTAGCTATTTACTCCAAATTGGTCCCGCACGCCTTAGATTCCCGCAAACCGTTGGGCGGATCTCCAAAGTACTCGCTGTATTGGTTATCCAGGGCCCGGTCGTTCCGACGCATCGCCACCCGGACCGTCCTCGAAACCCGACCCCATCCTCTAATCGATCGGGGCGAAGGGTTCAACGACTCCCGCGTATCACCATCAGTTCCAAATCCTCCTTGAGGCTTTGCAGATCTTCTTCGTGCTCCACCTCTTGCTCGAGAATCGTTAGAGCCATATTGTAGGTAATCATGTCTTTACCGTTGGTTGCATCCATCAAAGCCTTATAGGTTGAAATTGCACATTGCTCGCCGGATATATTCTGGTCGAGAAGCACGGCCACGTAGGGGTCATTGGGAGCATCATACTTACAGGGACTGATCGCTTGCCAATCCTTGGGGTCGGTTACGGGCGTCCCGCCCAGTTGAATGATTCGATTCGAGACCATTACGGCGTGGTTGAGCTCCTCGGTTGCGTGAAGCGTAAGCTCGGCCGCCACTGCATCCTTCATGGGGCCCTTGATGAGCTTAGCACCCAACCAGTATTGGTAATGAGCAAGCCACTCGCTGGCGTAGGCCTCATTGAGCAACCGCAGCAATTCATTGACATCCATTCCAACTATTTCGCGCGCTCGAGTACCCATTTTTCGGACCTCCGGTTTTCAATGGCCACGTGTACCTGATGCGCCAACCCTTTGCAAAATCGAAGGGAGCTCGGTGACTTTCTGCGGAAGTTTTGTACTATCGGCGCAGGGTACCGCTCCTCCCGCGCGGGGAAAGGTTACCCCGGCGCAAGCTCACGCGAGAAGTCCGCGTGAAGCCGGGTTGATGATGGCGGGCTCGTCTTGACGCTTTATTTCAATGGGCGGTGGCAGCAGACGATATAGAACTGGCGTGACGATTCGTGCCAACAGCGTCGAACTGACTAGCCCTCCCACCAAGACTACCGCCAGGGGTGAATAAAGAGCCGAGTGTTCGTACACCAATGGCAATAGGCCTCCGAGCGCCGTGAGTGTCGTAAAGAGCACTGGAACGAAACGCGCTTCCCCGGCTTTTTGGATCGCGCTGTCGAGGCCTTCGCCTGCTTTTCGCAATTGATTGGTATAATCTACGAGCAAAATCGAGTTCTTTATCTCGATCCCCATGAGTGCGATAAACCCAATGCTCGCCGTGAAAGACAACGTATAGCCGGTCAATAACAGTGCGATTAGGCCACCCACCGCACCGAGCGGTAGCACTGAAGCGACGATCAAGGTTCCTCGAAATGTGCGAAATTCGAGGACCAACACTGCAAGCAGTCCAAAGGCGGCAATTACAATCGCCGTTCCCATGCCGCCAAAGCTTTCTTTCCGACTCTCGACCTCGCCCGCCACGACCATTCTCACTCCGTTTGGCAGCTGAAACTGGTTAAGGCGCCCAAGGGCCACGGCCGTGACGGCACTCGTGTTGTACCCATTGACTATTTGGGCCGTAACGGTCGCCGCCCGTTCCCTATCGTAGTGACGAATTGCCGTTGGCGAAGGTTCGAGATCGAGCCGGGCAACCTGACCCAAAGGAACGGCGGAATGGCTCTGCGTGGGCACATATACGTGGTCCAGGGCGCCCAACGCGGGACGTCTGGCCCCGCCGATAGTCGAGGCGGCGTCTCGCTCTATGACTACGCGGATCGGCCTGGGTTCATCACCGCCTGGCTCGTGAAACGATCCTGCGTTCACCCCTCCAATTGCAAGCCGTACGGCTCGATCTACGTCTGGAACGGCCACGCCAAACAACGCCGCATTTTCTCTGTCGACCCGGAGCCGCATGTCAATTCGACGATCGGCGCTGGGGTTGCGCACGTCGCGGGTACCCGGGACACCGCGTAGCACCTGTTCCACTTTGGCTGCCGCCTCGCGCAGTGCATCACTATCGGAACCGAGCAACCGCAATGCGAGCGGAGCGTCGACGGGGGGACCGTTCTGAAATTCGTGAAGCACGATGTGGGCGCCCGGGTACCTGGTAATGGCGTCTCGAATTTGGTCAATTAGAAGTTCTGAGCGCTCGGGGGACATGGGCTCGATTTCCACCAGAACATCGGCGACAGCGGCGCTTTCATTGCGTGGACCCACGTTATAGTAAACTTGTGGGTGTCCCTTGCCCACAACGGCCGCGGTCATCCGAACTTCGGGAAAGCGTTTGAGCGTAGACTCGACGAACCTGGTTGCTCGATCCGTTTCCGGCAGACTGGTGCCGTCATCGCTTTCGATTTGAACCATGAACTGCGAAAGGCCCGCCTTGGGAAACAGTCCAAATCCGATCCGCGGCACCAAGGCCAAACTTCCAAGCACGAGCCCAAGTGATA
>PMCK01000286.1 GCA_003154095.1 Myxococcales bacterium | reverse complement strand
AAGCGGCTACGACGTCGTTATAAGCAATTCGCGTGGGCCCGAGACGCTCGCCGATCTCGTCAAGGAATTGGGCCCCAAGGCAAAGGCGGCTACGGCGCAGGAAGCGGCGCGCGCGGGTGACATAGTCGTAGTAACCGTACCGTTGAAGAACTATCGGGCGGTGCCCGTAGAACCGCTTGCCGGCAAAATCGTGATCGACACGAACAACTACTACCCTCAGCGCGACGGCAATATTCCGGAGCTCGACAACGAGTCCACTACTACCGCCGAGTTGTTGCAAGCACACTTGCCGAAGTCGAAGGTCGTCAAAGCATTCAACCATATTTACGCAGCTGAATTGACGACACACGGGCAGCCCGCAGGGTCCAAGAACCGCCGTGCGCTCGTGATTGCCGGCGACGACGACCAGGCAAAGAAAAGTGTAGCCCACCTTCTGGACCAATTCGGCTTCGATACAGTCGATGCGGGTCCGCTCAAAGAGGGGTGGCGCATTCAACGTGACACACCGGGCTATGGTCCACGCCGCACGGCAGAGGAGCTACGCCGCGATCTTGCGGCAGCGAAGCGCTACCGGGATCTCACCTGAGCATGAGACAGTCCCCACACTGCCCCTGCACCCTGGTCAACGAGGCTTGGTATCCCGAATCCACCCAGCGATTCTGGGCCGCTGCGCCATCAAAACGGCTTCGTGACTAAGAATAGTTACTTCGCGACGCCCATTTGCCACAGCTGATTGTCCGCGTTCGTCGCCGCTGCTCGCTGGTCGAGAGCCGCGCCTTCAGCAGTCGAGTTGCCGGGAATTTCTGCGACCTTACTGCTCTGCTTGTTCAGCAGTTGGTAGTAGCCCGCACCTTTGTCAACGACGCGCCACTTCTGGTTGTCGCCGCTGTTGCTCGTGTATTGAATGAGTGCGGCGCCATCGGCGGTCGAACCAGAAGTGACGTCAAGAACCTTCGAGCTGTTGACGTTCGTGACATTGAAGTACCCAGCCGAATCGTAGTTCAGGGCCCACCTTTGTTCGTTGCCGCCACTATACGTAACCTGAACGACGTTCGCATGATCGGCCGTCGAGGCATCCTGAACGGAAATCGCCTTGTTGCTGCTCTTGTTGATGTACGTGAAGCGGTTCGTTGCACCCGTGATGCTCCCAGCTGCCGCGTCGATAGTGATTGTGTTACTCCAGCTCATGCTCATGGCCGTATTCGACGAAAAGCTGATGGGGATCCAGATATACGTCGAATTGTTGACGGGCTCGCTCCAGGCGCCTGCCCAGCGATCGCCCATGTAAAGGTAAGCCGTGCTCGAACTTCCCTGCACTGGCACCACGAACGTCGATTGCGAGTAAAACGTCGTCGAATCGCCGACGTTTGTCCACCCGCTCCAACCGGACGTAAGTGATGACGAGGTTGCGTATTGGGCTTGGTTGGGGTCCCACCCGGTAGCGGCCGAAGTGAGCAGGAAATAGACATTGTTGCGCTGCCAGAGGGCGGGGGCCTCGCGGTGCCCACCCTTGAACAGGACCGCTGCCAGGCTGTCGATGCTCAGGTAGTCGCTTTTCAGAAGGTAAAGATTGAGATCGTAGTTCTCGTTCGTTGCCGAGATGAAATAGCCTTTGCCGTCGGTATCCACGAATGCCGTGCAATCTCGAGATTGGTAGCCAACAGTTCCGTGATCGACGACGCCCGAGCTCACCAGTGGGCGCGCGCTCCCTAGATAAGTGTAGTTGCCATCCACGGTATCGCAGCTGGCAACCGCGGCCCGCGATGCGCTGTAGTCGGAGCCGTTTTCCCAATGCATCCACATGACGTACTTGTTCGTACTTGCGTTGAAGATGACTTTGGGGCGCTCGATGTTGGCGGGCTTGAGTTCTGCTGCCGAGTTTTGCGACAGGACGTTGTTGCGGAACTCCCAATGGACCAAGTCGGCGGATCGGTAACAGGAAACCGCGTAGAACGTGCCGTTCGAATTGCGATTTTCGCCAAACCAGTAATAGTAGTTGCCGACTTTGATGACGCCGCCGCCGTGCGCCTGAATCGGGTTGCCGGATGTATCTGCCCACTGAATGCCGTTGTACAAACTGCCAGGTGATGCGACCGATCCACCGCCTGTGCTGACGCCACCGGTTGCACTCGCGCCGCCCGTGGCGCTGGTTCCACCGATAGTCTTGGTTCCGCCGATGGCCGTCGCCGTGCCGCCGGTAGCGGTCGTGCCAGGCTGTGAGCCGCCTGTGTTAGCGATGCCGCTACCTCCGGTGCCAGTTTCGTTGCCACCCGTACTCGTCATCGTGCCGCCGCCGATCGCGTTGCCGCCGACGCCCAATTGAGTGCTCGCGCCGCCAATGCCAGGCTGATTGCCCCCTACACCGCTGCTGCCACCGCTGCCGGCAGCATTGGAGTTGCCTCCCGTGCCGATGCTTGCATTCGTGCCCGTGCTGCCGGCAATACCGCTGCTGCCGCCCGTCACATTCGCAACCGCGCCGCCCGCAGCCATGGCTCCGCCCGCGCTTGCTGCAGTTGTGTTGCTAGTGGAGTTACCGCTACAGCCGCTCAACCACGAGCCAATCGCTACGGCAGAAGTAGCCAACGCGAGCCTGCAACGTGGAGTCGATAGACTACGATTCACCATAGATGTTCTGAGTCTACCCCATATTTCCCGCTTTAGAGCGCGGTGACGCGATTCCGTTAACCTCGGATTCCTACGGTGACGCGATTTGCGCAGCTCCTGCACAACGCGAAGATACGGCAAGCCACGCGACGATGAAACCTGGAGTCCCGCCATTTTCGGCCTGGCGCGGGCTTCATGCGACTTGTTCTGGCACGGCGGCACGTACAAGGCCGGTTCCGTGCCGTCACGCCATAAAGAAATCAGAGAAGTGACGAAGAAGTGATCTAGGTGAACACGAGCAGCGCCTCGCGCGAAGTGACCGCGCGTCTGTTCGGCAATAGTGATGACAGGAATTTCTTAGAATTGACGGTGCCGGCAGCGTCGCTCGTTGCACCGGTGGCGGCAACAATGCGTTCATTACGGGTCCGATCGCTATCCCGACTGGAGTTACGCTTTGGGTTGACACGGGCACGACACTATTCGGCACGCGCGATCCCAATGTTTACGGCACTGCGGCCGCGCTAATTGCCGTAAAAGGTGCAAATTCTGGGATCGTGGGGGATGGTGTAATCGATGGCCAAGGGGGCGAACCCCGTCGGGAACTGGGGTGACCGTGACCAATAATATTTCCGGCTCGAGCACGTCCAACCCGTGCACGAATAAGTGGACAACATTTTAGTCGAACCAGGCTGGCCTAGTGCGCCTTCGATCGGTGCTCCCTGAGCATCCCGAAGTGAACTAAGGGTTTCTTGTCGTCGATCACTACCTTGGCCGTGGCGAAGCCTAATCTTGTCACTTCGACTGCCATGCGTTGGCCTTTCGCGATGTCGAATTCGAAAGGCGGACCCGGTACATCGCGTCCGAGATAATTCACCTTTGCATCGATCGGTACCAGTTCGAGCGTGACTCGAGTCGTGGTTGGAGCCGAGGCGGACGGCGACGTTGCCGCTGATTGAGCCGACGCTGCCTGTGCCACAACGGGTTCGTGGCGTTCACGGGCAACTGGTGGTGCGTCGACTAGTTTTGGAACATCGAGTTGCTGCAGCGCAGGACTGACCGCGCGAAGCTGCGTGGTCGGAATTGCCACGTTGTGGTGGCCACCATGCATTACGGCCAAGACGGCCCCAACGATACCCGAACTCGCGAGGGCGACAGCGACCAGACTATACTTCCGTCGGTTCGATATACGCGGGTCGTTGGTCCGCGTAGAGTCACTGATGGGAGGCTGACCGACATCGCGGGTGGTAGCCCTAGCGCTGCTCGGAACGCGAGCACGGCCAGCACCCGACGATGCTTCGGCTGCAGCCTTCTGGGGTTGAGTTTGGCTGTAACGATTCAACGGGCGCGCAAAGTTGGCGACCTTTCCTGATGGTTGCTGATTTGCATAAGCCTTTTGAACCAAATCGATCGGAAGGTCAGGCGGAGGAGGGATCATGAGCGGGGTCTTCCTGTCACCCGTTTCATTCACCGAGTAATCCTCTGCGAGTGCGAAGGGCTCGACCTTTGCGCCACTGGCCAACGAAGCCAGCGAAGGCTGACTTGGCGGAGGGGCAGCAATGTCGCCGTGTAATGGTGGACTGGTTTCGACATCACCTGCACGAACGACCGCCATGGGGCGCAGAGTCGACGGATCTCGGGCGCTCGGGCGATAATCAGCCGGCGCTGGCCTCAAGCTGGATCGGCGAACAGGAGTCCTGCTCTGAATTGACGGATCTGATGCGGGCTCGGGATCTCCTGCTTTGAGAGTGGACGCACTTCCCTCATCGTCAGTGAGCTCGGGCGTTGAGTTCGGCGGTACTTCGCTGCCTTTAGTCATTGAATGGTTCGAGGACACCGATCGCTTGATATTGCCAGTTCAGGACTACCGCCCCCGCGGATTTATTCACTCGAGCCATCATGGCGGTAACCGGCACTCAAACTGAGCCATTCTTAGGGCCCGTGCAAGCTGATGTGCGGCCGAGCAGGTCCGGCTCAGCTCAATCGAGGCGGAACAATTGTGCAATTTCTGCCTGGTTTCGCAGCCAAGTATGAGCCGACAGCAACCAACGGACTTGCGTATTGATGGTAAAAACCACAGGCATCGTGGATGACAAGTCGATCCCTCGTGCCGTGCCTTTGGTTTGACGACCAGGCAGAGCTAGCCGCAGAATTTTACACAAGAATCTTTCCCGACGGGCGCATTACCGCGATGTCGCACTATTCGGAGTCGACCGACAACCCAAGCGGCAAACCGCGGGGCAGTGTACTTACCGTCGAATTCGACGTGGCTGGGCAACGCTTCACTGCGCTCAACGGCGGCCCCCACTTCGTCGTCAATCCGAGCATCTCATTCTTTGTTCGAGTCGACTCTCCTTCTGAGGCCGATCGGCTCTTTTCTGCACTCGCTGAGAACGGCAAAGTGCTCATGGCGCTCGATAAGTATCCCTGGAGCGAACGATATGGCTGGGTCCAGGATCGCTTCGGTGTATCGTGGCAGGTCATCACCGGGCAACGCTCAGCAGATGCGCCCATAATCGTTCCTTGCTTGATGTTTTCCGGAGCGGTTCATGGTCAGGCTGAGGCTGCACTTCGCAAGTATGCCGCTATTTTCCCGCAGGGACGTGTTATCGCCACCGAACGGTATTCAGCCGGCGAAGGTCCCGAAGGCACGATTAAGCATGGGCGCATCGCGTTCGGGGGCCAGGAACTGATCGCCATGGACAGCCACTTCGAACATGGTTTCACGTTCAATGAAGCCATTTCGCTTCAGGTGATGTGCGATGGTCAAGAGGAATTGGACCGCTACTGGTCCGACTTGTCCAAGGACGGCAATCAGGGACCTTGCGGTTGGCTAAAGGATCGCTTTGGCATCTCCTGGCAGGTCGTCCCCAGCCATATCGCCGAGTGGATGACGAGCAAGGACGCAGCCGCGCGCGACCGCGCTTTCGATGCCGTCATGCGGATGAAGAAGCTGGATATTGCGACGATTCAGGCTGCCTTCGACGGAACGAATTAGAATTACTCAGTCCGAGCATGCGCTGACGCCATCACAGCGGCAGTGACAGTTTGCCGCACTCCAAATTCAAGAGGTACTTCTTGCGTTCGATACCGCCGCCAAAGCCGGTGAGTGAGCCATCGGCACCGATGACGCGGTGGCAAGGTATTATGATGCAGATCGGGTTTTTCCCGTTGGCAGCGCCCACCGCACGCATACAATTGGGATTGCCCACTCGTTTTGCGATATCGCCATAGCTCGCGGTCTGGCCAAATGGGATTTTCTGCAGCGCCTTCCAGACAAGGCGCTGAAATTCTGTACCGTTCGGCGCGACGGGAATTGTAAATTTCTTCAGGCGGCCAGAAAAGAAAAGTTCGAGTTCCTTGCAGGCGGCCTTGAGGACTGCGTCATGGGTACCCAGAGCCAGCTTAGAGTCGGCCAATTTCTGCCTAGCAAAATCGTTATTCGAGAAATAGCAACCGACGAGCTTGCCTTTATCGCTCACCAACGTCAGTGGCCCGACCGGGCTTGGCTGAACCATTATGTTCATGGGCTGATCCTTTCACCCTGGGCGTGCCTCCGCCACAGGCGCGCCGTTGCATAGCCGCGCCAGGGGCGCCACTTTTCACTGGCACGTGCCAAGTCGCCGCGAAAAGCCAGCCGCAGGCCCGCGTCACCCAAAGGGAATGCGTCGGGATCTCCAAGGCCCCGCAGCGCGACATATTCGACTGTCCAAGGTCCAATGCCCGCGATTGCGGTTAGGCCGTCCCGTCCCGCGGACAAGGCACCCCTCGCGAGATTGATCTTGCCGTCCGCTACGGCGGTCGCGAATCGCACCAGTGTGTCCGCCCGCTTTCTCGGCATTCCGAGTTTGCCAACCCGTTCGGCACCGGCATCTGCAATGCGTGCGGCGGACGGGAACAACCGATTGAGACCTTCGACGTCGGTTTCGATGGGTTCGCCCAACGTCTCGACCAGTCGCGCAGTAATCGTTGTCGCTGCCGTTACTGTCACTTGTTGACCGATGATTGCTCGCACTGCAGTCTCGACCGGATCGAGCGCGCCGGGCAAACGAACGGCTTGGTCCGAGGCAACGTCTTTTGCTAGATGAGTATCGCCCGCGAAGAATCTATTGATGGCCTGCACGTCCGCATCCAGATCGAGCGCGCCGCGAACGGCCGCTATGACTTGCCGAAATGCAGGCAATAGTCCGTCCGAGACCGACACAACGGGCGCGGCGCCCAAGAGATTCAGAGACAAGACACCCGCCTGCTGACCGACGGACCATGTTCGGGCATAAGGGGCAATTTCGATACCGCGAACTCGCCGGAGCTGTGCATGGGAGAGGAAGGCCTGCCCGTCGAAAGCGCCACGCGGTGCCAGCGTAAACGCAAGCGCGCCGTCCCTTGCCCGCGCGCGGCCACGCACCCGCGAGGGCGCCATTGCGTAGCGCTCGAGAAAGAGCGCATTGAAGCGTCGAAGACTCCCAAAGCCGCTGGCAAAGGCAATTGCTGGCATTCCAAGTTGTGTCTCGCGGAGCAGGCGTTTGGCCGTCAACAGTCGATGTGTTTGCGCGATCTCGACGGGTGCGGCACCGAATGTCCTTAGCATTACGCGTCGAAGGTGGCGGGCTGTAACCCCGAGATCGGCGGCCATCTGGGCAAGGCTTTGCGCATCGAGCGCGCCCGCTTCGATTCGCTTTACTGCATCGTGAGCGAGCCTTTCTACAGCATCAATCGGTGCAGCACCGGGCGCCAGCTCGGGCCGACATATCAAGCATGGCCGGAAACCCGCATTCTCCGCGGCTGCAGCAGACTGAAAGAACCGTCGATTGGCGCGCTTCGGCGTCCGCGCGGGGCAGACGCACCGACAATAGATGCCGGTCGACGTGACACCAGTAAAGAATTGGCCATCGTAACGAGTTTCTCTAGCCTCTACGGCTGCGTGGCAGGCCTCTTCATTGAGCTGCATGTACGCAATATGGGACGCCCCCGGCACCGCGTCTCGCCGGAAACGGACCTGCGGATGATTAAGCGTCGATCGAGCATCGGGAGCCCACATCATCTTCAAAGGGCTGCCAAAATCCTGCAATACTCAATATGGGGTTTTTATGCCGCATCGGCCCGGATACGCCGAGTCTCGTCCGAGGGAGACATTCACCGGGGCCGCACTGTGCTGGTTGCGTGATAACGGAATGAATTCCATGTGGTAGAGAGCCCAACCCCGTGCCCGCGACTCAGGATACCAAAATTAATTCAACGGACATCAAGATCCTCTTTGCAACCCGCATCCTGCGGCTCTTCGCTTACGGATTTCTTTCGGTCGTGCTCGTGCTGCACCTAGTCGCGGCTGGACTATCGGAACGCCAGATTGGGTTGTTGCTCACTTTGACTCTGGTGGGTGACACGGCAATCTCGCTATGGATAACGACCCGCGCCGACCGAGTCGGGCGCAGGCGCATGCTAATCGCGGGTGCCATCCTGATGATCTTTGCCAGTGTCATTTTCGGCACGGCGCAATCGTTCGCATTGTTACTCATTGCTGCAACAATTGGAGTGATTAGCCCTAGTGGCAATGAGGTCGGGCCGTTTTTGCCAATCGAGCAGGCGGCACTTTCCGAGCAAGTCGACGCTGGGCAGAGGACCCGCGTATTCGCCTGGTACAATCTTGTAGGCTCTTTCGCTACGGCGGTGGGCGCATTTGCAGGTGGCGGTTTTTCGCAGTTGTTGCAGGGCCGTGGGATGACGCCGCTTGCGAGCTATCGAGCAGTTGTCTTCGGCTATGCAATCATTGGATTAGTCATGGCAGCGCTCTTTTCTCGAGTCTCGCCCGCGGTCGAAGCTCCTCTGCCAAGACAGGTCCCCGAGCGCGAGGGTCACCCAGGCACACCGCTTCTGGGGCTCGGGGAATCGCGCAGTATCGTGCTCAGATTGAGTGGCCTTTTCTCGATCGACGCCTTTGCCGGCGGCTTTGTCGTGCAGGCCTTCGTCGCCTATTGGTTCCACGTAAAGTTTGGTGTCGCACCCGCAATGCTCGGGACTATCTTCTTTTGCGCAAACGTCCTCGCTGGGATATCCGCGCTCAGCGCCGCGCGTCTCGCTGCTCGGATTGGTCTTCTACGCACGATGGTCGTAACACACATTCCTTCCAATGTGCTGCTCATCCTCGTGCCGCTGATGCCCAGCCTGCCGCTCGCCATCGCGGTTCTCCTGCTCCGCTTCAGCATCTCGCAGATGGA
>PMCK01000613.1 GCA_003154095.1 Myxococcales bacterium | reverse complement strand
GGGCCGCAGAGGAATATGTTGTGCGGTTTGACGTCGCCGTGGACGAGGCCTGCGCGGTGGACGGCTTCGAGGGCCTGTGCGACTTGCATGGCTAGCGGCAGTGTCTGCTCGACGGGCATGGGGCCGCGTCGTGCGATGTATTCGTGTAGGGTTTCCCCGGTTAGGGCCTCTAAGACTATGTAGGGGGAGCCGTCGCCGGCGATTCCGTAGTCGAAGAGTTTGACTACGTTTGGGTGCTGGACGCGCCCGAGGAGCTCGGCTTCGATGCGCATTTTCTCATGGAAGGCGGTCTCCGATCGGCGGGCGCGGGCTAGCCATTTCACTGCCACTAGATGGCCATCGCGCTTGTCGCGGGCGAGGTGGACGTCGGCCATTCCGCCCTGGCCAATGGAGTCTAGGAGTAGATAGCGGTCCCCGACGATCCGACCGAGGTCCGATTCGCTTTCCATAAAGTTCCCATTGTTTTGATGCTGAATACGACAATGGTCAACTTTGTGTCAGGATTGGGCACGATGTGCCCCCCCGACGATTTTGCCTCACTGATGCAAGCCTCCAGCCAGAAATCCAAGGATGGTGGGTTCAAGAAGTTACGGCGTGGGGAAATTATTGAAGGCACGGTTGTACAAGTGGGGCAGGATGCCGTGTATGTGGATGTCGGTACGCCCACTGAAGCCCGCGTTGACCGAGTGGGGCTGCTCGATGATGAGGGGAATTTGAGGGTCGCAGTGGGTGATCGGCTCAAAGGCACGGTCATCGATGCTCGGATGGATGCGCCGGTGCTGGCGGTTAGTTTTGGCAAGAATAGCCCGGTTGACCGCGAGTCGTTGTCGATTGCCTTCGAGACGAAGACCCCCATTTTTGGCAAGGTGACTAAGGTCAATAAGGGGGGGCTCGAGGTGGATATCGCGGGTACGCGCGCGTTTTGCCCGGCCTCGCACGTTGAGCTTTCGCATGTCGAGGATCTCTCGGTTTACGAGGGTCAGGAATTCGAGTTTCAGGTGATGGAGATACGTGAGCAGGGCCGCAATGTTGTGGTGTCACGGCGCGCTTTGCTCGAGGCTCGCCGTGAAGCGACGACGGCTGAGGCGCGCGGAAAGATTACGGCCGGTGCCGAGATGGAGGGCACGGTCACTACCATTACGAAGCACGGAGCCGTTGTCGATTTGCAAGGCGTGAATGGGTTCATTCATGTATCCGAGCTGGCCTCGCATCGTGTCGATCGCGTCGAGGATGTTGTTCAAAAGGGTCAGAAGGTCACTGTTCGAGTGCTTGGTATCGAGCCGGGCGATCGCGGGGAACGGATTCGCCTTTCGATGAAGCAGCTCTCAGGGGCAGCACCTGAGCCAAAGCCGGCCGCGGACGAGATTCTCGAGGGCGCCGTGGCGCGCGCCGTTGGCGGTGGGTTGGTGGTGCGCACGTCCAAGGGCGAAGGCTTCGTGCCTGTCCGCGAGCTTGAGTTGGCGCCCGGAGCCGATCATCGCAAGGCCTTTCCCGTGGGCAAAGCGCTGCGCGTCGTAATGGTTTCACACGACTCGGACTCGGGGCGCATGACGTTCAGTGTCAAGGGCGTCGCGAACGTCGAGGAGCGGGCCAACTTCCGCTCGTTTGCGTCTACTCCCAAGAGTGAAACGAGTACCGCGTCGTTTGGCAGCCTGGGTGACTTGCTCAAGGGAAAGATTGGCTCGCCCGGTAAGGCGAAACCCGCAGGCAAGAGCCGCTAGCTCACGTTGCCTTGATTGCCACGCCCGTAAACGTTTGATTGATATGACGGCTATCGAATTGCTCGCCGTAGGTGCAAAAGCCGATGACGTTGTGCTCGGCCATGAATTTGCCGACCGTCGAGTCTATTCGACGCTGCTCGAATTCCAGGCGGCGAAGGATACAGTCAAAGCCGATGACCAAGGAGGGGTCGCGAATGCCGGCAGGGAGACCATTGAAGGCCTCACCCAGGACGGTTAACGGATCACGGGGTTCGGCAATCCACGGCTTTTGTCCGGTCTCGACGGCACAGTACATCATGAGTGAGCCGTCACCGTTGACGCGTTGTATCGAGCGCACGTAGTACTTGCCCTCGTGCTCGAGTAGCAGTGGATGTTTCGAAAATACGTTCGAGTTGAGGTCGGATAGGGAAACCTCGACCAAATCCGCGTATGCGAGCGCGGCGGATTCGCCGTTGATTTCGAATATCGTTCGATTCTTGGGATCGGCGGAGGTAATTTCAACCGTTCGCTTGCCGGGTATGAAGTGGTGGACCTGCAAAGGTTGGAAGGGCAAATCGGTCGTAACCAGCGCTAGTATCGCGGCATCCGAATGAAATTCGTCCTTGTACCATACGTGCGTTTCGCGCAGGCGTAGGTCGTCGCCCGCGGAGCCGCCCACGATGGGAATGTTCGGGAGCTGCAGGCCTAGTTCTGCTGCCAGCTCCTCTTCCATTTTCGAAAGGCCGTCGACAAGCAATAGTCCAAATGTCTTGCCGTCGTTAGAGGACTTTGCAGCACGTGCAATCGACTCGACCTGGGCCTTTGTATCGGATAGGGGCTTTATCAAATGAGGTTCAACGCGAAACGCCGATTTGGATAGGCTCACGGCGGTAATTCCTCCGCGCTGATAGCCACGGGGTCCGACGAGTCCGGAGCTTGTGCAACCAATTACATTCCCATCGAAACGTTGATTGAGCGCATCCTTGAGATTAGCGAGATTGTAACGTGAGGAACAGAACAAGAATACCGTGTGGTCGCTGATCGACCGCAGTTGTTCTGCGATATCGGCCACTGCTAGGTGCTCGTCTTGCTCCTGAGTGCTGGCCGTATTCGAAATATTCTTGTTAACGTGCCCCAATTGAGATCTCCTATCATCCACTTAGGTTCGAAAACCGCCCCCCGCGTCTCCCGTTCCATTTCGAGATACACTTTTTGGCACTATTCGCTCAGTCTCAGTTTGGGGTCGGATGGGCGCAAGCCATTGAGGACCGATCTGAGTGTGAGCAGTTGCGCGTCCGTCACATCACCCAACAGTCCTACTCTGATTGAAACAGTAACGTCGTCGGCCCACGGGGACCACCAGGCCCAGGCGCGTACGCCATCCATCGGTTCGGTTGCCGCAACGAACTGCCCGTCCTGAAAGCCACCAAAGTTGTTCACGATAGGAGATATGTCATCTGGCAAGTGCTCTGAATCACGGCGAGACCACAATTGGGGAAATATCTCGCGCAATTGAAGAAGTGCTTCCTCTGCCAAGGCGGAGTTCATCAGGTGAACCACACAATTGGCCTTGGGATCCCAGGAGGATTCACTCACGTGACAGGCGACGGCGCATTCAGCCCAGCGCTTGAGAAAGTCTTCTAGAACGGCCATGGTTTTCGAGGTGCTGCCTCCCCTATGTGCGGCAAACGAGACCGCCTGCATAAGGCCGCAAGCACGTGCAAATCGTTCAAGAGCAGAAGCACATTTCCGTACACCTGGTATGCTCGGAAGCGGTGTTCGAAACTGAATTACGTTGGCTTCGTTGGGTTGTGCTGGGTATTTTTGTCGCGATTTCAGGTACTCAGGCCTGGGCCGCCCCCGCTTCAGAACAAGGTGCACAGGCGGAGCACCATCGGCGAATCGCCAAACCGCACAAAAATCCGGCCCCGCATGCGAAGGTTGCCCCCAAGAAAAAACGGCCGACCGTGTCGCACGCCAAGAAGCCCGTCGTGAAGTCGCCCCACAAGGTCGCTGCGCGAAAGAAGCGGACGCACACGCCAACATCCCGACCCGCGTCCACGGCTCGCCCGCTGACAGACACGAAGCCTCACAAGTACGAGCCGGTGCGAGACTTTCGCGATCGAGGAGAGGTCGAGAAACCCCAGAGTGTGAAAGCTCCTGTGAGTGAGCCCAAGACAAAAGCCATGACAGCGCCGACACCGCCCAAGGAACCGGACGTGCCAACCGTTCAAGCACCGAGCGTCCCGAACGCACCGAGTTCCGATAAGGCCGCGGACTGACGCGCGCAGGTCAGGCTGACAAATGGCCTTGTGGAGTAGCCCCAGGTTGT
>PMCK01000618.1 GCA_003154095.1 Myxococcales bacterium | reverse complement strand
CAAAAACTGAGCGTTACCTAATATACCCACCAGCTGATTGTTGAAATCATGCGCAACCCCGCCAGCCAGTTGTCCCACCGCCCGGAAAGTTTCGGCCTCCCGGACCCGCTGCTCGAGGCGACGCCGCGCCGTGATATCACGCGCCACAGCGACCACTCGCGGCTCGTCTGCAATGTCTGCACTGCGAAGCCCGACCTCGACCCAGAAGGAACTCCCCGCTCGTGGTCGCGCTTGCCATTCGAAGGATTGCGGCCCCTCGCTAATGGCTCGTTTTACGTATTCGGTGGACTGGGCTGTGTAATCCAGGGCTCCTTCATTGCTCGAGTCCCTAGAGGTTTGCTCGATGAGTTCACTGCGACTGCAGGCAAACATTTGAAGAGTTGGCTCATTGACCTCCAAGATTTTCCCATCCTTGGCATCGTGAATAAATATGGCCTCATTCGTGGCATCGAGAATGTCCCGCGTCTTTTTGTGAGCGAGTCGAGCTTCGACGATTGCACGCCGCATCGTTGAGACCAAGTATTGAGCAAACGCTCCCGTGGTAGTAAGCAGGATAACGGCGTCGATGACGTCGTCGGACATGACCAGCGAAGAATTGGGGGTCACCAACCAGCCCCTCATTTCGGCTACGCCCACAGCAACGACCGTGCAATCCGTGATGAGAACCACGGTGAACATCCACCGCGCGCTGAGTAATACGCTAATCAGCAAGAACAGCACCGGAAGGATGAGCATGCTCACGTCGAGCAACCCGTAGCCCGATGTAAGAGTGTAGATTGTGGTGGCGACAAGGATCAGGCATTGCACGAGCGAGCCGGCACGTAGATGGCCCCGTCGGACCACCCGTATCAAGATGGCCGCAACCAAGGCATTCCCCAGTGCCCACGGCACTATTCGCATAACGCCGCCGATTACCGACACAATTGCGATTAGCAATGCCCCGACGACAATTGTCAGCAGCACACGATGGAACAGGGGCGCGACTAGATCGTGCTCCAAACGTGCTTCGACCGTGCGCTCCATCATCAACTTCAAAGTGACTTGGACAACCAAACTCTAGTTTGGGTCACTAGACCAAACTAAAATCCTACTGAACCGCTAGTCCAGTATGCCCAAAGTGACGCGGCAGCAAAACGACGAAAACCGAAAACACCGGGTGGAAAGTTACCGTCAGTGTGTGTTCAGCCGAAATCGCGAAATCATTGCCGGACCCTTGCCACTCATGCGTGGCATGACCCTTTGTTAGTAAGGAGTAGGTGGATGTGGCTCAATCGCTGTGCACTAAGAATCAAATGGGAATGACCAGAAGCTTACAGGCATTGGAACACATACACCCACTAGCTGAGCTCCGAATACCCTTCGAGCCACTTCGCGTCGGATGCCACGAGCGCGTCGCGCAGCACAGGGCGGAAGATCTGGCACTCTCGTTTGGTTTCGAGCAATCAATTGACGGGAAACGACGTGTTCGTCGCCGTCTACCCTTTGGACAAGGATCGCAGTTACTATTGGGAAGTCGATTTCATCAACGCAAAGTGGGGGATTCTTTCCAGCATTGCGATGAGTACTATCTGGTCGGGGGGTGTAGCGGCTACCGCTGTTTCCGATCTTGCCGTTAAATTTCGCGCCGAAAATCCCGCGTGGTCTTATTCTTTGGTTCGCGATTTCGCCAAGAAACGCGTCGATACTCGATTGATCGACCAGTGCGTTAACCATCGAGTTGCCTTAGATTTGAACCGAGAACCACCGCTGCGCGAACCTTGATTCAGTGCGCAGCAGCCGTAGCTCCTGTCCAAACGACGTCCATCATCGCCCGGAGCTCGGCGTTACGCTTCGACGCGTTGCGAGGCGAGGCCACGTGCCGCAGCGCCCAATCATGAGAGAGGCTCACGAGTAGTTGCGCGGTGGGCTCGACCGCAGACTTGCGCACTCGTTTTTGTTGAGCGAACCACCCGAGTCTTCGTGCTAGCCCCTCCTGCAATCGTGAAGGAGCCGACTGGGAGCGTGAGAGCGCAGTCCGGTCGAAGGATGGGTGAGTCATGACTCGCATTCCGATCGGAATCACTTCACCAAAGAAGTCCACCAAGCGAAGAACGACCTTTTCGAGATAGGCGAGCGCATCCTCACTGGGTTGCTCCGGTCCAAGAATCTCCTCGAGATCGGGCGCGCTAGGAGTCATCGCTGCAAAGAAGAGTTCGTTTTTGGTCTTGAAGCGTTGGTAGAGCACGCCCTCCGAAATGCCCGCGTTTTCGGCGATCTGTCGTGTCGATGCATCGTGCCCCTGCGTGCGAAAGATTTTGCGCGCTACTGCCAGGATCTCTTCGTCTGGGTTGCGTCCGCGGCGACCGAGGGCACCGACGCGACGGATTCGATACCTGCAAACCGGGTTCAGGTCGCCGCTGGCACGCCGGGCGTTGCCTGGGCCGAGCCTGTCGTGCAAGGGTTTGGCCGCGTAACGAGGCCCGATGGTGTGCGCGAGTTGGTGAAGGTGATCGGCGTACAACCCCCTCGCTATGCCGGCCTTCCACGGACCCTGTCCGCAGGAACGAGTCCGCAAGCGCTTCGTGCGAGCGGGCGCATCTTCATGAACGCGAATGATCGCCCCACCTTCGGCGCAGCGGAGCTAGGTGACCGCGTTGAGGTGGATGGTCGAGCCGGCATCGTCGCTGGGTTCTTCGAGGGAATGGACCCGCATAGCCCCTATTATTACCTCTACGCGAACATCGACGACGCTCGTGGGATGACTGACTTCTTGCAAGACCGGGTGACGTATGTTGCCGTTGGCCTCGAACAGGGTGCCTCGACCGAAGACGTCAAACGACGCCTCTTGGCACGCAACCCCGACACGACGGTCCTGTCGCGCCGGGACTTACACAATGCCGAGATCCGCTATTTTCTCGTGAGGAGCCCAGTTGGAATTGTTTTTGGCATGGGTACCGTCGTGGCCGCTTTCATCGGCGGCGCAATCGTCGCTGTGACTCTCTATTCCACAGTCATCGATCGGACACGCGACTACGGAATGTTGAAGGCAGTTGGTGCGCGAGGCCGCGATCTTTTGCAACTGCTCATGTTCCAGGCCTGGGCATTCGCGTTGGTTGGCTTTCTCGTGGGCGCGGGGGCGTTCTTCGTCGTTCGCCACGGCTATCCGAATCTGCCAATGAGGGTATCGCCCGAAATGCTCGGAGCGATTGCGTTGGCCGCCTTCCTGTCGTGCACGCTCGCATCACTTGCAGCAGTTCGCCGCGTCCTGACACTCGATCCGGCAATTGTGTTCAAGGCATAGCGAGAATCCTCGTAACCAATGGGCGTTCGTCTCAACAATCCAACGCGCAAGGTGCCTGTATGAAAAATCCTGCTCTCGAAGGAATAGGTATTGGCAAGGTGTTTGGCAAGGACGGATTGGCCGTCCGTGCGCTGCATCCCACCCATGTTGCCCTTTACCGTGGCCAGGTCCTCGTTATTATGGGACCGTCGGGGAGCGGTAAGACTACGCTCATTAGCATCCTTAGTCTCGTGCTCACGCCGACGGAAGGAGAGGTGCGCGTTGACGGTCAATCGCTACGCAATGTGAGCTCCGATGGGCTTGCGAAGTTGCGACGCGACAAAGTTGGATTTATTTTCCAACAGTTCAATTTGCTCGCTGGCCTCTCCGCGCTAGAAAATGTCGCAATCCCTCTATTGTTGCGAGGGACGGCGGCTAAAGAGCGAGTCGCTCGAGCCAAATGCGCCCTAGATCTCGTGTCGATGGGCGATCGAGCAAACGCGAAATCTCGCTTGCTCTCGGGCGGTCAGCAGCAGCGCGTGGCCATCGCCCGGGCCCTTGTGGCCGACGCTGGCGTGCTGCTTTGCGACGAACCGACGGCGTCCCTCGATGGACAAACGGGAAGAAGCGTTCTCGATATTTTGCAGAGGATTGCACGCGATTCGAACCGCGCGGTTGCGATCGTCACGCACGATGAGCGTGTCCTGCGCATCGCCGATCGACTGATCCGTGTCGAAGATGGCCATGCTGAAGAGTCGGAAGTTGATGAACTTGCCAAGAGGAGAAGCGCATGAACAAGCACACGCGTAAAATGTTTCGGGTCAGCGCGCTAGCGGTATGTTTTCTGTTTTTGGGTTGTGGGCTTCACGGAAAGCCAAAGATAGATCGATCGAAAGCTCTTGCGCTTCGAACAGCGTCGATTACCGCACCCGCTCACGATATCGAGGAGCCATCTCGGGTGGTCGCGCCTGGAATCGTCGAGTCATGGGGAGGCAATATCGAACTATCTCCACATGAATCCGGGTGGATTGCCA
>PMCK01000692.1 GCA_003154095.1 Myxococcales bacterium | reverse complement strand
CAAGCGAGGCGATGGCGGTCGGCCTTCAGCCGTCAGCTATGACTCAAAATACCTGCTAGCCGAAAGCTGAATCACTTTGTCTCAAGCACCCCCAAAGCGCTGCACTAGCTTTTGCGCCGCACGGATTCCATCCAGCGCTGCACTGACGATTCCGCCCGCGTAGCCAGCTCCTTCGCCAACGGGATACAAGGCCGAAAGTTCCGGATTCTCCATTGAATCAGAGTTTCTTGGAATTCTCAGCGGCGAACTCGTTCGGGTTTCAACGCCCACCAATACTGCCTGATCGGTTAGGTAGCCGTGCATCTGCTGACCGAATACGGTGAGCGCATCTCGAATTCTTTGCCCCAGCGGCAGTCGCGCCGCAGCGAGAATCTCATCCAAGTTCACAGCGGTCAGACCCGGTTGGTAACTGCATTGCGGCAAATTGCTGGAGGCGCGTCCCGCTATGAAGTCCATCAGGCGTGCGGCAGGCGCCCGGAATTCTCCTCCGCCCGCGTCAAAAGCTGCCCGTTCGAGGGCACGCTGCAATTCAATTCCCCCAAGGATCGGATCATATCCCGCCACTTGCCATTGCTGCGGACTGATCGACGCTACAATTCCTGAATTGGCATACGGGGAATCGCGGCGCGATAGACTCATGCCATTGACGACAACGGCATCTGGCTCGGTCGTGGACGGTACGATGAACCCGCCCGGACACATGCAGAACGAAAAGACACCCTGCTCACCTTCGGTATGGGCCAAATGGTAAGCGGCGTTGGGTAGGCGTGGATGTCGGGCGTAACGCCCATATTGCAGGCGATTGATAAGTTCCTGCGGATGTTCACAACGCAGACCCATCGCAAATGATTTGGGCTCCAAATTGCACCCTAGGTTGAGCAGCCATTCGTAGACATCTCGCGCCGAGTGACCCGTTGCGAGTACGACAGCGTCGGCGCCGATATCGGAACCGTCAGCACATTTAACTCCGCGCACCGTTCGCGAAGAACCGTCACTATACACGTCTAGCCCGGTAACTCGGGTTTGAAATCGAAAGTCAACACCTATTTGTTTCAAATGTTCACGCAAAGCGACCACCACTTTGGGCAGATTGTTGCTGCCGATATGCGGCCTCGCGTCNNTAAGTGCCCGCCCCGCCTTCTCCAAAGCAATAATTGCTCTCACGATCTATCGTGCCGTGACGCAGCACCTGCTTCAGATCATGGCGACGGGGCTGTACGGTTTTGCCGCGTTCGACCACAATCGATCGGATAGAATGGCAAGCTAGTTCGTAGGCACAAAACAAACCGGCAGGGCCATCACCCACGATGAGCACCTGGCGTTGGCCGGTACATTCGCGCGGAACGGGTGCATTGCTTACACTGGGGGAGCTCTGGGCGACACCGAGTTCGACTCGAATTCGGAACTGTACTTTGCCCCGCCGGGCGTCAATCGCACGCCGCACCACAACGGGTGCGGGAACACTCTCAAGCGAGCAGCCGAGCTTTCGCGCAATACGCGACCTCATTGTGTGCGGTTCTTCGAGCTCATCCAAGCCCAAGGTTAACTCAATCTCCTTTGGCATACGGCGGTCAGACATTCCGGGCCTGCTCATACTCCTCAAATCATATAAGGGCAGGTTTCGCTCGACCGCGGCTTGATTTGATGCAACGTCAGCACGGAATCTCCGGGGGAACTTGCGTCTGGACGCGCGGGTAAGTAGCCTGCTAGATGCGGGTAACTCGTGACGACCGCGCACCTCGATGCCCAAGCTATCCCACCCCGCGGGCTCGAGGAATTTCGCGCGACGAAGTACTTTCCGGCACTCGACGGCCTGCGTTGCTTCAGTATCGCGGCCGTCATCTGGCACCACTGTACACCGCGTCAGCTGGAAGGCGTGGCCGGGCGAGGCCACCTGGGCGTTCGACTCTTCTTCTGCATCAGTGGGCTTCTGATTACATTGCTACTGCTCCGAGAAAGACGTATCTCGGGCACCGTCAATCTGTCGCGGTTTTGGATCCGCCGATGCCTTCGCATCTTCCCGCTCTACTATCTCGTCTTGCTATTTTTTACCTTGTTCGCGCTGCGTTTGCCGCTGACCTCCGCTATTCGCAGTCACTTCTTCGAGAGCCTACCCTACTACGCCAGTCATACATCCAATTGGTTCGTCAACTACGGCGTGCCCCATTCCGTACTCTTTGGATTTGCCTGGTCGCTCTCCACGGAGGAGCAGTTTTACTTATTCTTGCCGTTGCTCGTGAAAAAGCTTACGGGTCGAACCACCCTGGGGCTGGCGCTCTTGGCACTGATTATAGTGGACCAATTGACGGAGCGACATTTTTTGGGCTGCGTCTTCCCAAGGCATAGTCGGGTCGAAATCATCGTGACAAGCTTTATGGCCTCAATTGGCTTTGGGGCACTGCTAGCTGTTGCACTGGACGACGCGCGCGGTTTCAGAATACTCAGGCCGCTACTGGCTAATAAGTTCAGTGCGCCAATGCTATTTGCCCTGGTTATGATCTGGCTTATCCGGCCGCCTCAACTATTCGTGCTATTCGAAGCCGCACTGGCGCTATTCGTCGCGGCTTGTGCCATGGGGGGAGATTTCCGGTTCGTACGGGCGTTCGCGCTGCGGCCACTGTGTCACGTGGGACGTGTTAGCTATGGTATGTACCTATTTCACGTGCCTGTGATCGGCGCTTTAAGGCATACGCTGCCATTCATTGCGGAACGCGCAGCTGTGCTGTTTCCGATTGCACTGATCGTCACGATTGGCATAGCGACGCTGAGTCATCGCACCTTTGAGGCATTTTTTCTTGCAATGCGTCCGGGGTCACGCAAACCAATCCCTGCCGGCTTCCCTCGGCGCGGCCGTACGTGAGTCAACTCTTGCGCGCACCCCTGGTCGGGTCCAAGCCCAGAACGGAGAGAGGTTCATCAGATGCGCGAAAAATCACTACGTCACCCAGAAAGACACCGATTTTCTTGAAGGGACCGTCCAGGAATAGTGCCGCGTCGTCCATTTTGCTTTGTACGCGAACCGTCTCACCTGGGCGTACACAAAAACGGGTTAGTCGAAGAGGACGGCCAGGTGCCGTATACGGTTCTCGAACGACCATCTGCAATCGTTTCGAGCCAAGCGGCAGCACTCGCCCTCCGGCCGAGCGCTGCGCGCCGGTCGAGCCTGCAGCGGGTCCGATCCAGAACCCACTCGAATGCTGTTCCTCTTGGCCGAGACTACAGTGCATGATGTATCTGGAAGTGGCAGCGGGGATCACGTGTGAGTAAAGAGCTTCATTGAGAACACGGCTGGATTGAAGTCGGCCGTTGATCTCGACCTGCATCCGGTTAAGGCGTACGCTCGGAAGTTCACTGTCGAGCGCGCGCTTGATGGTCGATGACAAATTTTTCGGATTTGCCGCGCAAAAATAGCCAACGCTATGCTTGGGAGCACTGTTGACACCGAGTATCGGGGGCCCAAATACGTTGTGCGACGCGGCCAGCAATGTTCCGTCCCCCCCCACAGTGACGATTAGCTGAGCACCAGAGGGGTCGAATTCCGCGTGGGGACGGCTCAACGCGACGACTCGCGCGCCCCACTTGTCCAGGTATTCGAATACCCGAGCCAAAGTTCGCGTGTGTGATTCATGGGCGTCCGACCAGCGCGCCACTACCGGATCGTGCCGTTGCAGCAGCGCCAAGGCACGCGGGTCGTGCATATCCTCGACGTGCTTCTTATATTGCGAACGCTTGGCAGCGACGAAGACCAGGGGGCGAGTCACGTGGAATTGGACACTATTCTATAGGCAATTCGGCCAGGCGACGCAAGCCCAACTCCGTTTTTGCATCCTCGAGGGAACCGATACGGCACCAATGCAACGCATCATCGAGCTTGACGTCAATAACTGCGCCAAGTCCCTCTATGGCGGACCCATCGAGCGTGGGTTTTTCTCGACGCTCGGGATTAACGGCCACTTGGAAGAAATAGTGCCGCTCCCCGATGACGCCAGGACAAGGAAATGTGCTCGGGCCAAGGGGCAGGAGGGAATCCTCTGACACGGAGAAACCCAGTTCCTCTTTCAACTCTCTCTGTGCACAGCGTCGCACGCCGTCGGCAGACAATTCATCAGGCTCAACTAGCCCGGCTGGTAACTCCCATAATCCATTTGACCTCGCATAAGACACCAGGGCATTTCGCTCAGGAGGTCGCAGCAATACCGGGGGCCTCGCGGCGCTTCTCAGGTAAACTCGACGCGACCCCTTGGCATCGACATAGTGAGCCGCCATTACCACAGCATCAAGTGCCCGGCGGTCTACCTCGTCGTAGACGAAGGGAGCACTAACCTTGCCCAGTTGATCAATGGCCACCAGCTCTCGACGAATCAAACGCAAGAAACCCGCCTCCGCTCGGGGAGATTGATCTCGCACAAGCTCGAGCCTTACACTAGGAAGTTTGGGTGGCGTTTTCTCGTCGGGTGGGTTCATGGACGGGCAAGGCTCAGCATATTGGGCATCGGTAGAAGGCATAAGCCTACAACTAGAATGATCGGGTGCGGCGCCGCTATCAGCTGTCAGGCATCAGCTGTCAGCCGGAACTTCAGAAATTCGTTTGCTGAAGGCTGATTGCTGAGGGCTGATTGCCATGATAACATTGAGATCATGGATGGGTGGTCAAAACCTCGCTGACTAGGACCCAATCAGTGATCCGCGGTCTCGATTCGCTCTTCAATGGTTCGCAAGTGGATTTTTGGCAGGATGCCCTCGGTGACCAAGGCCGCGCGTGCTAGTATCTCACTTTGGGACATGGGTTCCGCTGGTTCAAGTGTTGCCAAAAAGGCGAAGCATCGGGAGATGTCTGCCCCAATTAGGAGAACTAGGGTGCCCTGGGTTGGTCCTGGGCGGTCTGCGCCAGTAGTCACAGTGAGTCTAGAATCAAACCCCTCCGGCAGCTTCTCTACCCGCGACTCGACGGGGTTTACCCCTGGAGTCTGAACCCAGTCGCCGCGCCATCGGCGCAGATCCACCAGGCATTCATCAGGTGTCACACGTCGCCGCTCGGACCACAATTTCGCCTCCAGTTTCAGCGCGAGCTTGGTATTCGAGGCCACCCACCAGGGGGTGTGCTGGTCGTCAATTTGCCAAGTTCCCGCCTTCGGCAAGGGGACGACAATAGGTGTCCGCGTGCCGGCCACATCAAAAAAATCCCAATGTGCCTTTTCCGAGACGGCAATCGTACCGTTATCACGTGGTGTCGCCGCCGGGGCAACGGTGGGCGATTTGACGTTTGCAGAGGCGCACCCAATGAGGCATAATCCCACAAAGAGACAGTGGCGGACCGGTTGCGCCGCCGGGCCAGTCCAGCTGGAGACTCTTGAAAACTTCTGCACGTTTCTCACTGATATGGTAAGAGCCAAACTTGATTGGTGCAAGGCTTGCGTTGCTTCGGGGGCACGCTTGCCGCTCATGGACGGTGTCTAACTCGACCGCCTGCAACACCCCACTAAATCCCCTCGCTATGTAGGATCAAGAGAGAAGTATGGACGGACAGCGCCACTCATTCGGTGCAGCACGCAAACGGCGACGCCCCAAGCACAATGGCCCGCCCAAGGCTGAACCCATTCTCATTGCCGCACGTCGTCCTGATGCTCCACCGGCAAGACCGCCGCGGCGCTTAATTGCAGCATCGGCATCTCCGCGTGCCAACAGCATCAGAGCAGCGGCGCTCGGCGAACGTGTCGACGGGCACGTGAATGGCAATGGACAACCCATCAATGGTGCGGCCCATTCCCGGGATGCCACCGTGAGTCCCATCAATGGTGTGGAAGCACAGCGGCGCGCGGCACGGATCGTACAGGTGAATGCTGCGGGTCCAGATGACCGGGAAAAGCAACGACTTCGGTTACTCGAACGACTCCTCACCAGTGAAGGTCGCGTGGCAATTTCTAGAGCTGCAAATGATTTGAAACTGGCAGGGTTCGAGTTTCCACTCAATCAAGACGTGCAGCTCCAGCTATTGGAGCACAATGACGAGAACCTCGCGCGGCAAGCCGTCGTGCAACTGAAAGTTTTGCTCGAGACAGAAAAGCCCATCAAGCTTCCGATCTTTTCGCAGCGACTGCGCCGACTCGAAGAAGTGGGGGAGGACCCATTGACGCGCAAGTCGGCGGCAGATCTTCGCAGGCAAATTCGCGCCTAATCATCATGACGAATCATTCCCCGGAGATAGCGTAGTGAGCACCGTCGGGAAAGAATTGAGCCTGCGAGAATTCGAATCGCATTTTCGGGACTTGATTCGCCAACTGGGGCAAAGCTCGGCGAACGTGGGCTGTGTGGCCTGCACAGGCTGCAAAGGCTGCAGCAATTGCACATTTTGCACGGATTCGGATCGCCTGATTCGTTGCCATTACTGCGTTCGTTGCCTGAGTTGCACGGATTGCTCGCATTGCCGCGACGGCAAGACCTTGATCGGTTCCCAACACTGCATCGAATGTGAGGGTTGTACGTCGAGCGCCTATTTGGTCAAAAGCGTGGCCTGTTCAGGTTGCACCTATTGTTTTGGCTGCGTCGGCTTGACCGGAAAAGACTTTCACGTCTTGAACGAACCCTATTCCCGCAGCGAGTATTTTGCCGTCACGCGAAAGCTATCCAAGGAAATGGGGCTTTAGTCTCGAGTTTTCGGTCCGATGGCCTCCACTGTCCCTGGAATAACCGGGGATTGGCGTGTGAAAACCCAATTCATGGTTGCTCACGAGACTGAGTCACACTAGTGGCTAGTGCCGCGATGGCCGCAAAGGGGCCGGTCCGTAGGACCCATCGATTCGACCGAATCGCGGCATTAGAGCGGGAATCAATTCCTGCGTGAAGCGTTTAGCGTTTAGGAGAATTAAGATGATGAACCGTGGTTCGCTTTTGGTTGCTGCATGCCTGGCCGTAGTCGCCAGCGCCTGTTCGGACGAGAAGAAGCCTGCCGTTGTCCCGGCAGCATCCGCGGCTCCGGCCGAAAATGACACGAGCGCATCAAGCAACAAAAATCCTAAGCCCGATGATGACGCCACCAAGGGCAATCTAAATATCTCGGACGAAATTCGCAAAGCCTGTGGGATTACAGATTCGGAAGCCTACTTTGCATTCGACTCCGCCAACGTGCGCCCCCAGGACCAGAAAGTTCTCAAGAAGCTCGCCGATTGTTTTTCCACGGGAGCCCTCAAAGGGCGTGAGATGCGCCTAGTGGGGCACGCCGATCCGCGTGGCTCTGCGGATTACAACTTGGCGCTCGGAGGAAAGCGTGCCGACAACGTGAAGTCGGTCATTGCGACCCAAGGCATGGCCGCCAAGAAAATGGCCACGACTTCCCGGGGAGCAATGGACGCTACGGGCACGGACGAATCCTCCTGGGCCAAGGATAGGCGGGTCGATGTGACCCTAGGTGACTAAATAGCTAGACGCGCTATAGGCGTCGCATGAATCCAGTCGAAGCCCCCGTCCACGCAGTGTCAGCAGTGGGATCGGGTACGCCAGGGTCCATCGATCCCTTTGCGCTGATGTTGAGGTCATCGGGGATCGTCCTCGTAGTACTTCTGTTGTTGGTCTTGGCTGGGTCACTCGTGTGGCTGATCTGGGTTTTGAAGTCGGCACAAATTCGACGATTGGTCGGCGCGCAGCACCGGTTCGAAAACGAAGCCGAGCGGGTGACCTCGGTTTCAGATCTAGTGCGCCTCTCGCAGCAGCACGACACTGCACCCGGTGCACGAATCGTGCTCGAGATGGCCAAGCACCAGCATCAAGTCGGCAAGGGCGTCGAATTCATGCTCGCGATTGGAAAGCGCGCCATCGTCGTCGAACAGCAGCGCGCCTCGGCACTCATGCCCACGCTCCAGAGCATAGCGTCGGCTTCGCCCTTCATTGGCCTCTTTGGAACCGTGTGGGGCATTATGGATGCATTCCTCAGAATTGGCGTCGAGAAAAGCGCCAGCCTTCCTGTCGTTGCACCCGCCATTGGCGAGGCGTTGATTGCCACGGCATTTGGTCTGGTGGCAGCAATTCCGGCCACTATCGCATACAACTACGTGGACAAGCGGATTGCCGACTTACTCGATGAGCTGGATGCGTCTACCAGCGCTTGGGTTTGCTGGTTCGTCCCTGACAGTGGCGGCGCATTTACGGAGGCGGCACCGTCCGACAGTTACCCCGGCTACGGGAAACGCTAGCATATGGCACTCTCGGTCGGACGTAGGTCTAGGGGCTTTCGCGACATAAACGTCACGCCACTGGTGGACGTGATGCTGGTCTTGTTGGTTGTTTTTATGGTCACAGCCCCACTTTTGACGACGGGGCTCCGAATCGATCTGCCGGAAGTGAAAGCCGCCAACACGCCCGTTAAGGACGCGCGCCTGCTCGTAACGGTCACCAAGGAAGAGCGAGTTCTATTTGGTGAACAGGACGTGACCGGCGCCATCGACAAGGCGTTCAAAGAGAATGCCCGCGTACAAAAGGAACGGGAGCTCTATATTCGCGCCGACAAGAACGCGCGATACGGCATAGTAGCTACGGTAGTCGCTGCGGCGCGCAACAGCGGCGTTGATTCACTCAACCTTTTAGTTGAGCCCGAACTCGAAGAGGCACCCCCCGAGCCCTCGGCGCCGGCGGCGGGCAAGGCGGGCGCCAAAGGCAGCGGAGCCAAGAAGGCAACGGCTTCACCGAGTGATTCCGCAGGTGGCCACTGAGCCCAGGGACGAACCAAGTTGAACTCGATCGGCACTCGCAAATACTTGCCACAAGAGTTGTGGCTGGCGGCCATTCTCGCCGGTTGGATCGAGTGCGGCTTTTTTGCACTGCTGATCACGGCGGGCACCAATCGTGGCAACGTGCACGCGGTTGAAGCGCCCGCGCCGAGCGAGACGCCCATTGCCGTAAAGCCGGTCCTTGACGATGTGCCCTTGCTGAAGCTCGGGGGCAAGAAGATGCGACCGAAATTGCCTGAGCTCTGGCGCAAGAACCCACCCATTCAACGCTTCGAGGCAGCGAGCGCCCCAAGCCCAATGGCGCCCAAGACACCTGACGCAATCCCTTCAAGCCCGCTCCTGCACAAGGATGCCGGGCCGCCGCCCCCTCCGGACGCCGCCGTCGCTAAACAGGTCGATCAAGTGCTGCTCGACGCCGGACCACCGCCGAAGGAAACACAGCAGGCTCAAGGCGAAGGCGTTGCGGACGGAGTGAAGGAAGGCACCGAAACGGATCCCCTCAAGGGTCGTGCCATTGGACAATATAAGCAGCTGCTCATTGCTTGGTTCAATGCCAAATGGCATCCACCGGACCTGCCTTGCGACGTCATGAAGAGTCTAACCGTGGCCGGAATTCCGACTTGGGGCCCTGATCGAACCGTGACGGGGATTACACCGGCGCGTATGAGCGGCAATCCAACGTTCGACGAGCGCGCCAAGAGCACTTGGTCCAGCATCGTGGGACAACAGATACCCCCGCCCCCGCCCCTTTATCCCGACATTACTCCGAATCAAATTGGTGCAATCATCTTCACGAGTGCCAGTGTATGCAAGTGAAACACAGATACTTTTCCTTGACTTCGAGCCTAGCGGCGATCGCATTTGCAGCAGTCGCAAAAGCGCAAGCACCCGCTGCGCCCGTTCCGGACGAGCACCTGCTGGGTGATCTTGTCATCAGCGGAACGCAAGTCGAACACGTCACCAAACTTGCCATACTAAAATCCTTCTCGCCTGATTACGAGGACGTCGTCATCCGCAGTGTCGTGCGTCATGACCTCGAGCTCTCAGGCATGTTCGATGTAATACCCGACGGCAAGGCGCCGCCAGGCAATTACGAATTCGACGATCCCGTCGATCTGCCAGCCTGGCAGAAGCTCGGCGCTGAAGTCATCGTAAAGGTGGCGGCGCGCAAGACCCAGGGCAACCGAGTCGAGATATTCAGCCTGGCCTACTTCATGGACGTCGGAAAGACGCCCGTGTACGAGCGGCGAATCGTAGTCGCTGCGGATGACGTTCGCCCCACGGGACACCGTGTGACCGATGCACTGCTCGCAGCGATCACCGGCCGCCCCGGCAGTTTTGCAAGTCACTTTTGCCTAAGTACTCCCTGGGGTCGCGGGCGCCGCGTTCTCACCATGGACGCCGATGGGGCCGGGCTGACCCCGGTGTCGTCGCCGGAGGACACATCGATTGCACCCTTCTGGGGTCCGAAGCAAACGCTATATTTCACGCAAAGCGTTCGATTCTCGCCGTTCCATTTGATGCAGCTCGCGGGAAAGCAGATCGAACGGGTGAACGTGCCGTACACGACGAGTATCTATGCTGCATCCTTCAGCGTGGACGGCCAAAAGTTGGCAGTCGCGGTCGCTGAAGATGGACGTAGCAGCATCTACGTGGGCAATGCGGACGGCACCGCTTTCAACAAGGTATCCACGAGCGAGATTGCAACTAGTCCCGTTTTTAGTCCAAGTGGTAAATTGGCGTGGATTGCCGGCGGTGCTCAGCAGGGTAGTCAACGCGTTTACGTTGACGGAAAACCTGTTTCGCCCAATGGGTTCACGGCGGCATCGCCGACATTCTGCGATACGGAACTCGGGGTTCGCTTGGTGTATGCCGTCGCTGTCGGCGGCGGCCGGATGGATCTGGTGATGAGTGACGAGCACGGTCGGGATATGGCTCGTTTGACTCAAGGCCCCGGTTCGAATTTGGCACCCGCTTGCAGCCCGGATGGGCGCTTGCTCGCATTTTTCTCCACCCGGAAATCGGGTCCCGGGCTTTATTTACTGAATCTGAAGCGATTTACGAGCGTTCGCGTAACGCCTCAAGTGGGAGAATCATTGAATTGGGCCAGGCTCGCGGATTCAAGCGTGATGCAGGCACTCGAAGTGCGTCCAAAATCGAAGGCAGCCCCATCACCGCCCGCGCCACCGGCCCCCGTGCCGCCGAACCCCGCTTCCGTGCCGCCCAAACCATAAAACTTGCAATCCGCTGGTTTTAGCCGAAGAGCTGTGTGGCAAGTTCAGTGCACTTGAGCCCCCAGTCTGGTCGCTGCGCCTCCTTTGCGTAATACTCAAGGCGGAACTGAAGTCATGCGCCCTTATGCCGCTCTAATTTCGATGAATCTTTTGCTGCTCCTGACCATGGGGTGCAGCAAGAACAGCGAACCAACGGGTGCGAATTCCGACGGTAGCGTCGATAACACAATCGTGTTTCTGGACGCGGGCGACAGCGTGCCGGTTTCGCCCGATGGAGGGGTGGCCTGCGGCGATAACTGCAATTACCAGACGCAACAGGGCTGCCCCGCTAATCAGATGTGTCATCCGAGTTTGAACGCTGATCAGACGCAAGTCAGCGCGCAATGTCTCACGGAGGGCACCAAGGCGGCCGGCGAAAGCTGCAATTGGATGGAGTGTAAGCCGGGGCTATTTTGCGCCGCAGACAAGCAGTGTCGGCACCTGTGCTGCAGCGGTGACTGGAGTGTCTGCGCCAGCAATGAGACGTGCACCGAGGCTATAGTGCTTCAGGGCCCTGACGCAGGCATGCCTTTGTCAGCGAGGGTAAATGTCTGTCAGCTCGAAGATCCCTGCGATGTGCTCAATCCGAATTCGTGCCCTGCCGGCAAGAGTTGCTACATCGTTAATTCACGCGGCAACGTTCGATGTTTGCCCACGGGAAGCGCCTCACTCAATGAAAGCTGCACGTCGACGAAGCTGTGCAAGTCGGGTTTCACGTGCGTTCAGAGCGCATCGGGCGTGGGGACGTGCCGGCGATTATGCCGAGCTGTGGTGGGCGGGGCTGACCCATATTGCCCGACGTCCGAAGGTTACTGCTCGCACTTCGTTCGGGATCCGCCCGAAGTCGGCGAGTGTACACCGGCACGCTAGTGCGGATTTTTACTGACGATTAGGGCTAGCGCATGGGTTTCGCGCGCGCCGAGCAGCTGAAATTGCAAACCAAAACCGTCAACTTTGGTCCAGCGCACTATTCCGGGAATTTTCAGGTCCGTGAGCCCCGGGGCATCCAAGACCAAGGTGACNNCCGCCCTCGGTAGTGCATGTAACCGGGATTCTGACTACACTTCTTGAGTAGGCGCGTTTCTCGTGCATGCAGACCTCGGAAAACAATGTCTCTAAAATGGGCGATCAATCGTAGACGCGGACGGTAGCGTATGATCTGGGGTCCTGTGCCTGTCAAGCATTCCAACACGAACTCCCAAAATCCCGGGCAACGTCGGCACGCTGCGCCAGTTTGGCTTCGTGGTTGGACACTTGCCATCCCGTCCGTTGGCATTGCACTAGTCGCGGCCACGCTTTCCGTACCTCGTGCTACCAAGCCTGAGACAGTTCCTCAGCCGGTCGTACATCGCCTGGCATTGGATGCAACCTTGAATCAACTGGCGCGCCGATCGGATGCCGCGCGAGCCCAGCCCTTGCCGTTTGCCGTGCGAGAAGTGGGGGAGGCTTACCGGCGGCTGGGGCGAACACAATACGAAGGGCCACAACCGCTCGACGACTCTCAAGCACGCGCCTGGCAACGCCTGATTCGCAGCGTGCGCTCGAAGGTGGGTGATGACGTGCTGATTACCCTACGCGCCGTTCAGGCCGACATGTTCGTGAATGCACTCGGGGTGTGGGAAACCACGGGAAAAGTTTCTGACGAATTGGTCGAACTAGGGGGTGACTTCGTGCGCCTCGCCCGGGTGAACCATTGGTGGAATGCCGGCCATTTAAACATGTCGCACGATGAACGCTGGGCGCTCGCGCTTCTTCGGTGGACTTCTTTGGCGGGCATCATCCAGCTTGAACCGTATCGATTGGACCGGGAACTCGAAGTCGTACAGTTGCGATTTCTTTATTCGCACCCTACGGTAGAGGGCGCACAACTTCGGGCGCGGCAGAAAATCGTAGAGCGGTATTCCGAGCTCGATCAGAATTATCCGCTCGATTATTCGCGTGGCGTGTTATTCGCAGAGGCTGGCCAATATGATTTTGCGGCCGCCAGTTTCATGCGCCATCTCCAAGCGCACCCGCAGGGGCCATACGCAATACGTGCACGTAATCACCTGATCTGGTCAACCGAGCGAGCTTACGATCTCGAGAACGATGACGCAGCCCAATAATCCTCGGACAAGCGATGGCGAATTCTGGCCATTGCCACAAGATCGCCCGCTTTGCCGGATTGATGATTTGGTTTTGCGCGTCGCGGAAACGTCGAGTGGCGTTTGCGCCGCGACCGAAGTCGTGGGCTCGGCTGGTGTGCTCATGGCCGCAAAACTCTCGATGCGAATTGCGTCGCCGATTCTCTACGTCGCTTCCAGCTTCGAACAAGCGGTCGCAGCACTAGCCGATGCGCGATTTTACTTCGAATACTTTGGGTTGCAGGCTCCGGAGCGCGAAGCGGCGCGCGTGATGTTACCCAGTGAAGATGGCCCGTATAGTGAACTGCATCCGGACCGCAATGCCGCGATGGCGCAAATGGCAAGTCTTTCACGGCTTGCGCAAGTCAATCCGCCGCGCGTATTCATCGTGCCCGCAATGGCTTTGGCCCGGCGCGTAGTACCAAGTCGAGTAGTCCGCGACGCAACCTACCATCTGCGTATCAATCAAACGGTTGACCGTGAAACCATGACCCACGATTGGGCTCGGGCGGGATACTTACGAGTCCCCGTGGTCGAGGATCCGGGGACTTTTGCGGTGCGTGGAGGCATAGTCGATGTTTGGTCGCCAGACGAAAGCGCGCCATTGCGACTCGAACTCGAAGGGGATTGCATAATCCGCATACGCAAGTTCAGTCCCGACGACCAGCGAACCAACGAAGAGCAGGACGCTTGTCAGATTGTGCCCGCTCGAACCAACATCGCCACCGCGGACAATGAACCTCGGGTGCGAAGTAATATCCGAGCGCTTTGCGATTCGATCAATTGGCCCAGCTCGCGTGCCCGTCACCTCGCCGACGAAGTAGCCAACGGTCGCGCGTTCTTTGGTTCTCAGGGCTTTTTGCCCGCGTACTGCGATTTGGTTCCACTTCTTAATTACTTTCCAGATGACACCTGCGTCGTGTTTGAAGACATGGCCGCCTGTTTGAGTGCCTATCGCAGTGAAGTTGACCAACTGAGAGGTGCCGAGCGTGCGCGAGAGGGTCAACCTCACTACGGGCTCGAGGCCTGGATGGTGGACGACGATGAGTTAGTCGAAAGGCTGTCGCTGCGCCGAGTAATCGCACTCCTGCGCAGCGGACAAGCGGGACAGACCGATGAACACACACTGGACCGCTTCGAACTAACGCCCGCCGGCACGCCATCGTTTGCGAGTACGGAACCCTCCCACGGTTTCAATTTCGAGGCCAGTGCGAATAAGGGAAAGGGTCGTTCGGGGGGCATCGAGCAGTTGGTTAAGCAGATAGAGGTTTGGCACAGAGCAGACTTCAATGTGGTGATAGCAGCTCGTTCAACCGCACAGGTGGAGCGCCTTTCGGCACTGCTCGTCCACCGTGGCCTTACCGTTTCACCACCGCTCGGGGCTCAATCGCCTGGCGTAGGGACTGCTTCGAGTCTAAGCATTGCACTGGGTCGGCTTTCCCGCGGAGTGGTGTTGCCACTGGAGCGCCAGGTATTCATTACCGAAGAGGAAATTTTTTCCCATCGGGCTCATGTTGCAAAGCAAAAGAAACCATCGCCCCAGGGGTCACTATTGCAGTTGCGCTCGCTGAGTCCGGGCGATTTCGTCGTTCACGAGGAGCACGGAATTGGGCGCTACGTGGGGTTGGAGCGGCGGCAGATTGATGGGATCCCGGTTGAATTGATAGTAGTCGAATACGAGGGGGGCCGCCTGTTTTTGCCGGTTTACCGCCTCAATCAAGTTCAGAAGCATTCGGCGGCTGACGGCCAGCCTAGGCTCGATCGTTTGGGAGGGTTGAGCTTTGCGAAAACCAAGGCAAGAGTGCAAAGACGCCTTCGCCAATTAGCTGACGAATTGTTACATTTGTATTCGGAGCGGTTAGCCGTAAGAAAAATTCCGCTCGGGCCTGCGGATGACGATTACGCGACTTTCGAGGCTACTTTCCCCTTCGAAGAAACCACGGACCAAGC
>PMCK01000565.1 GCA_003154095.1 Myxococcales bacterium | reverse complement strand
TATCCTCAATGCTTCTCGTGGCGCAGCGTTTCAATTTCGCGACTTAGCGCTCGTTCGTTGACGTGACTTCGGATTTGATGATCGACCTCGACGACGGGTGCGAGCGCACATTGTCCGAAACAGGCCACGGTCCTAATCGTAAATTCGCCGTCCGCCGTGGTTGTAGAAATCTTGTCGGCGCTGCCTTCGTCGCCATCTTCAAGGTGCTGCCCCATTTGCAGTCGAACCGAATCCAGCAACCGTTGCGACCCACGCGTGTGGCAAGCCGTGCCCCGACAGATGCACACGGAGTGCCTGCCTTGTGGCTTTAGGTTAAACAAGGAGTAGAACGTTGCCACACTATAGATCTGCGCACTGGGAATCCCGGTGCGTTCAGCCACGTGTTCGAGACACTCGAGTGGCAGATACTTCTGGGCCTGCCGTTCTTGAATTTTCTCGAGCACCGACAGTAGCATTCCTGGCTTTCCCACATGTTGTTGGATCAATTGATCCAAAAACTGTCGGTCTTCGTGTGTCAAATGGGGGCCTTCGAGGGGCTCGGTCATGGTCAAACCTCAGGAGTCAGGGCGCGGTTCAGTCGACGTATCGACACCGTTTGGCATTGCCTTCGAGCAGAACTACTTACCACTTTATCACAGCGCGCATCCTAAGAGTACGGAAGGTTGGCGCAGATTAAGCGTGCGCAAGTTTTGCATTGAACGGTATTTTCACTAGAACACTTTGCGCGTAATCGAGTTCTGCTGATTTGGCCCTAACTATTTGGGCATGCACTCACTTGGACACGAGTTATGTTCGTCGTGTTGGCTAGACTTGGACCCGGAGCAAGGTTCGCTCTAAGTATTAAGTGGCAATCCGAGTGAATACCTTGTGGAACGCATTTGCTGGGCCCTGGCCCCGGCTGTTGCGATTCGGCGAAAATAACCCACAATTCGCTTTGAAGCGAGTCCGGCTGAATGCGTCTCTCTCAGTCGATTGGGTCGAACTCGCACGTAAGGTTTTCATGGATTTGTGCCGTTTGGGGTTAGTGAGAGTTTACGGGTTCTGCCGAATGGATAACTCTGTTTTGCCCGCAATTGCGTGGCAACCCGGTGATTTATGAAGCGATTGATGCTCGGTAACGAGGCCATTGCGCGCGGCGCTTACGAGGCGGGGGTGCGCGTAGTTACGGCTTACCCAGGTACACCCAGCACCGAGATTACGGAATATGCAGCGAAGTATTCGGAACTGAATACCGAATGGTCGGTGAACGAAAAGGTGGCGCTGGAAATTGGTATTGGGTCGTCGATTGCTGGCGCGCGCACGATGGTCGCAATGAAACACGTTGGTCTCAATGTCGCGATGGATCCGTTGCTTTCCGTTGCCTACCCTGGGGTCAACGCAGGTCTCGTAGTCGTGGTAGCGGACGATCCGGGTCAGCATAGTTCGCAAAACGAGCAAGACACGCGCTACTTCGGGATAGCAGGTAAGCTTCCGGTTCTCGAACCTTCCGATAGTCAAGAATGCAAAGCCACTATGCTTGCTGCTTTCGAGCTGAGCGAGGAGTTCGATACTGTCGTGATCGTTCGGCTGACCACGCGTGTGGCCCATTCGATGAGTCTCGTCGAGACGGCTGAACGTATGGAAATTCCTTTGCGCGACTACGATACACGGCGCGGAAAGTACATAGTTGCCCCCGCCTACGCGAAATTGCGACGTGTCATCGCCGAACAACGGCTAATGGATCTCGAGGCGTTTGCCGAAACTACCCCGCTCAATCGGGCTGAGATACGTGATACTCGCCTCGGCATAGTAACGAGCGGCATAGCCTACCAATACGTGCGAGAAGTCGCGCCCAATCTGAGTACATTCAAGTTGGGGATGAGCTACCCACTACCCAGGAAGCGCTTACTCGAATTTGCTGCCACTTGCGATGAGATCAGAGTCGTTGAAGAGCTCGAACCCATATTCGAGCAAAAGCTCGCTACTTATGGTCTTCTCGCGAATGGCAAAGATCGGATACCGGTGATTGGTGAGTTGAGCCCCGAGATCGTGCGTAAGGCTCTGCTGCCCGGTGAGCCGGCACCTGAGTCCACGTTGAAACTGGCAAGCCTACCTGTACGGCCTCCCGTGTTGTGTCCCGGATGTCACCATCGTGGGCCGTTTTCGGTGTTGAAAAAATTGGGTCTGCACGTTGCAGGCGATATCGGTTGTTACACACTTGCCGCATTTGCTCCCCTGGATGCAATGGACACTTGCATCTGCATGGGTGCAAGCATTGGAATGGCGTTCGGCTTCGAAAAGGCTCGCGGCCGGGAGTTCGCCAAAAAGACCGTTGCGGTTATTGGCGACTCGACCTTCTGGCACTCCGGGGTCACGGGGCTGATCGATATAGTATATAACCGCGGCATCACCACGGTAATAATCCTCGACAATTCGACGACAGCTATGACAGGACATCAGTCCAATCCGTCATCGGGCGACGCATTGTCAGGGACACTGCCGCCACAGCTAGATTTTATCGCACTGGCTCGGAGTCTTGGGATAGAGTCAGTAAGGGAAGTCGATGCCTACAATCTGGTGGAATTGGAGGCGGTCATCAAGGAAGAAGTCGAGCGTGAAGCGCCGTCGGTCATAGTCACTCGTCGGGCTTGCCTACTCAAGCGGGGCGTCTCGCCGCCGGGTCCCCCGCATATTGTCGACGCGGATCTGTGCGAGGCCTGCGGGACGTGTCTCGAACTCGGATGCCCAGCCTTATCCATGGGGCAGAGCGTGGCTGCCATCGATTCGACGCTTTGCGCTGGCTGCGGACTGTGTCTTTCGAACTGCGCATTCGACGCGATTCACCTATCGTTGGTCCAAGACTCGAAGGTGCGAGGCCAATCATGAATATTCTCATCGCGGCTGTGGGTGGCCAAGGCGCCTTACTGGCAGCGCGTATAATCGGCAGCTATGCGCAGCTCGAGGCTCAACAAGTCAAGGTTTCGGAAATTCATGGAATGTCACAGCGTGGCGGTAGCGTCGTTACGCACATACGTTATTCGCAAGAGGTTCACTCACCGGTGATTGAGATGGGGACGGCGGATGTATTGCTCGGTTTCGAGATTCTCGAGGCGGCGAGATCGATTCAATACTTGCGACCCGGTGGGATTCTGATTGTATCGAAGCAGCAGATCCAGCCGTTGCCAGTCTTGACGGGCGCCGCTACGTACCCACCTGCGTTGCTGGAGTCATTCGAAAATATGCCGATGACTACATATGCAGTCGATGCCCTTTCTCATGCGAGCGAACTCGGCAACATCAAAGTCGCCAACACGGTACTCGTGGGAGTGCTGGCGCGCCGTCTGTCGGCCGACCCGAACCACTGGCAAGAGGCGGTTGCCGAATCGGTACCGGCGCGTCATCGCGATTTGAATCGAAAGGCCTTCGATTTTGGCTTCGCATTAGATTTTTCGAGCATCGACAGCCGTCGGCATCGGCAGAAAGAGGCATTGTCGTGATCTGGAATCCCAGTTGTGAATGTCTGAGCCGCGATGAATTATGTGCTCGACAAGGGCAAGAGCTGCGTCAACTCGTAGAGCGGGTCTATCACGATGTAGCGTTTTATCGTGGGAAAATGCAAGAAAAGGGCCTGCAGCCCGAGGACATAAAATCCATCGAAGATTTGTCCAAATTGCCGTTTACCACAAAGGATGATTTAAGGGAGACTTACCCGTTTGGATTATTTGCGGTTCCGATGGATCAAATCGTACGCCTCCACGCATCCTCGGGCACTACCGGGCGAGCGACGGTCGTGGGCTACACTCGCAAGGATATCCAAATTTGGTCTGAGGTCGTGGCGCGCGCGCTTGCGGGCGCAATGACCACGTCCAGAGACATGGTTCAAGTGGCTTATGGCTACGGGTTGTTCACCGGCGGTCTCGGCCTGCATTACGGCGTTGAAAAAATCGGCGCGGCAGTCATTCCAATTTCCGGCGGCAACACCAAGCGGCAAATTCAACTGATGCGAGATTTCGGCACCACCGTGCTGGCCTGTACTCCATCCTACGCCCTCTATCTGGCAGAGACGTTGTCAGAGATGGGCATTGCCCGAGACGAACTTCGGCTGCGGGTTGGGATCTTTGGTGCCGAGCCATGGACCGAGGGAATGCGTCGAGAAATCGAAGAGCGATTGGCGATCACGGCGCTCGACATTTACGGACTTAGCGAGGTGATAGGCCCGGGAGTTTCTTGCGAATGTATGGAGCGCAAAGGACTTCATATCCAGGAAGACCACTTCGTTCCTGAAATCATCGATCCAACCAATCTTACAGTGCTCGAGCCCGGTTGTCTCGGCGAGCTCGTGTTTACGACGGTGACCAAACAGGGGTTGCCACTGATCCGCTATCGAACAAGGGACTTGACTCATCTCGACCTTTCCCCNNGTACTGCTGGAAATCGCGGGCGTGGCTCCGCATTATCTGCTCGTCGTGGAACGCGAGCACAATCTCGATATCATGACACTAATGGTCGAGGTCGATGAGCACGTTTTTTCCGACAAGGTCGGACAACTCGAGACTTGGACCAAGAAGGTCCATCACGCGCTTGAAAGCACACTCGGAATCTCGATAAATGTAAAACTGGTCGAACCCAAGACAATAGAACGCAGCGAAGGCAAAGCAAGACGAGTGCTCGATAAGCGGAAACTGTGAAGGCCCGGCCCAGCCCTAGGGGGCGGACCTTTTGCCCAAGAAGGAAGTAGGCAATGATTATTCAACAAATCTCAGTCTTTCTGGAGAACCGTTCTGGGCGGTTAACTGAAGTCACGGCCGCACTCGGTGATCAGGGCATCAACATTTCGGCGTTGTGCATTGCCGAAACATCGGATTTCGGCATCCTCAGAATGGTCGTTTCGGACGTGAACAAGGCACAAGAAGTGCTTCGAGGTCGTGGTTTCTCTCTCAGCGTGACGCAGGTGATCTGCCTGAGGGTGCCCAATCAGCCTGGCGCGGTCAATCAGGCACTGCGAATTTTGTCAAAGGCGAGTATCAGCATCGAATATATGTATGCATTCGCCGTTGGAGCCGCAGCATTCGTGATGATTCGCACCAACGATATTGAACAATCGATTGCGGTGTTGCTCGAAAACAAGCTGACACTCATTCCCGCGAGCGAGCTGCACGAAAGCTAGGGCTGGCCGCAAACCCATGCGATGTCGGGATTACCCGAGGTGGGTTTGACAGCGACGAACTTGCCCTGTCTTGGTTATCTAAGGCGCGTCGTTCCAGTGGTGAATTCGCTCGCGGCGTTGAGCCGGGCGGTTTGACACAGGAAGTTATCGACGTCGAAGCAGCAGCCAGCGCGCATTAGCAGTCATTCCGCAACACCTCGCGAATTGATGCGGCGACGGCGAATTGCGATTATTTGGCCGATCGGGATATGAAGGATTGGGCAACAATCACTGCCCGGGGAAAGTGCTATTAATCCACCTGTCCGCTACTCCCTCGATTGGTGGGTCAATGCCCTACGGAGCCGAAACGTGTCGCATATGTGTTCTGCTGCCAAAATCAGAAGCTGTCTTTGCGCCGTAGTTGTTGCGCATGCAACGGCCGCTGGCGCTCAATCGGTTGAGACGGAGCAACGGCCAGCTCCAGAGGCCCGGCAGAAATTCGCGGTAAGTATATCGATCGGAGTGGCACGCGAACGGCGGGCGCTATTGTCGGAATTGGCGGCATGCTTACGGGGGTAGTCATGCTGGCAGCGGCTGAAAGAAACAGCGAAGTTTGCGATGGCTACGGGTATTGCTACACCAGGAACACCATCAATGGTACACTCGCCGCGGGTGGCGTTGGAGTAATTCTGGGTTCACTTATCGTAGGAGCGGTCTTGATTTCGCAGCACGATTGAAAGTACGGTCAGAGCCCCGCATCCGCACTGCAATCGGCGCCGTTGGGCGCTCCTGGGGTAGGCGTAGCACACCACGCGTAACTATGGGAGCCGTCCGGGTACGCCCCATAGCTGACGTCTGGTGCCGTGGTGCTGGTCCCCGTTGGATCGGCGGGCAGGTCTACTTTCTCCAGCGTGTTTCCATTCGGATCGTTAAGAAAAAAATGATCGCCATCGCCGCTCAGCTTGAATGGAAAATGCAATGGCGTACCTGTAACCATAGTGTCGTCTAACCACAACACCAAAAAGCCCTTGGCGGGTACTACGGCCAGCGTTGGTAGTTTTGCTTTCTTGGGTGTGCCTGCATTATCGCTAATGAAATATCCATCGAGGTCCTCATCCGTTTCTGACCCGTTGTAAAGCTCGACCCAATCCGACTTCTTATTCGTATCACTTTCTATGGCAGAGTTGCGCGATTGGAGCTCGTTGATGGTTACTGGCGTCTTGCTAAGACTGATCGGTGTTGGGTGATCGCCTTCGCAGCCTGCCATTGATGTACATAGAATTAAACCAATAGCCGCCGATTGAATTGTCCTGCCCAAGTCGTAAGCCCAGTTTGTAGTTCGATTCATGGCTCTTCTCTTCCCGTTACGATTGTGACCGAAACGGTGTGCGCCGTCTCGGTCATTGACTAGAAAAACGTTATATCATCGATATCGACCCAGCCATTGTCAGTGACTCCGTCCGGGAGTTGCCCACCGCCGTTGCGACTATTGCAAATGGGCTGGAATGCCAGGCCCTGTCCCTGCACGGTGTCTTGATTGCCGCAGCCTGGAGCACCCGAGATCAAGAACAGGAATAACCCATTTTGCGGCTTGAAGACTTTCATCGTCCTATTCGCCATAGTTTACTTAGGCTCATGGATTTGAAAAGACATGATTGCGCTGCGAGGAATATGCCAACGACGGCCCAGCTGCAGAGTGCGCAAATTCCGCGCGAAGATTTAGACAGGACTGTCAAATTCACAATCACGGCGTCTACAATGTGTCGACTATTCTCCCGAGAGTAGACGGCAAGTTCAAATAGCCAATCGCAGTCCGCAAGGCCGCGGTGCGTGGGTGGTGTAGCCCATTGATTCGAGTCTCAATAAGGTGACCCAGCGGGCACTCGAAGGGGAGATCCAACGATTGGAGCCAGGCTAATCAAACGGCGGTTCGGTTATGAGTCTGGATATATAGATTGACGCTCACCCATTGAACCCTACGAGTCGGATCTTGTGCGAGGAGTCTTGAATCGCGCCAATTGATTGAGAAAGGTAAGCAAGGAGTGACCATACAAATTGACTCCTCGATGACGACTCCAACCATGCCTGCGGATCTCGAGTGCTTCTGGGCGTGACTCAGCGTTCATGCGAAAACGACGCTGATGGTTCGTCTTGTCCCACAATTCTCGCCTCGCCGGAAAAACGGCGTTACCATGCCTGTGGGCAATGAACGAGCAATCCTCAGACTGGGAACGCGGTTTTCTCGATCACAAGGAGGTATACCGGCAAATCCTCGATGCTATCGCGGACATGATCTTGGTCAAGGGGGCACAGTCGCGAATCCTGTGGGCAAATAAGGCATTTCGCGACTACTACGGAATGACCAATGAGCAATTGCGCGACCTCATTGACGCACCATTCAATGAAGTAGACTTCACCGCCCAATACGTTCGGGATGATTCACGGGTGTTTACCACTGGGGCGGTACTCAATATTCCCGACGAACCGGTGACGCGTCACGATGGCCTCGTACAGATATTTCACACCGTGAAATCACCTATTCGTGACCAAGAAGGTCAAATTAGGATGACGGTAGGGGTCTCGCGCAATATTACGGAGCAAAAGAGAATCAAGGAGGATTTAGACCGCTACAGGGTGCATTTGGAGCGGCTCGTGGAAGAGCGCACGAGCGAGCTTAGAAGCGTCTCCGAGAGGAATCAGATCATCCTTGCATCTTTGTCCGAGGGTATCATCGCGGTCAATGCCGAAGGCCGTGTTCAGCTGCTCAACCCCGCTGCCGAAACGTTGGTTGGAATGACATACGACCAAGCGAGAGGTCGAAACGTCTTGGACATTCTGAACTTTACGCCTGAGAAGGAGGTGCAATCTTTCGACGCGATCCGTGCCGTGGAATTGAGTCTTGAAGAATTATTGAGTTCCACACGGCGTTTGGAAGGTCAGCTGCGCGCCCCTCAGGGTAGTCAACGACTCGTATCCATTCACACGGCTCCACTGATTGGGGATGATGGGAGTCTTCTCGGTTCAGTTATCGTAATTCGAGATATTGCGCTCGAACGTGAGGTGGCGGGACAACGTTTGCGGAGTCAAAAACTCGAGTCGGTTGGAGTTCTCGCGGGAGGCATTGCCCATGATTTCAACAATCTCCTGGCGATCATACTCGGAAGTGTCTCAATTGCGAGCCTGGGTCTGGAACGCGGAGAAAATGTTCTCGACGTTCTCGCTGATGCTAAACAAGCCTGTCTCCGCGCACAAGGCCTCACCTCTCAATTACTAACGTTTGCGCGGGGTGGTGCCCCGGTAAAGAAGGTTGTCAAGCTGGGCCCGGTAGTTGAAGAAGCGGCCTCGTTGGTGCTGCGCGGTTCCATGGTGGAACTACGACTGGAGTTTTCAGACGACTTGTATCTTGTTGAAGCGGATGAAGGGCAGGTATCTCAGGCTATCAATAATTTGGTTATCAACGCCAAGCAGGCCATGCCTGAGGGCGGGCTAGTTACGATTAGACTTCAGAATGCGACGACTGACGACGTCAATGGGTTGCCCATACCGCTTGGCCCGTACGCTTTGATCAGAGTGATTGACACAGGATCTGGCATTGCTCCCGAATATGTCAACCGCGTGTTTGACCCTTACTTCACGACCAAAGAGACGGGAAGCGGGCTTGGGCTCGCCTCCGTGCATTCAATAATCCAACGCCATGGTGGGTACGTGTCCCTACAGTCGATGCCGCAAACGGGGACTTGCTTCACTGTCTTTCTACCAGCGGCGAGACACCAAACGACTTCTCAGGTGACCACATCCAATTCAAGTCAGGTGCAGAAAGCGTACCACGTTTTGGTCTTGGATGATGATGAAGGCGTGCGTAAGGTCATGGCTACGACACTGCGACACCTGGGGCACCGCGTCGTCGCGACNNGTCGTGTTCGTGGACTTGACAATGCCCGGAGATCTCGGGGGTGCTCAGGTGGCACGAGACCTCCGGGAAAGGAATCCTGAAGTCAAGATAATCGTGATGAGCGGTTACTCGACTGATCCAGTCTTGGCTCAGGCACGAGAACTGGGCATGGTCGGTGCGCTACAAAAACCCTTCACAATCGACATGGTGAGAGAGATTCTCTCGCATTGCTAAGTCTGCCGCGACTTGTCTCGAGACCAAGGTCATTGTCGTGCTGCTGCCTGGGCGCGTCGTCGTCGTGCTAGCAGCAGAAATATACCGCTCGCAAGCGCTAGCCCGCTCGATTCTGATCGTAACGGCCGTACGCGACAGCCACAGCTTGCGCTGCCGCTTGTGCTCGCCGTAACGTTAGCGGGAAGTTTGCAGTCCTTTTGGCAAGCCCCTAGGGTGCCATTGAGCGTGCCGTCGTCGCATTCTTCACCGGTATCTATTACCTGGTCGCCGCATTGGGCTCTGGTGCAATGGGCGCGACAAGCATCCGGTTGAGTGTCGCTATTGCTACTCCCGTTATCGCATTGTTCACCCGTGTCCACGACTTGGTCGCCACATTTGGCCTTGGTGCAGTCCATGCGACAGGCATTAGGCTGCGTGTCGCTGTTAGCGCTGCCGTTGTCGCACTCTTCCGTCGCGTCCAGGCGGCCATTGCCACAGAACGGCTCCCAACCAATGTCGCGCAGCAGCGCCTTTTCCATTGTGAGATCCCGTGGATTATCTGGGGTCGACGTGGGTTCCAGCAGAAGATTCGGTCGAGTTAGCGGGTCCCAATGTGACATCGTGCTTGCGCTGGTCGTGGGCTTGGATGCGTAGATGTATACTTTCCCGGTGGGGTCGGCGCCCACGCGCTGCGCGGGGTTTGCACTCAGCGTGACGCTCAAACCACTACTTGAAGCTGCAATCAATAAATCCGCTTCGGTCTTGGAGATCTCGACCGTCGGAATCGTGATGGTGAACATATTCAGGTAGCGTGCGTCTACTTCAATGCTGGAGGCCGGCGGTGTAATAGCGTCGGCATCTGCTACGATCGCGGCGAGCGCTCCCGCCTTTTGAGCATAGTCAGCCATGTTGATGGGACTGCACGCGCCTCCCGAGAACAATGCAATTGAACCGGACAAGTTGGCTAAAGCCGAGCAACCGGCGGTAGGATTACCCGTCGCCAGTGGCCCGGTAAGTGCTTGAGTGGGCAATCGTGGACCAAAATTTGCTTCTAGCAAAGCGCCGAGGAAACCGGATGGCGCCGGATTTACACCGACACTTGGAGCGCCAGCCGCAAGATAGGTGGCTGCAGCCTGGGTCACGTATTGCCCGTCCCAAACAATATGCCGCGCGTTGCCAATCGAGGATAATCGTTCAGCGGTCGACATAACGTCGAAGTGACGACCCGTCTGAGTGTCTAGCAAATGTTGAAAATATGGGTCCACCATGCCGGGGGCCAGCAGTTCACCCGTTGCAGGGTCTGGTAAGTAACCAAATCCAAGCCCGTGAGCGATTTCGTGTAGCACGGTGGTTACGAGGTCAGAATTCGAACCTGACTTACCATCGAAGCCATAGTACCAGTCATATCCCGGTAAACATTGGATTAGGTTACCGTTGAACTCAGCTCTGATGTCGGCGGTACCGGGGTTTAGGTCATATCCCACGATACGGTCTGCCAGCGCTTCGGGGTACAACATATTGGGTGCTAAACCAGGCACGCCATATTCTTCTCCAGTTGGTGCCGCCCGCCCCAATGGCACCAAATTATTAGCTGCGCAGTCGAAAGGCGAAAAACTTGCGTCAACGACGATGGGCACCGCGCTATCAATGGCCTTTCCCCAGAGGTCTAAGGCATATTGGAACGCATTGATGCGCTGCTGACCGACGGTTGTGCCGCTGTTACCCCCGATAGGAGTCGCCGGTGTCGAATCGTTAAATCCCACTCCTGCGCTATCGGTGTTATTCAAAACGAAAGTCGATTTTGCATGACCTTTCGCCGCAGTGGCCAACAGGGCCAGTAGGGTGGCGGTGCCGACCGACATGGTCGCGCGACTTCGCATTTTCACGGCTGACTCCCGATTCGCTCGTGGGCATGCTCTTGTTGTTCGGAAAGCAATTGTTCGAGTTCCCCAGGCGACGAAATACAACGTTGTTTAAGCTGACCATCGGAGCTCTCTGTCACTACGCTCATGTGCTGAAAGCGGTTTTGTAGATCAATCCGATTGCTACCAGTGCTCGTGCGCTCAACGGTGAGCCCCTGTGTGGACCTTGATAGGCTGGCGGACAACGATTGTCGCAAATGATTCCGCTCGGCATTGGTTAACACCCGCATTTGGGCAGGTCTTGACGACTGGGCGCTTGGCTGTGCGAGCGTAATAGGATGGTCCACTGGCGAGTTGGCACAGGCACAGAGCGCCCAGCAAAGACCGAGCGCCGTCCCCGTGACTCCACTTAGATTGCAGATCTTCATAAGCATAGTTCCTACAGTTGGCCGACAATATACTTCATATTTGACGCTGCGGTCCCCAAGTTACGACGGCGCCGTTCCACTATCACTCAAAATGATAGGGGCGCATTGTCGCCATCGCCATGGTGTGCCGAGTCGTTTCGAGCTAAAAGATTCGCGGCACGATGGATCTTGAGCCTAAACCCAGCGCCGCGCCGAGCATCCCAGATGAATCGTTGGCGAAAGAGGAGCTAGCCGACGGACGCTATGTCGTTTGGCGCAAATTGGGGTCCGGCGCTCAGGCAGAAACTTTGGAGGCCGTTGATCGAAAGGATGGGCATCCCGTCGCGATTAAGCGATTCTACGTGGGACATGCTCGGTCGTGGAAGGATGTCGAACTCGCTGAGCGCGAGGCGCGCGTGCTTCAGTCACTTCACCACCGAGCTCTCCCGGCATATGTCGATCATTTCGAGGAGCGGGGCGCGCTTTACCTGGTGATGGAACTGGTCGAAGGGG